>CAWKYX010000020.1:0-22562 GCA_963854265.1 Acidimicrobiia bacterium
CCGCGATGACCTCGGCGTTGCCCAGCATAAATGCGACGCGCCACCCAGCCATGGAGAACGACTTCGTCATGGAGTACAGCTCCACGGCAACGTCTTTGGCGCCATCAACCTCGAGGATCGACGGTGGACTGTAACCATCGAAACCAAGATCGGCGTATGCGAAGTCGTGCACCAAGAGCACGTCTTTTTCCTTCGCGAAGTCCACAACCTGAGCCATGAAGTCGAGATCGACACAGGTGGTAGTGGGGTTGTGCGGGAACGACAACAAGATGACCCGTGGCTTGGGCCAGCTGTATTCCCAGCGCTCGCGCATTGCGGTGAAGAAGTCGCTGTCGGTTGACAACGGGATCTCTCGGACTTCAGCGCCGGCGAACAGCGGCGAGTACAAGTGGATCGGGTAGGACGGCGACGGCACCAGGACCGCATCGCCCGGTTGGAGCAGCACCCACATTAAGTGTGAGAGGCCTTCTTTTGCACCAATGGTGTTGATGGCCTCGGTCTCGGGATCGAGGGTTACACCGAAGCGGCGCTCGTAGAGGTTGCAGATGGCCTCGCGGAGCTTGGGGATGCCCCGCGACGATGAATACCGATGATTCTTCGGGTTGTTGGCCGCTTCACAGAGCTTCTCGACGGCGATCTCAGGTGACGGAAGGTCGGGGTTTCCGAATCCGAAGTCGATGATGTCGTCTCCGTTGCGACGACCCTCGACCTTGAGGTCGTTGATGATCGTGAAGACGTACGGGGGAAGGTTGGTGGTCCGGCGGAACTCCATCCGTGCACCATATCTGCCGAGGCCCCCGGCCAAGAGTTAATACCTTCGCGGCCCGCGGGCCCGCACTCAGAGGTCTTGCGCCAGCAATGCCGCGCCGATAGCGCCCGACCGACCGCCGAAATCTGAGCGCACGATAGCCAGCGCGTCGCGGAGCTCGTGGTCGATCATGACTTTTGGATAAGCGGCACGAATCGATGCAAGGAGTGGCTCGCCCATCTCGGCCAAACCGCCCCCGATCACCACAGCTGCGGGATCAAGCACGTTGACCAGGTTCGCGATCCCGACCGCGACCCAGTAGCCAAGCTCGCTCAGGATCGCCAGGGCCTGGGTGTCGCCGACGGCGATCAGCGTGGCGGCGTGTTCGCTGGTCACAGCATCGGGACTTCCGCCCGCCAGTTCCAACAGCGAATCCGCACGCCCGTCGGCGGCTGCCTCTCGAGCGAGTCGACCGAATGCCGTTCCGGACGCGTAGCGTTCCCAACAACCACGTCGCCCACAAGCGCACGCCAGCCCGTCATGCATGACGGTCATGTGGCCCGATTCGCCTGCAAAGCCGGCGGCTCCGCGGTGCAGCCGACCACCAAGGACGAAGCCAGTGCCGATCCCTGTCCCCAGGCCCACGAAAGCGACGTCGTCAAAGCCCCGGGCAGCGCCAAGCCGGGCCTCTGCCCATGTTGCGGTCGTGGCATCGTTTTCCACCAGGGTCTCGAGACCAAGCCGCGCTTCGAGTTGGTCCTTCAGCGGGAACTGCACCAGTGACGGAATGTTCGGCGAGGCACGGACGACGCCCGCCTTGTCCACGATGCCTGCGCATCCAACCCCAACAGCGGCGACCTCTGCACCTACGGCCTCCGCGAGTTGGCCGGTGAGCGCAGCGATGGTCACGACGAGGTTCTCGGGGTCTTCGGGACGAGCCATCTTGACGGTGTCACCAATGGAGCCATCAGCGTGAAGCGGTACGCCTCGGACGTTGGTGCCCCCGATGTCGAACCCGACAAAAACGGGCTCGGGATTCACGTCGTAACCGTTGCCTCAACGCGTTGTCGGAGATCTTCCAAGGCGGTTCGAATAATGCGGGATTCTGCCCGACGCTTCACGAACCCCGGGATCGGAACTACCAGCAGAGCTTCGAGGTGGTACACGACTTCGGTTTGGGCAGGGTTGTCGCCGACGGTTAAGAATTCGTATTCGCCGTCGAGCTTGCTTGTGATGTCTCCCTCGAGCTGCTTCCAAGCGATCCGCAGTGGGTTACTGCCGTAGTAGTACCGCAGCGTGTACGTGGTACTGCGGCCCATGGCAGCGGCGCGGAATGTCACATCGCCGCCGCGTCCGTCGTCGTCGAGACGCTGCACTTCAGCATGTTTGATGTCGCTCGCCCACTCGGGATACGAGGCGAAGTTGGATGCAACCTCGAAGCACTGCTCGGGGGACGCATCGATGATCGCTCGCTGGGATGCGTGGTCAGTCATGAGCTGTCACCTACTTCTTCATCTTCTTGGGCCGGAGCTTCCGGCGTTTTGGGAACGTGCCATGGGTCGCTGCCCACAGACCGGCCATCCCCAGACCGTACATCGGCACAAGGATACCGAATGCGACCGCTGTGAAGGGTCGCGCTGACGCCGTCGCAAATGCGGCGACTACCTGGACGGTCAACGCTGCCATCAAGTGGCGTCGAGCGACCTCAGGCACACACCCACCGACCAGAAAGTACAGACCGACGACGCTGATCTCTTCGACCCGGCTGCGGTTGACCCCGCGGGCAAAGGACAGCGCGAATGCGTAGATGCCTGCGGCAAAGAGTGCGAGCGCGGTCACCACGCCCACGATCCGCATCGACGATGTTGCTGCCGAAAGCACCGCGGTCACAACAAAGATCGCGGTGCCGAGCCAACCAGCAACGATGAAGCCCCGGCCCTGTTCGGGCAGATCGTCAATCACAGCGTCGATGATGCCAGCATTGGCTCGCCGACACCCATCGCACACGAACGAGGCCCAGGACTTCAGCGGGTAGAGAGCATCCCTCCGGGGCGGGCCGTTCGGGCCCTATTCCCCCACTCCTGCCCCTCCGGGGCGGGCCGTTCGGGCCCGGGGAGCCGGCATGTGTCATGTTGCGATCCCGTCGGCGGTGGCCACCAGGGCCGAGTGGAAGTGTTCGGCGAGGTGATCGTAGGAGAATGCCTCCAGAGCCCGTGCTCGAGCCGCCGATCCCATCCGGAGCCGCAGAGCCGGATCGTCCAGAAGCAATCCAATGGCCCCGACGACCTCGTCGACCGACCGTGGGCGCTGCACCACAAGGCCAGTATCACCATGAGCAACAGCCTCGGCTGCGCCCCCGCTGCTTCCCGCAACCTGCGCCACGCCCGTGGCCGCTGCTTCGAGGAAGACGATGCCGAATCCTTCTTGTTCCAGCCCACCCCAGCGGACCCGACAGACCATCGAGAACACGTCAGCGATGCCGTAAAGGTCAGGCACCTCGGCATCGGGGACACGATCAAGGAACCGCACCGGAGCGCCTTGACTGTGGGCCCGCCGCTCAAGACGGGCACGATCTCGGCCTCCACCGGCGATCAGGACAACGAGGTCGGGGTGCCTGCGCTGCAGAACTGCAGCCGCGTCGATCAAAACATCCATCCCCTTGCGAGGGACGAGACGGCTGAGCGTCAAGACCACCGGCGCATCCGGAGCGATGCCGTAATCGGCCCGGACCGAGGCGCGCCGTTGCTCGTCGAGCTGGACAAACCGTTCGACGTCCACGCCAGGTGGCACGATGGCTACAGGGAGCTCTTGGCCGGCGGCTCGCTCGGCCTCGCAGGTGGAGTAGTCGCCTGCGGTCACGACCAGTTGGGAGTTGCGCAGTACCGCACCCAGCACCGATCTCGCCCCTGGCACACGTCCCGGCACAGTGACCTCGGCGCCGTGCAGGATGACCCCGTACGGCAAGCCGAGCCGAGGCCCCAGCGCACCCACGGGCACGGCCGGGTCGAACATCACCAGGTCGGTCCCGTCGTCGTCAGCAATCTGGCGAATCTGCCGGGACAGCCAAGGTTCTGGTAGCAGCACCCGTTGGCGCGTGCGGATGATCTGGTGCTCTTGTTGCGCGTCCCACGCTTGCCAGCCCGGGTACGGTCGGGTGAGCACGACGAACTCGTCCGGGGGCAGGCGTCGGTACAGCTCCCACAGATAGTTCTGGATGCCACCGAACTTGGGCGGGTAGTCGTTGGTGACCAGCAGATGACGCATCGGTCGTCATCGTGCCCGATCAGAGCGCTGCGGGCACATCGCGGGCGAGTTCTATGCGCACCTCTGGCGCATCGTCGTTGGCGACAAGGTTCAGGCAATCGGTGAGATCAAGCCGCTTGGCCGCCCACACTGCGTGGGCGCGCACCATTGGGTCGGTGACGCACAGCATGCTCTCCACCGCCGCCACGACGCGAGGGTCAGCGCGAGATCCGCTGTTCCCCAGTGCGACCAGGGCATTTCGTCGAAGGTACCGAGGCTCGCGTTTGGGGATGTACCACGTCCCGTAGCTCTCGAGAAGCGTGTCATCGCTGGCTCCGAGGATGTCGAGCAACGCGACCCAAGGTCGGCGAGCCGCGTTGGTGATCTCGACGGGTTGCTGGGCGGTCCGCCGGTTGGGTGGACAGACTTCTTGGCAATCGTCACAGCCATAGATACGCGTGCCAAGCGCGATGCGATGCTCAGCCGGGAACATGCCGGCGGATTGCACCAACCAGGCCAGACACCGGTTGGCGTCGATGACACCCGGCTGGACAATGGCGTTGGTCGGGCAGCTCGTGAGGCACCGGCTACAGGACCCACAGCCATCAGCGAGCGGCACCGCTGGCTCGAAGGGCGCATCGGTGAGAATGCTGCCAAGAACGAACCAGCTGCCGCGGCCAGGCAACAACAGGTTCGCGTTCTTTCCGTACCACCCGAGGCCGGCCCGAAACGCTGCCTCTCGGTCCACCAGCGCGTTGTCGTCCACCAGCAGCCGAGTCCTCCAGCCGTGACGTTCGAGCTCGTCGGCCACCAGCCGCAAGGCGGCGGTGAGCTCGCCGTAATGGTCTTCCCATACATAACGGGCAACGTCGCCTGCTGGTCCATCGACGGCGAGATCACCCGGGTCGCGGTGATAGGACCGTGCCGCAACCACCAGCGTCTTGACATCGCGGAGATGTCGCAGCGGATCGGTGGACCGTTCGGGGTTGCGATAGGTGAACTGCATGTCGCTGTGCAATCCAGCGGCCTTGCGTTCGTGAAGGTCGGCCAAGGTCGACTCGAATACCTCTGCCGCCGCAACACCGAGGGCGTCCAGGCCTGCTTGGTCCCCGATCTCTCGCAGCTCATCGATGGTTGGACCGGTCACGTGGTCAAGTGTGGCCCACCTGCGGCCGTCGAGGCACACAGGGGCGGGCTCATTCGATGGTGGCCAGCTTGGTCCAGGCATCACCGATGCCGGCTGGACCACTCCATTGTGCGCCGCTCGATCTGCCACAGAGCGCCAGCAAGACCTCCGACGCCGACCCTGACACTGACGCGTCTGGCGGCGTCGTGTCGCGCCGAACGCCTCCAGCGCTCAGCGCAATGAGTCACCGCACGTCACCGGCCACGATCTCCAAGATCGGCGCATCGCCGAGCGGATGGTCGGCAGGGGTGCCGACAAACACGTCAATGAACTCATCGACATCGTCGACGTTGAGCGCTGCGTCGATGTCAGCAGCGACCGCTCCATCGATCTGATGCGCGTCAACCCGGTGCACGGCGGTTTCTTGAGCCATTCGACGCGCGACCCATCCCGCTGTCGAATTGGACCCTGACCAGTTCCAACACGGCGCATTGGGACCGAGCTCTTTCAACGTCGTACAAAGCACCTTGGCGATTGACGCCACCGAGGATGCCTCACCGGTAGTTGACGGCGAGGTGATTGAGGCAGTCTTCGAAGCTCAGGCTCATGGCCGCCAATCCTTGCTGCTGGGATGGGCGGGCGCAGCGTGATTCCTGGCGACAGGCACCATTAACCGGTCCGGCGCCGGTGCTTGAGTCCCGGGACAAGCCCGGCCTGGTTCAACGACCGCATGCTCCGGAGCTCGTCAATGGTGATGATCACCGCTTCTTGGGGGTCTCGGTCGCAGATGAAGCTGACCAAACAGTCATCGCATGCATCGGTGTCTTTCATGACGCACGTGTTGCAATCGACTTCGAGCGGCCCGCTCTGAGGGAGATGTTCCATGCCCATGACCCTAGGAACCCCCTGTGACAGTCTCGATCGACGACCCCCTGCACATGGGCCAACGGCATAGATATGGCAGCCCGAGACAATGGATTGGGTCAGCGGATTCCGGAACCATCCCTTCGATGGGGCCATCGTTGCTCCCCCACTCATCTTCTTGATCGCAGCCAGCTTCTCGCCACAGTTCAGCGGCACGCTCGCGATCATTCAGATCGTGACCGGATTGTTCCTGCATGCCAACGTGCGATGGAGGTGGCGGCCGCTTCATCGTCTCGTGATCACACCAGAGTTCCATCACTGGCACCATGCCAACGAGCGCGACGCAATAAACAGCAACTATTCAGTCTTCCTGCCCCTGTGGGACATCATCTTCGGCACCTACTACATGCCAAAGGACAAGCGCCCCCGACGCTACGGAATCAGTGAGCCCATGCCTGATGGGATCGTGGCCCAGCTCAAGCACCCGCTTCGAGGCATGGGCAACCCGCTACGCGTTGTCGCCCACCCGATCAGATCAACCAAGGGCGGGGCGTTCTTTATACGCTGCGTGCTGCGCGATATCGCGAAGTCGACCTTGCGGCGCAGACGATTCCGCACCATCTGACTCAGGACATTTGCGAGCCGCTCGCGGACCTAACCCGCCAGACGTTGGCTGAGCTCGACCAGCTGGCTGAGACGTGCCGCCGCCGCGCCGGAGTCGATCGCAGCCCCGGAGCGTTCGCAACCATCGCCAAGGTCTTCGGCAATGCCGGCGGTGACAAGCCCGGCTGCAGCATTGAGCACCACGATGTCACGGTACGGGCCCGCTTCGCCCCCAAAGATCCGATGGGCGATGGCAGCGTTGGCGGCGGCATCACCACCGTGCAAGTCGGCGTGTGTTGCTGCTGCCAGACCTAGCTCGGCCGGGTCCAACGTGATGGTCGAGATCGTGTCGGCTCCATGGACCTCGTGGATTGTGTTGGGGCCAGTCGTGGACAGCTCGTCGAGTCCGCCGTCGCCGGTGACCACCATGGCGTACTCCGAGCCGGTGGCGGCGAGCACGGCGGCCATGCGTTTGCCCGTCTCGATGTCGGGGACGCCGACGACCTGGCGGGTGAGGAGTCCAGGATGCGACAGAGGACCCAAGATATTGAAGACCGTCGGGATACCGAGCTGCGCCCGCACGGGTCCGGCGAACCGCATTGCCGGATGGAACGTCCGAGCGAAGGCGAACCCGACACCAACCTCGCGGACACACTCCTCGACGGCTTCGGCCTCGAGCTCAATCGCAACACCTAAGGCCTCGAGCACGTCGAACGACCCCGACGTCGATGATGCTTTCCTGTTGCCGTGCTTACACACCGTTGCTCCGGCTCCAGCCGCAACAAAGGACGCCAGGGTCGACACGTTGAGCGCCGCCTCACGGCCCATGCGCGAGCCACCGGCGCCGACGAGATCAATGGTGTGCTCAGGGACCTTGAGCGGAAGAGCGGCGCCGCGCATGGCCCGCACCAGACCCGTCATTTCGTCGACGGTTTCGCCCTTCTGACGGAGCGCGACCACGAACGCCGCCAGTTGGGCGTCAGTGGCCTCGCCCACGAGAACCGTGGCCAAGATGGCCTCGGCCGCGTCGGCGGGCAAGTCATTGCCGGCGCTCAGCTCGCCCAGGACTCCAGGCCATCCACCGTGATCGTCAAGACTCATGGCTCAAGTATCCGTCGGATCGCGGCCGCGCCACCAGTTGGATAGCCGGTAGCGTCGAACGCCGTGGCGAGCTGTGTGGTTGCGTGTACCAACTCCGAACAAGACGACCACGTCAACGCCCTCCTGATTGGCGGGGCGAGCGGCGTCGATTGCGACTCGGTCGCGTCGAGCCGGGCAATCCTGACTGCATGGTTCGACGACGACTTGGCTGCCGCCGCCATGGCCCGGGCGCTGCGGGTCGACGGCATGCATGCGACTGTGGGACCAATGTCGCCTCGCGCCGCCGGAGCGTGGGAGCGCCATACGGCGCCCGTCGTGTTCGCACCTGGCTGTTGCGTGTGCTTTCCGTGGTCCAAATTCGACCGTGACCGCTATGACGAGGTCATCGAGATCGATCCGGGATCAGGCTTCGGGGCCGGCCGCCATCCCTCGACCCAGCTGGTGCTGCGTACCTTCGACACGGCACACGAGAAGGCCTTTATCGGCCAACGGGTACTCGACGTCGGATGCGGGTCCGGCGTACTCAGCGTTGCCCTCGCCAACCGGGGCGCACAGGTTGCGGCCATAGACGTTGCGCCAGCAGCGATCCAGGCCACCAAGGCCAATGCAAGACTGAACGCCGTCGCCGGCAACATCGTGGTGTCGGACGCAGCGTTGCTTGACTTCGACCCAGCCTCATTCGACCACATCGTGGCCAACATCCAGGCTCCGGTCCTGGCATCGATGGCCGGCGACTTCGACCGGTTGTTGCGGCCTGACGGTCACCTGACCGTCAGCGGGTTTTCGCCTGGCCAGGTCAGCGCCCTGACCGCATCGTTGGGTCGGTCCACAGTGATCCAGCGCTCAGAGCTCGACGGCTGGGTCGCTCAGATATTGCGCTGACGTGGTCACCGACCTCAGCCAAAGACGACAGTTGCCCCGGCGCCGTGAAGGCACCGGGGCAACTGAAGAACCGTGCCTGCTAGGCGAGCATCCCGTTCATGTCCTCGACTGAGGGCATGAAGTAAAACGAACCCGATGCCGGGTTCGAGAAGTCCGTGAGTTGATCGCGGACACCAGTGCCATCGACGTTGTACATGAGGTTCATGCGTTCACGCAGCGGAGCTTGCTCACGACAGAAGGCCATGAAGTACAGACCAACCGTGCCGTCGTGGAAGGCATACGGCGTGGAGCGACGAGCGATCTCGTTGCGCTTGCTGCTGCCTTCGTGGCCGTTGTTGCCGTCTTCACGGAGCTCAACGTGCGCGAGGTGTGAGCCCGCGGGAATCGTGTCGGTCTTCTCGGTGGCCGGAGCCTTCTTGCGACCAAACACTGCTTCTTGTTCGGCCAGCTCGAGGTTGTTGAAGCCGGTGAGGTCGTGGACCCAACGCTGGGCAATGGCGAAACTGCCGCCGGCGCCTGCTTGACCTTCAGGGATGAGTGCGACTTCTGGTTGGCGATGACCCTCGGGGTTACCGGTGCCATCGACGAAGCCCGTCATGTCCCAGCTGTCACGCCATACGAAGGTGGGTGTTTCGCGGGCGACGCTCATGTGACCTTCGAGTGCGGTCCGAGCATTGAACTGCATTTCCCAGATCATGTCTTTGTCTGGGCCGTTGTACCAAAGGAGGAGTTCTTCCTGGGTGCCCTTGGCTTCCTTGCCGGAACCATCGCCTGAGACGATGGTCTCATAGGCCTGGAAGTCATCGACGCCCGGGCCGCTGAGTGCCTCGTTGAGCGTAGGGCCAAACCCCATGCACAGGTTCATGCCGGGCTGGCCGGCGGCGGCGTTGATCGTGTCGCGAAGGACACCCTTGATGTGGCCGATATCGGCACCATCGGTACGGCTGAGATGCACGTACCACTGGCTGCGGCCCATCTCGTCAAAGATTGCCGGCTGGGGGGTCGCCATGGAGGCTCCTCCTGGTTGAGTAGCTTGTTGAAAATTTCGGTTCGCGTCGAAGGTTAGTCGCTTCCGCGAGCCGACGCGCGGGTGTCAGCCAATCGAGGGATTCGACTGAGAGATTCAGCCGCCGCCCACGCGGTTGCCGGCAAACCCGAGACCCGCAGCAGCAGCGATACCGGCAGCGATGACGAGAGCTGATCCGTTTGCGATTGCCAGCAGCAACACCAGCACCCCCAGCACGACAAGGCCGAGGGCCGCCAGTTGTCGGAGGTCGACTCGCGAAGGAGGTGGCGCCTCGATGATCGCGGGCTCTGCTCTAGTGCGGGCTCGCTCGACCCTCGGGATGCCGTCGGGCAACGAGGAGTCAACGTTGGTGTCAGGCGGTGCGGCTTCGGCGCCAGGACCGTGATTTTCGGGCCTGCGTCGATGTTCGGCTTTGGGGTCGAAGTCCGCCACCGCTCCGGCCATGGCGGCTCTGATGGCATCGTGATGCTCTTCAAAAACGATCTTGTCGCCGTCGTGGCGGGTGTGCTGGTCCTCTAGGTGGGTCCGAATCACGACCAACCGCTCACCCTCAGATGCGTCATGGTGGACCACCGCACTGCACACGACAGCGCTTTGGCGCCCGCCACCTTCGTATTCGGCGACGTCGGTGACGACGATGGCCGGACCGGCCTCGGCGGTTGCGAGACGGGTGTGAGCAAAGAAGTGGCACTGCGGATCGGCCGAGGTGAACGTCAGGCTCGAAATCGCCCGCTCGATCCGGTCGATCAGGCAGGCCGAGAGACGCAAAACACGTCGGGTGCGGCCTTCCAAGGCGTTAGTGGGGTGGTCACGTGTCGATCCCTGAAGTACTGGTGTTTCGAGCCGCCCGCTCAGGTGATGCACTCACCCAGACCGCAATGTAGTTGGCGATCGTATTGCCGCCAACGTCACGCGGGCGTATCAAACTGAAGAAGCAGCGCTCAAGGTTACCCATCCCCGTTGTGAGTTGCGAAGAGATCGGCGACACTGTCCGCGACGGTGAGTCGGCCGGGTGGCCGCGGTGTTGTGCCGATGCGCAAGCTTCGACCCTTCGGGGTCCGGAGCCGAAGCTTCGACAACAACATCGAGGAAGGTCGGGACTCCAACGGTCTGAGTGCTGACGAGAGTCAGGATGGGGCAACCTGTCGGACCGGGCAACAGAAAATAAACCGCCGATGGCCAGTCGCCTTTCGGGGCGCCAGGCACAGGCAAGGATGAAACGGTGCGGTAAGAGCGCACCAGTGTTGGGAGTGATCTCGGCAGCTGGCAACCGCCACTCGGAGCAAGGTCAAGCGTGGGATACGGGCCGACCGTCCCGCTTCTTCGGAAGCAGTCCCCAGGTAGACCGCAAAGATGGATGGCCACACAGGGAGACCCCGGTTAACGGGCTCCTGGACAGAATCCCGCCTACAGGCTGACTCACCGTCTCTTAAGCCTGTGACCAGGGAATGGCCGTCTTATCTGATCGGCCACTGCAGGTGTTTGACCTGGAAGAACTCACGGAAGCCGTCGTCGCCCATCTCGCGTCCGAAGCCGCTGAGCTTGAATCCGCCCCACGGTCCTTCGGGCCGCATGGCACCGCCTCCGTTGATGGAAACAGCGCCGGTCCGAAGCCGACGCGCGACGTCGAAGGCCTCGGTCGGCGGGCCGTACACCGCCGCATGGAGGCCGTACGGCGAATCGTGGGCGATCGAGATGGCCTGCTCGACGTTGTCATAGGGCAGGAGCGCGCCGACCGGGCCGAATAGCTCCTCCTGGCAGATCGCGTCGGAATTGTCGACGTTGCCGATGAGTGCCGGGTTCATGAAATAGCCATCCAGACCGGCCGGGCGACCGCCGCCGACCAGCAGGGCCGCTCCGCGCTCTACTGCCTTCGCCACGTGGCCTTCGACGAAATCCCGCTGCTCGGGACGGATCAGCGGTCCAATATCGGTGCTTTCATCGAAGGGCGAGCCAACGCTGAGCCCGGCGATGAAGTCACCCGCCGAAGCGGCGTACTCGTCGTAGTCGGCGCGAGGCACGAGCGTGCGAGTGGTCGCACCGCAACCCTGGCCGGAGTTGCGCACCCACCGCAGCACACTCGGGCCGGTCAGCTCGGCGATGTTGGCTCCCGGCAGCAGGATCGTCGCCGACTTACCGCCGAGTTCAAGCACGAGTTGCTTGGTCGTCTGGGCCGCAGACTGCATGACCTGGCGGCCTACGGCCAACGATCCAGTGAACATGACCAGGTCCACGGCCTCGTGAGAGCTCAGCAGCTCGCCGACCTCTGTCTCACCGGTGACAAAGTTGACCACGCCCGACGGAAAGCCGACCTGCTCGACCAGGCGCATCAAGGCCATCGTTGAGAGCGGAGTGCGCGGCGACGGCTTGAACACCAGGGTGCAGCCGGCAGCGATGCCTGGACCCAGCTTCCAGACGACCGAGTTGATCGGGAAGTTGTAGCCGGTGATGCCGGCGACGACGCCGACTGGTACCCGCTGCAGCAGAGATGAGCTGGCGGGCGGTCCCATGTGTGGGGGCAGGGACTCCTCGTAGCCGCCCTGTGGGCCCTTGAGGGCCATCTCGGCGGCCCAGCGGATATTGGTGATCGGCATGCCGACCTGCAGCGCCCTGGACAGAGCGACCGGCGAGCCGACCTCAGTCACGATCACCTCGATGAGGTCTTCGGCATTGCGTTCCATCAGGTCGGCCAGCTCGAGGAGGAGATGGGCGCGCTCGCGCGGCTTGACCCGTGACCACGGGCCATCGTCAAAGGCGCGGCGGGCGGCCTGCACTGCGCGTTCTGCCTGCGCGACTGATCCGACCGGGACGTCACGGATCAGCTCGGTGGTGCTGGGGTTGACCGACTTGAGCAGCTGGCCGCTGTCGCCGTCCTCCCACACGCCGTTAATCCAGCACGTCGGACCGTCGATCAGCCCGCGCGCCGCCGTCCCCATCTGTCGTCCCGAGTCCTGAGTCAGCGTCATTGTGCGAGAAACCCTCCGTCGACTGGCAGTGCCACACCGGTTACCCAGCTGGCGTCGTCGCTCGCCAAGAATGCCGCGGCGCCTGCGATCTCCTCGGGCGCCGCCACCCGCCCCATAGGCACCGAGGACTTGTAGCTCGCCTTCAGGTCCTCGATGTCGGCTCCGGCCTCACGGCCGAAGAACTGCGACAGCATTGGCGTCTCGATGAGGGCCGGGAGGATCGCGTTTGATCTGATGCCCTCGGGGCCAAGCCGCACGGCCAGCGATCTCATGAGCAGGACCACGCCGCCCTTCGTCATGGAATAGAGCGGGCTGAAGGGCGACCCGACCATGCCCGAGACCGAGGCCGTGAAGATGATCGATGCCTTGCCGTCTGCCTTCCGCAGCAGGGGAAGTGCATGCGTGGTGGCGTAGAACGCGCTTCGCTGGTTTATTTCGACGGTCTTCGTCCAGTCATCGAGCTCCACGTCCATACCGGACGGGCCGGGGATCCCGGCATGGTTGAAGAGCACATGCAGCACCCCATGCTCCCGCTCGATACCGTTGATGAGCGCCTCGATCTGCTCCAGATCTCCCACGTCGCATGCCACGGCATTCGCCGAGCCTCCAGCATCATTGATGACGCTCACGACCTCGTTCGCTGCGGCCTCGTTCACGTCAGAGACGACGACGTGCGCCCCTTCGCTGGCGAACCGCTCGGCACTGGCCTTTCCCATCCCGGAACCGGCCGCGGTCACCAGGGCAACCCTGTTCTCCAACCTACGCATCAGCACTCCAATCTATGTCGATCATACCTACGGATTGAGACTGGTGTCTGGCCCCGTCGATGAACTGAAATGCTCGGCGGTTGCTGAGTCCTGACCGCTCTGGCGTTGAAGGGTCCCGCTGTCAGCCCAAAGATCACCATCAAAATCTGCGGGACGAACGGCTGCATCGTCACGGTCGCCAAATGGTGCCGGCCGATCGAGAAGAACCGTGATCAACCCGTCGGGTTGAGCGCTCGTGCTGCGTCGTGCGATCTCGCTCACCTGCGTTTGTCAGAGAACGATCTCGCTCACCTGCGTTTGTCAGAGAAACAGTAGACCCACAGACAGTGTCGCAAGTGTCCAGCGACTGGGCCTACAAGCCACAACATAGGCGCGCTCAAAAGCCTCTAGGTCATGGAACGTCGCGTCTACGGCCGGGCATATGGGCATGGAGGAACCGGGACGGACCGGCAGCCATGACGTGGTCGGGGCACACCTCAGAGCCAGGACGTGCCCGCGACCTCGTCCCATCCCCTTGGGTCCGCGAGAATCTTGGCCATGTTGTCGCGCCGCCGGAGGCCCGATGCCTGCCCGGCTCCGTCACCGATCATCGTGATGCTGCAATCGCCACGCTTCAGATGCCGGAACCCGCCTGTGACAACCCCAAGGACCTGAGTGTCCAGTTCGTCGAGTGCGTCCTGTGAGCCGCTGTCGCAGGCGTCGCACCCGCAATCCGGCAACCAGATAAGGCTCGCTGGTGGGCTACCAACGCCAAGCACAACACCATCATGACCGCCACGGATCAGGTATCGGCGGGGTAGCGCACCTGAATATTGCTCTCGGGTACCGCTAGGCCGTTGTCCTTGAGCTTGTCTGCCGCCATGCTGCGGAACAGCTCGATCGGGATTAGGCAGTCCTCGCAGGCGTCGACGCCTGCGGCAACAGCGAGTTCGAGCGGCGAACCCTGAGGCCAGACCACACGGAGCTCATAGCCATCGAGGGCCAAGATGTCGGCCATCGACGACAGGGCCATGGTGGCTTGACCTTCTCGCTCATCAAGATCGCCTGACATAACTGCTCCTCCCGAAGAACACACAGGTCCTGCTCAGGTGGCCCGACGATACCAGCGCGACCACTCCCCTTGCAGGGCCCAGCGGGCGCCCGAAACGCGCCGCCACCGATGCCGCCGGCCACCTAGTTGTACTCGGCTATGAGGTTGGTGACAGCTCGAAGGTCAACGTCAGCACCACAGAAAGGTTGATCGCGTCACGGCCGCACTCTGCGCCTAAGGCGGACGACACTGGTCCTCAGTTCGTGCCCGACTCTCGCCGGGCGAGTTGTGCTCGTGAGAACGGGCCCCGATTCGAATAGGAACGAATAGGAACTAGCACCGTGTCCTCGCCCACCCACGCACGAACACAACTATCTCGTGACGACGCGCTCGCTGCACTCGCACAGGCAAGTCTCGATCTCGAGAACCTCGGTTGGGCAGTTGAAGGTGGCGAGCTCACGGCGCGCACCCAGCGTCTCGTCCTGACAAGAGCACGTCGTTGGCGACGCCGGACCGAACGAGTCGAAGTCATCGCCATCGACGGCGGCACCATGACGAGAACCGCTCCCAGCAGCGACCTCCAACCACGCACGATCGAGACGTTGTGGCGTCGGCGCCCGGGCGAGTCCACCATCGAGCTCTTACAACGCCTCGGAGATCACAAGTTCTGAGCCACATTGGAGCTAGGCGGGGCGCTGCCGGTCTCATAGGGTGACCAGCACCGGGTGGGTGGTTGCGGCCGCAGGTCTGGGTCGATAACAGGGAAGCGACATGACCGACACTGATCACACAACGCATGGTCTGGCGTCAGTCCAGCTCGAACGCTGGTCTGGCCCATGGGCCGACGATGATCGAGACGCCAATTTCAAGGCCGACATCGCCGCATACGCCCCGCTCGACCCGCTGTCCACGCTCTCCAACCTCAGCGAGGCCATCGATGTGCCGGTTGGTGCCCTGGTGCAATACATCCTCGCGAAATGGGCGACCGAAGACAGCGGTGGGCTTCTTGAGCTCGGCCCCCGCATGGCGCGCCGACTCAACGCTCCGTTCCTCGAAGCCGAAGAAGTCGGCACAGACACGGCACGGCTGGCCGCCTACGACCAGGTGCGCCAGCTCGTTTCCTGGCTGAATGTGCCGCTCGATCGCCCCGAGGTCTACCCCGACTGAGTGCCGCCGCGAGCACGTGTCGGCCACTGTCGGCACGTTTTGGGTCAAGATTGGGGTGCGCGGAGAAAGCGGGGGGTCATGAATTCAGAGATACGTAGGGGTTTGGTGTTGGTGGTCGCTGCTGCCCTAGTGGGTGTGTTGGTGCTTGGTGTCGGGTTTGATGACCCCTCGCCAACCGTTGATGCGAGGCCGACTGGCACCGATCCCAACGAAGAGCCCGCGCCTAGCGCCACGCCCGTCGTGAACACGATCCCGCGAGCGAGCGTGGATGTTCTCGTCGCCAACGCCACCGAAACCTCCGGTTTCGCCGGATCCATCAGCACACAACTAGCAGGATTTGGCTACAGCGCGCTGGAACCAACCAACGCCGACCTGTCACAGGCTGACGGGACCAGCAACATCTACTACGCAGCCGGCTTCGAAGCTTCGGCGCTTGACATTGCCGCCGACCTCGGGCTGTCGTCCACGCAGGTCGCGCCGCTCCCGGCTGTGGCTCCCGTTGAAGCAGATCTCACGGGCGTCGACATTGTGGTAGTTCTCGATGCTGATCTCGTCGTTGCGGGCTAACGACATCCACGTGAAGGCCGGCGTCGCCAGCGTTGTGGCGCTCGTATGACCACCTGGGGATGCTTCGCTCCACCGTTGCTCGCCCGGGCGCTATTGGCTCGATACCCCACTAACCTTCGTCCGTCATGAATTTGCAGGATCAGTCCGCCAGCGCGATTGCGCTCGTCCTCGCGGCCGCCGCCATTGGCGCGCTGGTTTTGGGCCTCGGATTCAATCCAGACCCCAGTCCCGTGGCCCAGGCTGGTGCCAGCGTGCCGACCCCCGAGGCAACTGCGACACCTACACCGGACCCGAACGCGACACCCCAGCCGACCCCAACCCCAACACCGACTCCAACCCCAACACCAGACCCGAACTACCAGGCACCCAACCTCGTGAAAGTGCTGGTGGCGAACGGTACCGACATCGCCGGGCGCGCCTCGGCAGCATCAGACACCCTGATCGCAAACTTCGGCTACAACGCGGTGTCCGTCAACGTCAGCCGGGACTTGAACACCCTTCCCTTCGTCGTCTACCACATTGACCGCTACGACGCGAACGCCCGCGAAATCGCTGATGCGCTGGGCGTCGACCGGTCGACGCTTGGCCTCATGCCGGACAATCCGCCCGTCGACGACCTCGAAGACGCACACATCCTCGTGATCTTGGGCGTCGAACCCGTCGCTGAGCCCGAATAGGCACATAGCCGCGATGGCGGTACGGCACGCCAAACCTCATTGCCCGCGAGCAGGCCCCCTCCGCATCATCGATGCCGGGCTGGACTATTCTGACGAGCTGGGGTAGCGGGGTGCTTTCGTGCGCCTCTCCTACGGGCGACGTTGTGTTGCCGTATCCGGAGACCCGCGTGACCCCCTCCCAACCCGATTCAGCTCGTCGTCAGCGCCCACCGCGGTGGTTGGCCTTGGTGACCCTTGTCGCTCTTGCTGGCTCCAGCCCGCTTGGGGCCCAGACCCAACAAGACGTCGATCGAGCCAAGACCGATCGCCAAGAGGCCCGAGATGATGCCACCGACGTGGCCAGCCGCATCAATGCGTTGGACGACGAAGCCGGTGACCTCGCCGTCAAGCTCGACTTGCTTGACATCACCATCAACATTGCTGAATCACGCCTCGAAGTAGCGACAGCCCAAGTCTCGGCGACCCAAGCTGACATCGCAGCCGTCGCAACCGAGATCGCAGATCTCGAGGCTGTGCGCTCCGACTTGGAATCCATCATCGTCGAGTCGGCGATCACACAATACGTCGGCGGTCACCAACAAGCGCAGGCAACCGTCTTTTCGGCCGAGGACCCCATGGAGTGGTCGCTGCGCCAGGGCCTTTACAACATCGTCGTGAGCCGTGTGACCACGATTCAAGATCAGCTCCGCGTCATCAATGCCCACCTGACCGAAGCACAGACGACAGCGCTGGATCTTGGTGCGGCCGCAGAAAAGGACCTCGCCGACCTCGCAAGGGTCAGGACCGATACCGAAGCTGCTCGCCAAACCCAAACCGACGTACTGCTCCGAGTGCAGGAACGCCTCGATCGCCGGCTCTCCGAAGCTGAAGCCCTCGCAGCGATTGACGTCGAACTCTCTGCTGAGATCCGACGTGGCGAAGAAGAGATCGCACGTCGGCTCGCTGTCGCCCAAGCACTCGCCAGGAAACGGCAGCGGGAAAAGGCCGCGGCCGAACAACGGGCGGAAGACTCAGCAGAACCCGCTGGTCCCAGAGGGTCGGACATGATCGCCAGACCCGACGAGGTCGTGAACGTCCGCGGCATCAATATCCATCAATCGATCGCGGAGCAGTTACGCAATCTCATCAACGCTGCCGAAGCCGACGGCATCATCATCGGGGGATCAGGATGGCGCAGCACCGAGCACCAGATCGAGCTCCGGATACAGAACTGCGGCGGCTCCGACTACCTGATCTTCGATGCACCGGCCGAGGCATGCAGCCCCCCAACTGCGCGACCCGCAACGTCAAACCACGAAGCAGGGCTTGCCCTGGATCTCACCGCTGACGGTCGCGCCATTGTTGACCGCAACTCTCGCGAGTTCCAGTGGCTGGTGACAAATGGCCCGAACTATGGATTCTACAACCTGTGGTCAGAGCCGTGGCACTGGAGCGTCGACGGCCGCTGACGCGTCCCATCGCTGACCTGGCTCAGCGCGTCGCTCGAGTTTTGCGGAGCAATGGATCGGCCACGGCTAGTCCGCGGTCGGCAATCCGTAGGACCCGCCCGGCCGCACCCGGTGTCTGGTCGTCGACCAGGTTGCCCATGACCTGCAAGGTAAGGCTCGCAATAGCTTGCGTGCCAACCGCGAAACGCAGCCCATTACGAAGGATGAACGGGTGGCCTATCAGAAATGAGAAACGCCGCCCAGTCCGCAAGAACGCATCGAAACGCTCCCCCACCTGTCGGTCGTACTCAACCGGAGCGGTCGCCGGATCGGCCAAAAACAGCTCGGCCGCCAACATCCCGGATTCGAGTCCGTAATCGATGCCCTCGCCATTCATCGGGTTGATGAGTCCCGCCGCGTCACCAATGGCTACCCAACCTGGGCCGCTGCGGGCCAACGAACTCATCGGCAACCGCCATGCCCGGGGGCGCTCGAGATAGTCGCCCACGCCCCACTCTTCGCGAACGTGGTCTCGATAGAGATCGACCAGCTTGTTGAGGTTGAGCTTCTTGAAACCCTTCATCGTCGACAGCGCACCAACACCAAGGTTGACCGTTCCATCGCCGACAGGGAACATCCATCCATAACCCGGAATGGGGGTCCCGTCTGGAGCGCGCATCGCCAGCGATGCCTCGAGGAGACGGTCGCCATGGCGGGGGCTCTCGACATAGGTCCTGATGGCCAACCCATAGGGTTCGTTGGGATCTCGGTCTGCCCCGAGCATTCGAGCAACTGCTCCCTGAGCCCCAGCGGCCACAACCACTAGGTCTGCAGCAAAGCGCCGGCCGTCGGCCTCCACACCAATGACTCGATCGCCATCGAATATCGGCAGTGCCTCGGTGTTGAAGACGAGCTCAGCGCCGGATTCCTCGGCGGCAGAAATGAGATGTTCGTCCATGGCTCGGCGTGTCCACACCGCTCCATAGGGAGGAAAACGGCCGCTGCCGGGCCACTCGAGCTCTCGCCGGGTCCCACCGGCAATCATGCGCAGGCCATCAATGCGATGCACCCCATCGAGGCTGATCTTCAGCTCTTCGAGGGCAGCGACCGCACGAGGCGTGAGCCCATCGCCGCACACTTTGTCGCGACCGCGCTGGGCTTTCTCAAACACCATTACCGATGCCCCACCGCGGGCAGCGCTCATGGCCGCAGCTGCCCCAGCGGGGCCGCCGCCAATCACGATCACGTCACGGTGTTCCACCGCACCAGCGTGCCCGATTCTCCAAGGAAAAACTATCAGCCGAACAACAAGATCTCTGTAACGGCCGACGGCGAACCGGCGCGCCAGATGTCGGTCAGCTGTCGATCAGTCCACCGTCGCGACCGGCTTGGACTTCTTCGCACAACTGGCAGACCGGGTACCGCTTCGGGTCTCGTGATGGGACCCAGACCTTTCCACACAAGGCCGTGACAGGCTCGCCGGTGACCGCTGAACGCATCAACGCTTCTCCGCCACCAATGACGTAATGGCTGAAGCGATCGTGATCGCCCTCGTCGCGTTGTGTCTCTGGCGGGCTGGTCTCAACATCGGTCCCCATGGCCATAGTGTGCCCGATCGCAATCCAAGAACAATGAATACCGGTTGGTTGACCAGCAAGAACATGGAACTCGCTCACCGTCCTTGCAGCGAAGGGCGTTCCAGGCAATGCCGTGCGGGCTATGAGCGCGCAACCACCCGAGACCGGACCGGTCACCGCAGCTGACGTCCAGAACATCAAGTTCCAACTAATACGGCGCGGCGGCTATGACCCCGCCCAAGTTGACCCCTTCTTGGAGGTGCTCGCGGAGACGATCGCTGGTGGTCCCAACGCAGACAAACGCATCACCGCCGGTTACATCCATGGCGTCCGCTTCACAACGGTGCGTCGAGGCGGCTATCTGCCGACGCAGGTCGATGCATTCTTGGATCGCGTGATCGAGACCTTCGACAGGCTCCCCTCACCGGGCCCGCTCAGCGGTTCCCCTCAGCCCGACGCTGCGCCAACCGTTCAGAACAGTTTCGCCGCAGGCGACACGCAACCCGCGCCAGCAGCTGCTCCGATCCAGCCACAGCCCGTCTCCCCCGTGGCAACCACCCCTCGGCCACCCACTCAAGCTCCCACGCCAGACCGGACACCCCTCACGCCGCCGGCGTTGGTGGCGACAGGCGATGCTTCACCCGAGGCTGACTTCGACCGTCTCCGTATCCTTCACACCTCGGGTGTCGTGTCCGACAAAGAGTTCGCCGTGCTCGGCGCCAGGGTAAAGCGTCGCATCGACGCAGGCGCCACCATCCCCGCCTGAGCTCAAGCCTCAGGTCTGCCCATCACCGCAACCGCACGTCGGCCCTAACGGTCCTTTGGTCGCGTCGCGGGCCCGTCTCCCCACCGGCATCCAACCCACGACTTGTTTAGATCGGGTCTGACCCCATCTAAACAAGTTGGCTCCGCGAAACCTTCAGAAGACAAGCCTCCAGCCCATTTTGTGTTGAGGTGGGGTCTGACCCCATCTAAACAACACGTGGTGCCGAACTGCTTCAGCCGGCGTCGATCAGCGCGAGAAATTCGGCCGCGATCGGAGCGGCCACGCCGCCGCCAGAGCCGCCGCCCTCGACCAACACTGCAAATGCCAGATCGCCGCGGTAGCCAACAAACCACGCGTGCGTTTCGGGCGGGTCCTCGTTGCCAAACTCGGCCGAACCGGTCTTGCCCGAGATATCGCCGCCTGCGCGAGCCACCGCCCCCCCGGTCCCGTTGGTCACGACCAGGCGCATCATGGATTGCAACCCCGCGATGACCTCGGGGTCCAACCCCGTTGGTTCGAAGCCCCGCTGGCGGCTTGGTTCGATGATCAGGACCGGCTCTTGCCACGCTCCCCCGGCGACGGCGGCTGCCACCGAAGCCATGTGCAGCGGACTCGCCGTCACTCGTCCCTGACCAATCGATGACGCTGCGAACTCAGCATCGTCGATAGGCGCGGGGATCACCCCTCCGCCCGTGTTGATCCCCACCGAGTAATCGAGTCCGAAACCAAACGCTGCGGCCATCGCACCCAGCGTGTCGGCATCGAAAGTGATCGCAGCGTTCACGAACGCTGTATTGCATGAAGCCGCATACGCGTTTTGCAGAGACACCGTCCCGAGCCCACCGCCGCCCGCATTCCTGAATCGAAGCCCACCTACAAACACCTCGGCCGGACACGCCACGGGCGACGTCGGTGCTCCCCCCGCATCCAAGAACGCGGCCGCCGTGATGGTCTTGAATGTCGATCCAGGCGGGTATGCGCCAGACAACGCTCGCCCGAATTCATTGGTTGGGCGACTGAGGGCCGCCCGAATTTGCCCGGTAGGAACGTCGACGGCAACGACTGCCACGGGGTCGGCCAGACCAGCGACAGCCGCTTCTGCGGCGGCTTGTATCGTTTCGTCGATACCGGTTGTGACGTCTTGGGCTGCTCTCCCCGCGAAGGTCTGCAACACCGACACCAGCGATCCGCCCCGGTCGACCAATCGCAGGTCACCGCCGGGAGTGCCTGCCAGCTCGGATTCGTAGATGAGCTCCAGCCCCGACCGCCCGACGACTCGGGTGGCGTCGTAGGGCTTGCCCCAATCTGCCAACTGTTCGGCCGTGATCGCACCGACCGTTCCGAGTACCTGCTGCGCGAAGTCATCCGTGGGTGCAAGCCGATCGAAGCCGGTTCGCACGATCACCCCAGCCATGTCACTGAGCTGGAGCGAGACGGCCGGAAACTCGTCGGCCCTTAGCGTCGCGACCGGGATGAACCAATCAGGCTGGACTCCCGGAGCGTCCAGCGCCTCACCCAACTCCAAAGCATCGACGTCAAGGAGCAGTCCCAGCTCGGAGAGCAAGCCATCACGGTCGACAATGCGGCGAGGTTCGATGCCGACCTGGGTAACGGGGCGTTGGGTCCGCAACGGCGCACCGTCCCATCCACGGATGATGCCGCGTTGGGGCCAAACCCGGCGCCGTTCGATGTTGCGACTGTCGACCAGCCCCGGATGGATCACCGCTGGCGCCCACTCGACCCACCAACGATCGCCCACCATGACGAGGCCGAGGACCGTCGTGAACTCCCACGTGCCGAGCCCGTCGAGTTGTAGCTGCACAGCAAGATCCTGCGAGGCCCTAGGCCCGTCTTCGGCTATCGCCCCGGCCTCGATCGTGAAGTCGCTGACCTCGAGGTCGTTCCAAGTCTCACGGTGGCGTTTGCCGGCCTCGACACTCGGGTCGAATACCAGCTCGTCGAGGACGTCCCACTCCCCCGCCCCCCACGCCGTAACAAACGCTGCAGCAACATCGGCGAGCTCG
>CAWKYX010000021.1:0-22483 GCA_963854265.1 Acidimicrobiia bacterium
GGGGATCATCGCCCGTAGCACGCTCTGCCCGGTGGAACCTCAACCCTCAACTGCAGCCGTCACCCCTTGAACCGACCCAGACCCCAACTCAACACGTTTTCTCATCTGAACAGGTTTTGGGTGTGGCGGAGGTGGACGGGAATCGAACCCGCCATGCGAGGATCGCTCGCATCACCCGCTTTGAAGGCGGGGGAGCCCACCAGGTACTCATACACCTCCCCGTTGGCCCGAGGACCAACGGGGTGAGTATGGCCGCGATCGCAGGCGGGGGCGAGTCGGCCCCAGAACCGTCCACATGCGTTGTGTTCGACGCGTTTTTGCCGACGGACAGGGTGACCTGCCGGTTCGAGGGGCACGAGGACACCATGGCAGTGCACGACGCCTAAGTCGACGACGCAGGGGACCGCCTCGACAGGGACAACGACGAGATGGTCGCCATCGAAGAACCGCAAGAGTGCATCCAGTCTGGCCAAGGAGCTCCGTCGCGACCGCTGAGGCACCGCCCCGTCTTGACGTAGCACCGGGCAGCGCTCTGCGGTTGTGACTGTCACAGGGTCGGCGTAGGGTGCGATTGGAAGTGGCCCGCATGCTCTAGTCGCAGCGGAACTTCCGTCCTCGCTCCTCGCCCTTCATACGTTGCGAGGGCCCAGCTCCCACTTCCCCCACTGTGTGTTCTTGCATGAAGGGGGAGTCGCGTGCTCGTCTCCTTGTGGTCCATGAAGGGTGGCGTCGGGTGTTCGGTCACTGCGGCGCTTGTTGCGCTCAATCGAGCCCGGACCGAGCCGGGGGGTGTGGTCCTGGTCGACATTTGCGGAGACCAGCCCCTGGTATTGGGTTGCCCGGTTCCCGACACCCCTGGTGTCGTCGATTGGCTGAGCCGGGACAAACCAGTGCCCGATGGCCTCGGCCGCTTGGCGGTTGAGGTCTCGTCAGGCCTAGGCCTGTTATGGCGGGGGAAGGGGCATCTACCAACCACAGCAGATCTTGATGGCTTTGTGGGCCAGCTCGAAGCACACCCGGGATTGGTGTTGATCGATGCCGGGTGCGTGTTGGGTTCGTCCCCCAGAGCTGAGCTGGCACGACGCGTCGCAGCGCAGTCGACCCGGTCGATCCTGGTGACCCGAGCCTGCTATCTCGCACTGAGTCGAACGGTCGAGGCTCCTGTCACGCCGTCGGGTGTCCTGGTCGTCCGGGATCCACAGCGGGCGCTGGCAGCGGCTGACATCGAAGCCGCGGCCGGGGCCCCGGTGATTGCCGAGATAAATGTCGACCCCTCCATCTCCCGCGCTGTCGACGCGGGTCTGCTCATTTCCCGGACGCCTCGAGGGCTGGATCGAGCGCTGGAGGCGGTGGCATGAGTGCCGAGCTACGAGAGCTAGAGGCCGACTGTCACCGTTGGGCGCTCGACCTGGATGCGTCGCTCGATCCAGCGGGCTCGGTGTCGACATATCTTCGTCGACGCGCCCCATTGCTCGATGGCGACGAGCACGCTGATGCCGTCCAGCGAGTCTTGGATCGTCTTGTCGGCCTGGAGCCGCTGCTTGCGCTCGAAGGTGTTACAGAGGTGATGGTCAACGGCCCGGGCCCCATCTGGGTCGAACAGAATGGCCAGCTCCACAGGACAGACATAGAGATCGATCGCCCCACGATCGACCACCTCGTGGAGCGGATCATCGCTCCGTTGGGGCGGCGGCTGGACCGGAGCTCGCCCATGGTCGACGGGCGTCTGGCGGATGGGTCGCGGGTGCACGTCGCAGCGCCGCCAATCGCGATCGATGGCCCCTACATCACCGTGCGACGCTTTCGGGTCCGACCTGTGGAGCTGGAGGAGTTTGGCGACCTCGAGACGGTCGAATTGTTGCGCTGGGCCGTTGATGCGCGGTGCAACATCTTGATCTCGGGCGGCACGAACACCGGCAAGACCACCTTGCTCAACGCACTGGCGCGCCTGATTCCGTCTGGCGAGCGACTGATCTCCATCGAGGATGCCGCAGAGCTTCGTTTGGGCGCCCGTCACGTTGTTCGCCTTGAGGCCCGGCCGGCTTCGGTCGATGGGCCCGCACCAGTGGCGATTCGCGAGTTGGTTCGCAATGCGTTGCGGATGCGGCCCGACCGCATCATCGTGGGCGAGGTTCGTGGCGACGAAGCGCTGGACATGGTGCAGGCAATGAACACTGGCCATGAGGGCTCGTTCTCGACATGTCACGCCAACGGCCCGGCCGACGCTGTGGCGCGGCTTACATCGATGATCGTCATGGAGGGGTCGATCAGTTCGGTGTCCGCGGCGCGTGAGCTTGTTGTCGCGGCGATCGATCTGGTCGTGCATTTGGGGCGCGCCGCATCGCAGGATCGACAGGTTGTTGCTGTCGCGGGGCCCGGGCCAGACGGAGCGATGTGCGACCTCGTCGGGGCTGGGGGACGCTTTCAGGCTCCAAGCCGAGCACCACGACGGCACGGTGCGTCGGCCGGTGGCCGGGTAAGTAATTCGCCCGATGAGAGGTTGGCGCCGTGAGTCTCGAAGGAGTGCTCGGGGCAGCTTGCGTGGTGGCCGTTGCCATCGCCGTGTGGCTGCGCGCCGAGCACCCTGTTGGCATGGTCGACGCGGTACCGGGACTGGCCCGGTTGCGGCGGCGCTCGGAACGGCGACAGGTTGGCGCCGGCCTCCCGATCCTGCTGGAGGAGGTAGCTCGCTCGCTCCGGGCGGGTCTGTCGCTCCGTGCCGGGTTGACCGGTGCCATCCACCTTGGGCCTGGGGCACTCCGGCGCGACATGGATCAGATGGTGACCCGGCTCGACCGTGGCGCTCCTTTGTCCGATGCTTTGGAGGTGTGGGCGGACGAGCGCCACGATGTAGCTGGGGTGCGCCTCGCCGTTGCAGCCATCACCCTCGCAGCGCAGAGCGGTGGCCAGATGGCGCAGGCCCTCGACGGGGTGGCAGACACCCTGCGTAGCGAAGTTGCGCTCGCCAGCGAGGTCCGGTCGCTGGCTGCCCAAGCCGAGGCCTCGGCCGGGCTTATCGCTGTCTTGCCCTTGGTGTTCGGGTTGGTGGCCGGTGCCGCGGACCCGCAGATGTTGAGGTTCTTGATCGGGACCTCTCTGGGGGCTGCTTGTTTGGTGGTCGGGGTGATGCTCGACATCGTGGGCTTTGCGTGGATGCGGCGCATTACCTCGAGGATCGCGTGATGGGCGTGCTTGGTTTGCTGCCCTGGGTCTGGGGTGGTCTGGTCCTCATGGGTGCGGCCGGTGCACGTCCACGAGTTGTCCGGGTACCGCCCGGCGCCGTGATGGCGCCAGCGCTCCGCCAGACCAGCCGCGTGGGTAACTAGGTCGTGGTGGGCCTGGTCGGGCTGACCGTGGACCTGCGGCTGGGCGTTGCCGGAGCGGTGTTGATGCTGGTGGCACCGGTCTTGCTGGCACGGCGAAGCCGGCTTGGGCACGAACGGGTGGTCAGCCGCGAGCTCCCTGAGGTCATCGACTTGTTAGCCCTGGCGTTGGCCGGCGGGGGTGCCATCGCTGCAGCGGTGGAGTCGGTTGGCGCCCGGCCAATCGGACCGGTGTCTGCCGGCTTGGCGACCGCAACGCGGCTGGTGCAGCGAGGCCACCGGCTTACCGACGCGCTTGGCCGCATCGGCCCCGAACTCGGCGAGGCCGCCCAGCCGCTCGTTCGAGCGCTCACCGGCAGCGAGCACTACGGCACCGAGGTTGGGCCCATCCTGGCTCGTCTTGCCACCGAGGCCCGCGAAGATCGGCGCCGGGCCGCGCAAGCTGAGGCACGCCGTGTGCCGGTGCGGATGTTGATGCCACTGGTCTTGGCCATCCTCCCCGCCTTCGTGTTGTTGACCGTCGTGCCGACACTGGCGGGCACGTTCGACGGCCTTGGCATCGTCAACCCCTAGCCCCGGTCACGGGCTTCGCTCGCTTCCCCCTCATTCTTTACTGAAAAGGAAGTTCCATGGATGCACCAATCGTTTGTGAACAGATCACTGATGGACAACGCGAAGATCGCGGCCAGACAACAGCCGAGTATGCGCTGGTACTCGTAGGAGCGGCCACCATTGCCATGTTGGTAATCGCCTGGGCGGGCTCGACGACTCGGATCAGTGGACTGCTCGACACCGTCTTGCGGTCCGTCACGGCGCTGGTCGCGTGAAACTCAGGGGCAGGGGAGCACGCGGGCAGGCCACGGTCGAGTTTGCCCTTGTGCTTCCCCTGGTCCTGGGCCTGGCACTGTTCATCGTGCAGGTCGGGCTGGTCGTGCGCGACCAAATCATGGTCGTCAATGCCGCACGCGAAGGTGCGAGGACTGCCGCCGTGCAGCCATTGCTCGCCGAGGCTCGTCAATCGGCTATCGACTCGGGAGCCCTCGACCCCCAACGAACAACCGTGTTGATGTCGCAGGGGTCCGCAACGGTCACCGTGACCGTCAGCTACCAAAGCACCACAACCGTGCCGATTATCGGGACCCTTGTCGGCGACATCACGATGAGCGAGAGCACCACCATGCGCAGCGAGAGTCGGTGACCAACATCTGCCAGTAGTCGCGGGCCGGTCGTGCCAACCGATGTGGACGAGACCTGGGGGTTGCGCCCAGTTCGGGCTTGGATCACCGAGTGCGACGTTTCTGACCCGATGATTTCGTGCGACCCTGTCACGAACGGGTGCACTTGTTGCTCTCGACAGGTGTGGCGCAGTTGGTGGCGGAGGAACCGGTCAGGGTGACCTATCTCGATGACGACGATGTCGTTCGCGACCTGTATCCCGCGTTGTTCCGATATGCGGCAGTTGTCGGCGCTGGCAGCCACGACCCCGACGATCTGGTGCAAGAGGCGCTTGTGGCCGCGTTGCGGGCCCAATCGCTGATCGATCTCCAGCATCCACAGGCGTATCTTCGGCGGGCGATCTTGACGGCAGCGATGAATCGTCAACGACGCCGTGGCTTGTTCTCGCGTGCTGCGCCGAAACTTGCAGAACCTGAAGGCGTTGACGCGCACTATCGGTCGGACCTCGATGACCTCGAGCACCTCGAGCCAGGGGATCGTGCGCTCTTGTACCTGGTCTACGTCGAGGGGCTGAGCTTCGCCGAGGTTGCCGACCAACTTGACGACACCGAACCCAATTGCCGCCAACGCGCCTCGCGGGCGCGCAAGCTGCTTCGCGAAACATTGCGAGATGAGGAGAGCAGCCATGAATAACGACGAGCTCCGCCAAGCACTTGAAACTCGAGCCTCTCGAGCCACTCCGGGTGGTGCCCATGTCGTCCTTGGGGCCGCCCATGCCGGCCCTGTCGTGGACGGGCCTCATCGCGGACGACGCGGTTGGCTGGCGGCTGCGGCGGTAGTCGCGCTAGTCGGTGGCGTCGCGGGTTCGGCGATCTTCGACGACCCCGTCGAAGACGAGGAGATCGGAGCGGTGGCCGCCAATAGTTCGGATGGCGCTTCTCAAGCCAGCGATGGCGATGCTGGGGTCTTGAGGCCTAAACCGGCCCTGGACCCGCCTCTGCTGACTGACACCATCCAGGATGTTGAGGGCCGTCCGCTGACGGGTACTGCACAGGATCTGCAGGACATTCTTCATCCCGCCCGGGCGGTGCGTGTCCTCATCGCCAACGGCACGGCCATAGCGGGAGCGGCCGTCGGCGTCCGGGACTCGCTTACTGCGTGGGCTGGCTATCGCACGTTCACGCCAGTCAACGCGACCGAGATCGTAGAAATGAGCAGCGTCTACTACGACGAAGGGTACGAACTCGATGGACTGCGGGTCGCTCAGATCCTTGGCATTCCGTCGGTCGCGGTTATGCCCGCTGTACTACCACTTGACGACTCGCTGGATGCTCACCTACTGGTCTTGATCGGTGTGGATTTTGATCATCTCGATGGCGGGTTTGAATCTGAGCTCGCCGCGCCGAATTGCAGCGGGTTCCTTGAACCCGATGAGATGGCGGCGGAGCTGAACGCGTCCTATGAAGCTCGCGTATCACGGCTTCTCCTCAGTGTTCGTGACCTCGCGGATGGCGCTGATGCCGTCGTGACGGGGTCGTTGACCACGGCTGTTCGTGATCGATTTGTGTTGCGACTCTCCACCGGGGACAACCAACTGCTCCAAGGACTGCCGCTGGAAACAGCGGTCATTGCTGTGGAGATGGGCGGTGGCGCTCCCAGCTCGTTTGAGGTTCCAGCGGACGCAGTCCACGGACTTCGGTATGTGGCGTTCATCTACCGCCCCAATGCTGCGAGCGGCCATGACGACCCCACGATGGGTCAGATTTGGGTCTGGTGCCAAGACGAGGTCCTCTACCCATTGTTCGGCTCGCGAGCGCTCCTAAACGACGGCTCATCTGCTCGCATCACGGTTCTGGACCAACTCATGGGAGCGTTGGGTGTTGGCGCGCAGGAGTGACCCTGGCTGCCGACTTCCTCAGTCGGCCGGGGTGAGCCGGTAGACGCCGGATCCGAGCTTTTCAAGCTCGGATCGAGTGCCAAACGCCAGGCCGGACAGGAAGTCCAGGCCGCGGCGGTGAAGGTGCCGATCGCTCTCGAATTCGACAACGGCGATGGCTCCGGTGGCCAGGGCATCGGCGGGGCCACTCAACTGAGCTAACTCGGTGATCACGAAGTGGGCTGTCGGGGTGCGGTTGGTTGCGTGCGCGGCGTCCACACCTGCCTGTCTAGTCGACGGGTGCGGGACGTGCCGTCCGGATGTCGATGACGTCGGCCCCAGCCCCAGGGTCGATGGGTGTGGCGGTGTCGTCGTGGGCTGTCTGGGAGTCGTTCCGGCCATCGGGCTGCGGGGCCAGTAGTGCTTGGAGTAGCGCGATCGCGCCGTGTTTGTCGAGTGGCTCGTTGCCGTTTCCGCACTTGGGAGATTGCACACAACTCGGGCACCCGTTGGTACAGGGGCATGACTCCAGCACGCCCAATGTGGCGGCGAGATGCCGATCGGCGGATTCGTAGCCCAGCTCGGCGATGCCCGCACCGCCTTGATAGCCGTCGTAAATGAAGATTGTCGGCAAACTTGTGTCGACATGGAGCGCAGTCGATACGCCGCCGACATCCCAACGGTCACAGATAGTGAAAAGTGGCAGCATCCCAATGGCGGTGTGTTCGATGGCGTGCAGGGTGCCGGGCCAGTCGGCTTCTGCCACGCCCGCATCGGCGAACAGTTCTGGCGCGACCGTGTACCAGAACGATCGTGTTGTGAGTTGTTGTGCGGGGAGCTCCAGCGTTTCGTTGCCGAGGATCTTGCGGCTGCGGACGTCCTTGCGCTGGTAGCCCACAACCTGTGAGCTGACCTCGACAGTGCCCAGGTGAAGGCGGCTGCGGCCCACAGTGCGAACCTGCTCGACATCGAGCACCGAAATGTCGATGTTGGTGCGGGCCTGGGTGTAGGTGTCGCCGTCGTCTGGTTCGACGACGGCGGAGTGGTCGTCGATGTCCAGCTCGAGCACTCGGAACGATTGGCCACGGTGAAGGTAGATGGCACCGGGGTGCACCAGCGAAAACGCTCGACCCTCGTCGACGGTGCCGATGAGTGAGCCGTTGTTGTGCCAGATCCGGTACTCGGCGCTGGATCCGCTACGGATTCCCACGTCGCGGCCCGGGATACCTCGTGCGGCCCAGACGGCAATGGGTTCTTCGCCTCCGCCGCGCAGGCGGCGGCGGGTCCTGAGCTTGTTGTCGCGAACGAGTGCCCGGACGCCGTCGTCGAGTTCGCCGCCCCAGTACTGGTAGTCGTCGTGACTGAGCGGAAGCTCGTAGGCAGCGCACGCGAGGTGGGGGTGCAAGATGAACGGGTTGCGGGGATTGATGACCGCTGGTTCGGGGGCTCGGCTGAAGACTTCGTCGGGGTGACCCATGAGGTAGCGGTCGAGCTGATCTTCGCCGGCCACCATTACCGCGACTGACTCTTGACGCTGACGCCCGGCGCGCCCGGCTTGTTGCCACATTGATGAGATGGTGCCGGGGAAGCCGTTGAGCACACAGGCGTCGAGGCCACCAATATCGAGCCCCAGCTCAAGCGCCGTGGTCGCGATGACAGCCTGGATCTCGCCATCGAAGAGCTCTTGTTCTATCTTGCGACGTTCATTGGCCAGGTAGCCGCCACGGTAGGAGCGGACGGTGTCGTCGAGGTGGTCGGGCAACATGTCGCGGACATGGCCGGCCACGAGTTCGGTGCCCTTGCGGCTTCGGCAGAATGCAATAGTGCGGTGACCCCCCTGGACAAGGCGGGAAACGGTGGCGGCGGTCTCGGCGTTGCTTGAGGTCCGAGCGCCTGACGCAGCATCGATGACGGGGGGATCGAGCAGGGCGAACAGCTTGGGACCTTGGGGCGAGCCGTCCTCGTCGACCTCGGTAACGGGGAGGCCGCAGAGGTCTGATGCCAAGCGCCCGGGACGTCCAATAGTGGCCGATGTGAAGACAAACGTCGGATCCGAGCCATAGTGCCGGCAGAGGCGGCGGAGTCGGCGCAGCAGGTGCGCGAGGTTGGTGCCGAAGATGCCCCGAAGAACGTGGAGCTCGTCGATGACGACGTAGCGGAGTCGGCGTAAGAACGTGTCCCACCGGCCATGGTGGGGGAGGATCCCGGCATGGAGCATCTCGGGGTTGGTGAGAATGACGTTGGCGTTCTTGCGGACATGGGTGCGAGCGCTGCGATCGGTATCGCCGTCGTATGTCGCTGGGTTGACACCGGGAAAATGCATCGAACCCAATGCGCGTAGCTGGTCCTGGGCCAGCGCTTTGGTGGGGAACAACATCATGGCTGTCGCAGGTCGGATGGGATCGGCGATGGCCTCGGCGATTGGTACTTGGTAGCAGAGCGACTTGCCCGAGGCTGTCCCGGTGGCAATGGCAACCGATGTGTTGTCGCGTAAAAGGTCGATGGCGCGGGCTTGGTGGGACCAGTAGCTGTCGAACGGGACGCACGTTTGGACAGCGGGGTTGAGCGGTCGTGTGAGGGGTTGGGTGTGCTCGGGGCGCGCGGGGAGGCGTTCGATGTGGACGATGCGGCCGTCGTCGGCCAGCTCGTCGAGCAACACCTCGAGTGAGGAGCGCGACAAGAGTGCGATCGCTCAAGAGTAGGCGGTGGGTATGACAAATCACAGTGGCGGAATTACGTCAATGTCAATCACATCCAGGAGCTCTCAGCTGCGCCCGAACAGAGCCGAGACTCGACGTGCACCGCGCCGCGGCCAGCGATGACTTATTCTCATGGTTGTGATGTTGAACGTCAGCGTGTCGAGTTTGGCTAGCTGGACGGTTCTGCGCGTCAGCGGCGAGATCGACATGGCCACCTGTCCCCAGCTTCGCCAGGAGATTGTGGGTCAGATCAGCCAAGGCAACCTACAACTCGTGATCGATCTTGATGCCGTGGACTTCATCGATTCCACCGGTCTCGGCGTGTTGATCGGCGGGCTGAAGCGTGCCCGCAGTCAGGGCGGTGACCTGCGCGTGAGCGGCGTTGACGAGCGGCTGGAGAGGATCTTCGATCTCACCGGGCTGCGCGACGTGTTGGCCGTGGTCGACCCCACTGATCCCGACCGGGAAGTCGGGGTGGACCAATGACCCAAGGCATCAAGCTCGTCATCCCGGCCCAGCCCGAGTACTTATCATTGGTTCGCTCCGTTGTCGCTGCAGCGGCCGCGCTCGACCCGGGGCTCGGCGATGCCCGCATCGAAGATCTACGTATCGCGGTCTCCGAGGCCACCACCAATGCCATCGAAGCCCATGCCAACCTCGGCTCAGAAGAACGCATCACGATCCGGTGCGACCTCGCCGACGATCGCATCGAGGTCGAAGTTCAAGACCACGCAACGACGGGGTTCGATCCCGCCGACCTGGAAGCGCCCGGTCCGCTGGATGCACCGGGGCGCCTCGACTACGAGGGCGGATTCGGGATTCCGCTCATGCGTGTGCTGGCCGACGAGATGAAGATCCGTTCGCTTGATCACGGGACCGCGGTCCAGCTCGTGGTGTACGCCTCGCCCTTCAACAAGGACTAGCGGCACCTGATCGCCATGGTCTGGTACGTGTCGTACGGGTCGAATCTGTTGGCCGAGCGGTTCGCCGTGTACCTCGAAGGCGGCGCTCCACCCGGCCGTACCCAGGTCCAGGCAGGCGCTCGAGACGCGAGCCGGTGGCAAGACGATCGGCCAGTCATGGTGCCCCATCGGCTGTTCTTCGCCGGCGAGTCACGATGGTGGGATGGCGGGGGAGTCGCCTTCGTCGATCCCGCTCCTGGCGAGGCGCTGACCCGCGGGCGCGCCTACCTGATCACGGCCGAGCAGTTCCAAGACGTGCTGGCTCAGGAGTCTGGTCGGGCAGTCGGGAGCGAAGTCGATTGGGCGCCGGCGGTGGCCGACGGCAGCGTCCGCCTTGGCGACAACGGGTACGACCTGGTCATACATCTGGGTGACGCAGACGGCTGGCCCATGGTCACGTTCACGACTCCTCGACCCCCGGCCGAACACCAGCTGAACGCGCCTGGCGTGTCCTATCGCTCGACCATTGCACAGGGCCTCGCCCAGTCCCACGGGCTCAGTGGCGCGCAGGCCGACGAGTACTTGTCGCGGTGGTCGGTTCTGTCGCGTGGGTAGCGGGCCTACTCGATAGGTTGAACCCGTGGACGACATGGATGATATCGATGGCTTCGGCGAGGATCCCACTCTTGCGAAGCCCAACGAATTGCTGGCCGTCTATGACGTGACCGAGCGATTGTTCACGACGTTGAAGGAATGGTTTGGCGTGAGCGACGGGGTTGTTCTCAACGTCACCAGCGTCGATTCCGCAGTCAGCGAGATGGGCGACCCGGTCATGATTGCGGCGATGGCCATGCGCAAGCTCCAAGCCTTGCGCCTGATCTCGACCCCAGGGGTGCGCACGTCGACCGATGTGGTCATCGCCATCGTCAACGACCTCGACCGGGCATTGATGCAGGCACCAAGCATGTATCTGGCGCTCAAGGCTGAGACGACCGACTGGGATGCCGCACTGGCCTCGCTGGGCGATGGGGAAGACCCCGACGACGTTCCGCTCGATCCCGCAGAGGCAGACCCCGAACTCGAAGAGTTCCAGGTGCAGCACTCGGCGCTGCACGAGGCTGTCCATGCGGTCGTCGAAGCTGCAGAGGGCGAGATCCGCTACTTCGAGTAGCCCGCCTGTTCGGCTGACGCACCTCGTCAGCTGAGGCGGGCCGCATCGAGGATCTCGGCGAATGCTTCTCCACATCGCAGCCAGCCCTCGAGGGTTCGTTGCTTGGGTTCGGCGACGATGTGTTGGATACCGATCTCGGCGAACTCCTCGAGCTCGGCAACGATCATGTCTCGGTCATCGTCCAGCGCGTCCCAGCGGGTACGCATCGACAAGGTGAAGTCAGCGTCGGGGCGACCGGCTCGAAGTCGATCGACGATGGGTGCAGTTTCGGCTGATGGGATCCTCGGTCCAGGTTGCACGCATCAACGCGAGGGCCTCGTCGAGCAGGGGACCTCGGCGGGCGAAATCGACACCCAGCGCGTCGAACTCGGCTTCGAGCCAACCAGCGGCGGCGCCCAAGATCACCCGGCCGCTGCTCATCACGTCGATCGAGGCCAACTGCTTGGCCAACAACACGGGCTGGCGCATCGGAACAACCAGCACGGTGGTGCCGATGCCGACACGCTCGGTGACGGCGGCGGCAATTGACATTGCCACGATGGGCTCGTGGATTTACGCCGAGGGGGGATAGTCGCGCTCGCGAGGGACCACGATGTGGTCACTGACCCAGACGTCATCGAAGCCGAGTCCCTCGGCTTGTTGTGCCGCGGCGATGATGGCATCGCGGGACGCGGCTGGACCGGCTTGGGGCAGGTGAATACCGAAGCGCACTTGTCAGGTCTTGAGATTGCGGTCGAACAGACTGTGGAGCCGGGACCAGTGGCGCTCTGCGGCGGCCTTGTCGTAGATCTCTCCTCGACCGGGGAATGCGAAGCCATGGTGGGTTCCGGGGTACCACTCGACTCGGCCGTTCACGCCAGAACTCGTGATGGCTTCCTCGGTCTTGGCGATCATCTCGGGCGGCGCGTAGGTATCGGTCTCTGCGGCCGCGATATAGATCTCGCCGGTGGTTTGTCCGAACCCGTGGTGGGGCGAGTCGGCGGCGTCGACGGCAAGTCGTACGCCGTAGACCGACGCCGCCGCTCTCACCCGGTCCGGGTAGGCGGCCGCGACGCAGAGGGAGAACGGCCCGCTCATGCAATAGCCGACGGCGCCGATGCGGTTGGCGTCGGCATCGGGTTCGGCTTCGACGTGATCGATGAGTGTCTGGGTGTCGCGCACGACTATTGCGTTGCCGAGCGTCTTCATCAGGTCGAACATTTCATCGGCGTTCGATCCGGTCTCGAAGTCCATGACGAATTCGGGGGTGCGTCGATAGTAAAGATTCGGCAGGACCACGTAGTACCCCGTGGCGGCGATTCGCCGGGCCATATCGTGGAGTTCTTCACGCTTGCCGGGAGCGTCCATGTAGAAGAACACGACGGGGAATGGGCCACCCTTGTCGGGGCGTGTGGTGAAAGCGCTCATGACGCCGTCGGGAGTCGTCAAGGGAATCTCGGCTTCGATCATGGTTAGCGAGCCTAAACGAAGATCGCGATGACGAATGCTGCCAAAGCCGGGACGCGTCCGGTGCGCACCGATCACAAACCGAGGCAGGTAACCTCATTTCGAGGGTTTCGTGCCCTCTGATGACTTGGAGGATCGAGGTCGAACCACGGGTGAGTCTCGTGGGGGCGGACCGGAAGACCTCCGTGACCAACCCATGTCTGATCCCGACCTCCTGCTGATCACCGAGCAACCTTCCACCCGTGCCTATCTCAGGTCTATGTGGGATCGACGTCGTCTGTCGACTGCGTTGCCGATGGAGGAGCTCCGGACCGAGCACAAGACGACGGTGCTCGGCAATCTCTGGCATCTGGTCAACCCCCTGCTGAGCGTCCTCGTCTACTACTTCGTCTTCGGGACGTTGCTCAACGCCGATCGTGGGGTCGACAACTTCATCTTGTGGCTGGCCGTTGGCATCTTCACCTACTCGATGACGGCCAGCTCGATCACCGGCGGCGCCAAGGCCATCGACAAGAACCGTGGCCTCATGCGTTCGCTTCGATTTCCCCGAGCGCTCATTCCGGTGTCGGTGATCTTCAGCAATCTGCTGACGTTCATGTTCGAGTTGCTGATTCTGGGCGTGGTTGCCTTCACAACAGGCGAGCCACCATCGCTGCGGTGGCTGGTGCTCCCGGCTGTGGTTCTGGTGCACACGTGCTTCAACCTGGGAGGCGCGTTCTTGGCTGCCCGCCTCAACGACAGCTTTCGCGACATTCAGCAAATCTTGCCATTCCTGTTCCAGCTCTTCCGCTACGTCTCCGGCGTGATGTTCCCGCTCGAGGTCTTCCTGTCCGAATCCAACACGCCTGGCGTATTGCGAGTCCTCATTGACGCCAACCCGCTACGGCTCATGCTCCAGAGCTACCGGTGGGTCTTCATGGGGACACCCGTCGACGTGCCGTATCTCGTCTTGGCGGGTGGGATCTCGGTTGGACTCCTGATCGTTGGATTCATCGTGTTTCGCCAGGGCGAGCAACGCTACGGGCTCCGATGACCAGCATCAGCCCCGACGAGGAACTCACGAATCTCGACGGACGTCCGTCTTCGGAGCGCCCGACGGTGATAGCGCGCGACGTCCATGTTCGTTACCAAGTGATCGGTCGTCGCCAGCGCACGCTGCTCCATCGCATCGGAAGCCGCGGGAATCAGCCCGATCAATCCCAGATTCGCGCGCTTCGTGGTGTCAACTTGACGGCCTACGAAGGCGATGCCATCGCAGTCATTGGCCCCAATGGGTCGGGAAAATCGACCTTGTTGGCCGCCATTGCCGGACTGTTACCCATCAATTCGGGCGAGGTGAGGGTCTCCGAAGTGCCACAGTTGTTCGGTGTGGGTGGCCGACTCCTGCGCGATGCGAGCGGCAAACGGAACATCCGGCTCGGTGCCCTGGCCCTGGGGGTCACCCCCGACCGGATGGAGGATGTCTCCCGAGAGATCGCTGAATTCAGCGGACTCGGTGAGGCGCTTGATCGCCCGATGCGCACCTATTCGTCGGGCATGCGCGCTCGCTTACACTTTTCGATCGCTACGTCGGTCCGTCCCCAGGTTCTGTTGATCGACGAGGGACTGGCCGTCGGCGACCGCCGATTCCGTCGACGGGCCGAGGCTCGCATTGCGGATCTCCTCGGTGGCACCGGCACGCTGATCCAGGTGAGCCACAACGATCGCGAGCTCAAGCGCATGTGCAACCGGGCGGTCTGGCTCAGCGACGGCGAGATCATCTCGGAGGGCGGCGTCGCAGAGATCCTCGACCAATACGAAGCGTCCGAAGCAGGCGACGACTGACCGTAGGCGCGCCGATGGGCTACCGCAGAGGTGACGACAACCTCGCGGCAGCGCGCACGATCGATGCGTGGCGGCGTTGGCCCGAGGTCAGCTGAGCAGCGAGGCCGGGAGTGTAGGTGCGGCGTGTTTTGTCGAACTGGGGTTGCTTGTTGTGACGGCGTCGTTCGTAAGCGTCGAGCATCGCCGGAGGCGGGGCGATCGAGCCCGATTGTCGTTGGTAGCCGAGCCGGTCCATGTGATCACCTGCTACGTGCTCGACCAATGCAAGTGCATCTCGGTCGAGTGTTGTCATCCATGCCGTTGCCGCCGCCGGATCGATCGGTTCAGACACACGCCAGTGATACTTGCTGGCCGGGACATCGTTTTGGCGGTGGAAGTTGAGCATGTCGGACACGCCGGCCGGGTCCAGGCCAAGCCATGCGGTTAACTGCTTGATCTCGCCTTCGGGATTGGCGAGGAGGTCTTCGTAGGTGAGTTCGTAGAACTGGTCGTCGCGGAGTGCCGCCCTGGCGGCGACCGCTGCCTCGATTGATCGGACCCAGAGTTCTGCAGCTTTAGGAACCGAGCCGTCGTACCAGCCGACCTTCAGCATCGAGGCCGCTGATCCCCGTGGGTCTCTGACCAGGTGGACGAACTGGGCGTCGGGGAACATGGAAAACATTCTCCCCGTATGGCGGATATAGGCCGGTCGTTTGTCTCCCCAGCGTTTCGCGCTTGTCGCTTCGGCATACATCGCGAACGGCGTCCCGACGATCGAGCCGATAGTGGCTCCCGGCGCGCCCATCATGCGCGCAGCGGCTTCTTCCGGGTCGAGTTCGAGGTTCGCGAAGCCGGACTTGCGGCGATCCATAATCCACTCGACACAACGTTGCCGATTGTCCTCTTTGCTCAAGTCGCCGAAGTACTCGCGTAGTCCGAAAGCGTTGGTGGCGAACCGACTTTCTCGGGGAATCGCGAGGTCGGGATGCGAGTTGAGCATCGTCCGCAGCAGGGTTGTGCCTGATCGTGGGGAGGCTCCAACAAAAACAGGTCGGTCCTTGGCACCGATCACTGCCAGGCGATCGATGGCTCGTTTGGCCTGCTTCGCGGGCCGGCCTGAGAGATCGAGTTGGTCCCTGAGTGTCGAGGTTTTCGAGGTCATCTGCGTCTTCTCCGTGCCCACATCGCCGAGGGTGCGCACCAGGCGCTGCGCCATTCGCGCTCCCCGGTAACGAGGTCAGTGGCCAAGGGCGCTCACGAGAGGTTACCGGCAGCGGCTCCGTTGCCGGGGCACCGCTTCTGTCGACCTTGGTGGGCACACTCTTGAGACTGATCGGCCGTATACGCTGTCCGCCATGCTGACGTCGCGGTCCCACAACATGGTGTTTGTCCATGTGCAAAAGACTGGTGGGCGGTCGGTCAACAAGGTCTTGTGGAATCACTTCGATGACCTCACGAGATTAGGTCGGCGCCATGCCACCCTGGCAGAAGGGCTGGGCGAGAGCTCCGAGTTTGCCAACTGCTTCGTGTTTGGATTCGTGCGCAATCCCTGGGATCGGCTCGTGTCCTGGTACTCCATGATCGCCGCCGCGCACGAGAACAAGGTTCACGCTCGACATCTGGCGAACAACGCGTTCTGGCAAGCGGTCCGAACGGACTTCTCGAGCTTCGATGACTTCATCCGGCGCGGCGTCGGCGATCCCGCGTTTCGCCCGAAGCGCTACCGCCGCCTGAGGATGCCTCAGGCGGACTTCTTCAATGATCTTGAAGGCAACTGGCGTGCGGATTTTGTGGGTCGCACCGAGAATCTGGATCACGACCTCGCCGAAGTGATGGCGCGATTTGAGATCCGTCTCGACCAGGTGCCCCGCGTCAACACCAGTGCCCATGCCCACTATGGCGACTACTACACAGACGACCTGCGCCAGATCGTTGGCAATGTTTATGCAGCAGACGTCGAGCGCTTCGAATACAAGTATTGAGCCGGTGACGGCAATCGAAGCGTACCGATAGCCACCAGCTGACTACAGCCCTTGGCCGAAGCGGTCGTCGCGCTCAGACTTGCCCGGTACGGAACCGTTCTGGCTGAGGGTGATCACCGATCTCGCGGACTGGGCCTGACTGCGTCCGAAGACCGCCTCGACCGAGCCGGCGTTGGCGCCACCCGACAGATTGTCCCGTGCCGAGCCCGCAACGATGTCGTCGCGCCCGTCGCCGTCAATGTCGAGGACCGTTAACGAGGCTGCGTAGTGGTTACCGGTCTCGCTGGTGCGCTGCGCCTGCAGGCGGTCCCGCTCAACAGCCACGCCGTCGGCGGTAACGAAGAACACATGGAAGACCCCGACGTTTGTTGCTCCGCGATGGTTCTCGCCAGGCGCACCAGCGATAAGATCGTCGAAACCATCACCGTCGAAATCGCCTGCAGCCAGTGCGGCCCCAAGATGGTCACTGCCGCCCGGCGATTCGCCGATGGCGCCACCTTGTGTGAAGTCTCGTCTGCCTGTCGTCGAGAGGCCTGCTGACGTGCCACGCAGCACATCGACTTCGCCTGCGCCGCCATGACCGTTCACACGTTCGCCCGGGACACCGACGCCGAGATCGTCGTAGCCATCACCGTCGAAATCGCCTGCAGCCAACGCCGTGCCGAATCCGTCGCCGCTCTCGACTCCTCCGTTGCCGCCATTGGTTTGCACGAAGACCTGGCGGTTGGGCTGGGTGACGCCTGAGGCGGAACCGAAGAGGACGTCGACCTGCCCGGCTCCTGCTTGGCCGTTCACGGCCTCGCGGGGTGTTCCTACGGCCAGGTCGTCGTAGCCGTAGCCGTCGCCGTCGAAGTCGCCGGAGCTGAGCGCGGTCCCGAACTGGTCGCCGGCCTGCGGGCCACCGTTGCCGTTGCCGTCGGCACTCTGCACGATGGTTGTGCTGCCCGTTGCCAGGAGCCCAACGCCAGAGCCGTAGATAATCGTTACTGTGCCCGCGTTGTCGGCGCCGCCGACCGCGTCACCCGGGCTACCAACGGCCAGGTCGTCGTGTCCGTCACCGTTGAAGTCTCCGGTGGCTAGCGCACTGCCGAATAGGTCTCCCTTTGTTGGGGCCCCAGCAACGGCTCCTTGCACGAAGGACCGGTTGTTCGCTTTGCGTAAGCCCGTTCGCGAGCCATAGATCACGTTCACCGCACCGGCGTTCTGAATGCCGGACACGTCCTCGCCTGGAGACCCGGCCACGAGGTCGTCGCAGCCATCGCCGTTGAAGTCACCGGTGACGACCGAAGAACCAAAGCGATCGCCTCGCTGAGCCCTACCGGCGATGGTGCCCTTCTGGCTCCAAACTCGGCCTTGGCCGCGGGCAACGCCGCCTGGCTTACCCGGGATGACAACAACGGAGCCGGCGTTCTTCTTTGCACCGAAGTCTTCGCCTGGCACACCGACTGCGAGATCATCGAAGCCATCACCGTCGAAGTCCGATTGTGTGCCGTCGTGACCCTTGGAGCGGGTCTCGACGCAGGTGTCATCGCCCCACGCCCGGCAGGCCACAACATCGCCGTCACGAGAGACCAGGGCGATGGAATCACCCTCGTTGTTCAGGATCGACTTGTCCTTGCCCCAATACATCGCTGACTGCGAATCGGATCCGTGGCCGATAGAGAGCGTCACGGTGTCGTTGTGGTGCAGCACGCGGCTGACGGTGGAATAGAGCACGTATGGCTTGGAAACAAAGCTCCAGTCGAGCAGGTCGACCGGTTGGCGACCAACGTTCTTGATACGCACCCATTCGACGTTCGGGTTGTCGTTGTCATTGCCCGGGCCGTCGTATTGCAGGTCATCGATCACGACTCTCGGCAAGGCAGAGGTCCCGCAGAGGCCATCGCAGGGCCAGGATTGGAATGCTCGAATGTCGCCATCAGGGTCCATCAAGAACGCGCCGTCGATGTTGGAATAGATCTATTTGTCGAAGCCCATGTAGAGATGGGTAGACGTGTCTTGGCCGTGGCCCGCGTGGATCTGGAGGACTCCTCTCGGCGCGCTCGAGGCCGAGTTGGGGAAGACTTAGTAGTCGGTGGCCGAGTCGTGCATCAACCAGCCGGCGAGTGACAGTGTGGACGTGGCGTTGTTGCGGAGTTGGACGAACTCACCGTTGGGGTTCTCGGCGTCGGGCCCGTCGGCGTTGCCGGCCACGAGCATGTCGAGGTTCGCGGCTGGACCAGCGCCGCATGCATCGTCGTCGTGGATCCGTCGGCCGGCCTCGTTGGCCTCGTAAAAAGCGGCGACGTAGTCGTCGATGTAGTCGACCTCTTGGGTCAAGACGAACGGAATTCCGTAACCCTCGCGCAGCATCTTCTCGGCGATGTTGGTGCCGTTGCGGAAGACATGTCGGAATTGACGACCCCGGGCCTTAGAGCTTGCGTGGCGAGCTCTAAGGACGACCCGTTTTCCGCCGACGAGCTTCTCGAGGCGTGCGGTTGCTTCGTCGGCCCAGCACTTGGGATCGCGATGGCTCTCGTTGGTATTGATGCCGGCTACGCGAATGGTCTGGATCTGGCCATTGTCGAGGCGCACGTCGAACGTGTCGCCGTCGGTGACCTTGATCACCGTTCCTGACCAGCGGAGAGGCGCAGCCGCGCCAGCGGTGCTCGTTACCACCGGCAACACCGACACCATCATGACAACAACGACAAGAACGCCCAGCCTCCGCATGAGGCACCTATCGACCCTGGACTTCGCCTTCTGAGTATTTCATGGATGACCGGTCCATCGGGTTCAGGTCGTCAGACCGGTCCGGCAAGTTCTCGCCCAGGAAGAGGCGCCGGACTATCCGTTCGGAGGCACGACCATCGTCGAACTCGCAGAACGTGGCCTGGAACATCACCAGTTGCTTCCCGGTCTCCACGTCCTCCCATGCTTGTGTTGCCAAAATATCCTCGAGCGCCTCGGCGGTCCGTACGACGCGGCCAGGAGGGTCCGCCAGGAGGTCAAAGTACACACCGCGCACGTCTCGGTAGGTGTCCCAGTCAGGCGCGTAGATGATGATGGGCCGGCCGAGGTTGGCGTAGTCGAACATGATCGATGAATAGTCCGTGACCAACACATCGGCTGCGAGACACAACTGCTGCACGTCGGGATGATCGGAGACGTCGCGGACCTTGTCGCTTAGCTGGTCGGTTGGTTGATCGATTTCTTCGTCGAAGTAGTGCGCTCGTACCAACAAGACGGTGTTGTCGGGCAGCGAATCTCCAAGGGCCTGAAGGTCGACCTCGAAACGAGCGACACCGCGATGGTCTCGAAACGTCGGTGCGTACAGCATGACTGTCGTGTTGGGGTCGCTGATCCCGAGATCGGCCCTTGCTGCCCGGGTGCGTCCTTCGACATCGCCATAGAACACATCGTTGCGGGGATAGCCGTATTCGAGGGTGCGGAACGATGACGGGAAGGCAGACGCCCATCGCTCGGTGGAGTACGTGTTCGACGAGATCACGTAGTCCCAGCGGTCGACGCGTTGCATCAGTTTCTCGAAGTCCATGCGCCCGGTGCCGCGACGCTCGCGCAGATCGAGGCCCATCGACTTGAGTGGTGTGCCGTGCTGTGTTTGGAGATGGGTTGTTCCGTTGCGGTGCCGCACGAAGTTGGGATAGTTCGCATTGTCGACCAGGATTTTGGCGGTCGCGAGGGCCCGGTAGTAAGCCCACGTCCCCACGATCACTGCTTCGTCCCCTTCGGGCACCGTGGTAGCAGCGGTGCGCTCGACCAGCCAGACCCGTCGGTAATTTGGAGCGAGGCGGGCGACCTCTTCGGCGATGGCTTTCGGGTTCCCGCTGCACTTCGCGTACCAGTACGAGGAGAAGAGCGCGAGGTTCTGGTCGATCGGGCGCTTGAGTTGCGCTCGGTAGTACGTGAGGCGAACCAGCGTCCCCAAGCGCCCCTTGCGCTCGGCGAGGCCTTCTTCGAGGCGGCGTCGCGTGCCGAGCAGCGACTTCTTTGCTCGCTTGGTCGAGGCTCGAGCCCGCTCCGCTGTGTAGCCGCGACCGAATCGTGTTCGGGCGCCTTGGAGTCGTGCCGATGGGTGGTAGCCCTCGGGGGCATGGCGAGCCACGGTCTCGGACATCTCGCTGTAGAAGTCCCGGCGGTTCTCGCTGGGGACTCGCCGCTCGCCGTGGTCGAAAACGGTGAACAGGTGTGCAGCCATCTTTTTGTGGAGAAGATCGCGCGCCCAGCCGTGTTCGGGATGGGTCGCCAGCCAGGCAAACAGGTGGTTGTATTGGTCGAAGACTTCGCGGTGGCGCGGACTGGGCGAACCCAAAATACTGCCCACGCGGCGTTGCCGATAGAGGACCACGACCCGGTCGAGCAGAGCGATCCGGTTCGCTTCGAGCAGGATGGGGTACGTCCAGGGGATGTCCTCATAGAGGCCCTCCGGGAATCGTAAGCCGGTGCGATCCAGCAGGGACCGGTGGTAGAGCTTGTTCCATGCGACATTGAGGTTGTTGAGCAAGTCGGGCCGCGCCGCCGTCGTGACCGGACCTGATTCGGCTCCAAAAAGCCCGGCGTTCATGTTGCGCTTGCGGGTGCCATCCCAGTAAGAGCGTGCATAGTCGAACATGACGAGATCGGCATCGGTGTCGCGGCCAAGGCCGACCGTGGCAGCGAGACTTCCGGGGGTCAGCTCGTCGTCGCTGTCGAGGAAGATAATCCATTCGCCGGTGGCTTCGTCCATGCCGACGTTGCGGGCATTGCCAAGGCCGCGATTGTGGTCGAGCTCGACGACTCGGACCAGCTCGTTGCCGTCGGCGAGGCTGCGGGCGATGGACCGTGAGCTGTCGGTCGAACAGTCCTCGACGATGATGATCTCGAAGTCCACGCCACTTTGGCTGAGAACTGAATCGACGCCCACCCGGAGAAACGCTTCGACGTTGTAGACGGGTATGACAACCGAAAGCGTGGGCGACACGGTGGCGAGGCTATCATCGCGCCGTTCCCGTCAGGCGTACCGCGTCGCGCAAGTGCGGGTCGCTGCGCCTGGTTCTGTAAGACCTGTCCGGTACCCGAAAGCCGACATGTACGACGTCGCTATAGCCGCTCTCGCCATGCCAGCCGGGCCTCTCTCGGCCACCATTGACGCGTTGGCCGAGACCCACCCGACGGTGCGGATTCTGGTGGGTTTGGGTCATGACGACCACGACGCACGCGCTGTGGTCGAACGCACCTACCCGGAGGTGCAGGTGGTGGCCGGATCGGGCATGGCATCGATCAGATCAGGGCTGGTCGCGATGGCCGGGTCTGACTACGTGTTTTTCTTGGAACCCGGCTTCACCATTGGCCAAGACAGCGACGTTGCCAACGCCATCGAGGTTATGCGGACCAGCCAGATTCCGCTCGGTTTCGCAGCGGCGAACGAGACCGAGGCGGGTGGGAGTGCCGTTGCGGGAGGCCTCTTTCGTTGCAGTTCCGATGAGGCTGGGGTGGTCGCTTACGAACCGCTCGCCGGAGCTGAGGTCCGTGTTGGGCGCGGCCATGACACTCCTATGGACGCGGACTTGGGCAACGGCAGCTTTGTTGTCGATCGAGCGCAGGTCGGGCCTGGCGCCACGGTTGACTGGGATGCTCGGTTTAACCACGGGCTTGCAAACCGAGACCTCTTCACTGCGATTGTTCGACACCCTCAGCTTCAGGCTAAGTACCTGCCGGGCTTGACGGTGGATCAGACCGCTGGCGGCGCGGCGGAAGGCGATGATGAACTGACCGATGTCAACGACCCACTTCAGGCGCAAATGCTGGCTCGCTATCTCCGCAAGTGGGGGATCCACACCGAGCACTTCGGCCCGAGTCAGGTCCACCGACATGTCGCCAGCGGTCACTACAGCGGGATGGGTGTTCGCGTCGATGCCCGATCGTTGGCCGGCTCCATGGTCGCATCGAGGTGGAAGCATCCGCGAACCATGGTTCGCGCGCTCGCAAAGTCGCTCACGACCTCGAAGTTCAATCACTATGTCGTGTCTGAGAGCGCAGACATGTTGGTCAACAACATGATCATTGCGCCTGATGGGAGCTGGATCCATGTTGGCGCCTCGCATTGCGAGAGTGCTGCGGTGCGAG
>CAWKYX010000022.1:0-22405 GCA_963854265.1 Acidimicrobiia bacterium
ATGGCCGTCGCCGGCCCCAGCTCGAGCGACTCGATGGCCGAGATCGCAGCGGCATGGTTGGTGCTGGGTTGCACTCGGATGGTGGCCACACCGTTGAAGCTGATCAGTCCCAAGTTGAGGTCCTCGGGGAGATCGGAGATGAAACCAATGGCGGCTTCTTTGGCGCCGTCGAGCCGGCTTGGCCTGACATCATCTGCCTGCATCGACAACGAGGTGTCGATGGCCATGATGATGGTCGCCTGCTCGCGAGGGACTTCGGTGTCTTGTGACGGACGAGCGAACGCCAGCACGAGCGCAGTGACCGCCAACAAGAACGCAGCTGCGGGAAGGTGGCGACGCCAACCCGGCCGCGCAGGCGCCACCTTGTCCAGCAGCTCCAGATTGGTGAAGCGCACGGCGTAGTTGCGGCGTTGGAGCTGCATCACCAAGTAGAGGGCAGCCAGCGCACCGATGGCCGCCATCAACCACAGCCGAGTACCGGCAAGAAATGAGTCGGGAATGAGCTGGATGTCCACGTCAGGGCCTTACCGAGTCCGCTTTACGACGTCATTGCGTTTCCGGCGCTGAATGACGAATTTTGCCAGATCGAGAATCCAGTCCCGGTCGGTGCGGAGTTGGAGGTGCCCCGCTCCAGCGGTGGTGAGATCGCTCGCTATCTGCATACGTTGGGCTGCTGCCGCCTCGGCGTAGTGGCGCCGGACGGAGGCCTTGTGGGTGGCCACCTCGCGTTGCGCTCCAGTTTCGGGGTCGGTCATCGTCACCAGGCCAACATTGGGCAGCTCGAGCTCTCGAGGGTCGAGAATCTCGACCGCCAAGAGGTCGTGGCGAGCGCCGAGGCGTGCCATCGGCCGCTGCCAGCCGTCGGGAGTAATAAAGTCCGAAACCACGACGACGAGGCCGCGGCGACGCGCATGACCGGCAAGTCGGTGAAGCGCTTCGCCGAGGTCGGCGGACCCGCCGGCTGCACGGGGAGCTGTGGCGACCCGATGCAAGATGCCCATCAGGTGGGGTCGACCCTGAGCGGCCGGGACCGACATGACGCCGTCAGGAGACAATATCATGGCCCCGAACCGGTTTCCTACCCGACCAGTCAACATGCCGATCGCGCCGACAATGCTGAGTACGAGGTCCCGTTTTTCTTGGTGTGTCGTCCCGAAGTCGAGGCTCGGCGAGAGATCCACCACGATGTGGGTCTCGAGTTCGCGGTCCGCGACTGTCTCGCGAACATGGGTTTCTTGGAGACGGGCGGTGACGTTCCAATCGATGCGCCTGACGTCGTCGCCGGGGAGATAGCTCCGGGTTTCGCCAAGGTCGGAGCCGTGCCCCGGGATGAGCCCGCGATAGTCACCGTGCAGGAGGCCGTCGAGTTTCATCCGAACGTCCAAGTCGAGCCTGCGGAGGAGCTCGCGCGTCGCCGGCGTTTGGCCGATAGCTGGCGGGCTGAGGTCGGGGGCCACTGCGGTCCTGTCAGGCGCTTCGAGCTGGTGCAGTTGGATCTTGGCTGGGCGCGATGCGTGGGGCCGGCACCGTCCCCAAGATCCGATTGATGATCATGTCGGTGGTGAGGTCCTGAGCCAGCGCCTCATAACTGAGCACGATGCGGTGTCGCAGGATCTCGGGTGCCACGTCGAAGACGTCCTGGGGGAGCACGTAGCGCCGCCCACGCATGAGCGCCAGCGCCCGACCGCCGGCGACGAGTCCCAGGCTGGCACGAGGGCTGGCACCATAGGAAATGAACTCGGCGATGTCGGGCAGTTGATAGGCCGCCGGCTCGCGCGTTGCAATGGTGAGGCTGACCGCGTAGTCGATGACACCACGATCGACGTAGACCTGCCGCGTCGCGTGCTGGAGTTGGCGAAGCTCTTCGAGGTCGAGAATTTGGGTCGGTACCGGGGGTTCGACCCCCATGCGTTGGACGATCTCGACTTCTTCGGCCGGATTGGGATAGTCAACGACAACCTTCATCAGGAATCGATCACGTTGCGCTTCGGGGAGCGGGTAGACCCCCTCCGACTCGATGGGGTTCTGGGTCGCCATGACCAAGAACGGGTCCGGGGCTGGGTGGGTCTCGCCGGCAATCGAGACCTGGCGCTCGGCCATGACTTCAAGCATGGCCGACTGCACCTTGGCCGGAGCACGGTTGATTTCGTCGGCGAGGACGAAGTTGACCATCACCGGACCCAACTCGACGTCGAATGTCTCCGTCGATGCACGGTAGATACGGGTTCCGACGATGTCGGCGGGCAACAGGTCTGGCGTGAACTGCAACCTGGCAAACGAACCGCCGGTGACTGCGGCCAATGTCTCGACCGCAAGCGTCTTGGCGAGGCCGGGGGCACCCTCGAGGAGACAGTGGCCACGCGCCAACAGACACACCATCATCCGCTCGATCACGCGATCTTGGCCGACGATGACTCGCTTGACTTCGAACATCGTCTGTTCGAGCGGTCGGGCGCTGTCGGCGGTGGTGTTGTTCTCCATCGGGGTTGCGCGCTCCTTCGTCACGGCCGGTGGCCACCAGTAGTGAAGCAGTTCCGGCGAAGGACAAGGTAAAGGATCAGGTCCCTCTTTATCGGGCTTTGCGCTCAGGACCGCTACGACAAGAACACAGCACCAGGGAGACCCATGGTGCAAGGGCGGGTCGAATACCCTTCTGTCCACGACCAGGTGTGGCCCAAGGCACCTGCCAGACGATCGAGAGAGCTATGCGCCTGTTGGTGGTCGATGACGAAGTGGACCTGGCCGATGCGATCGCTCGAGGGCTGCGTCGCGAAGGCTATGCGGTGGATGTTGCCCATGATGGCGAAACGGCCCTGGAGAAAGCGCGGATCAGTACCTACGATCTCATTTGCCTCGACATCACCATGCCGCGCATGGATGGGCGCGAGGTTGCCAGACGCCTTCGGGAGGATCCCCCCGATGACCCACCGCGCATTCTGATGCTCACGGCGCGCGATTCGATCGAGGAACGCGTAGCTGGTCTCGATGACGGAGCTGACGATTATCTGCTCAAGCCGTTCGCGTTTCCCGAGCTGAGCGCGCGCATCCGGACGTTGCTGCGGCGCCAGGCCAGTGTCGGAACAGCAGCGATGATGGTGGGCGAGCTGAGCCTCGACACGAAACGCCACCACGTCACATTCGCAGGCGAGCCCGTGTCGCTCACGGCAAAGGAGTTTGCGCTGCTCAGGTATTTCATGAGTCGGGCCGGTGACGTGATCAGCCAGGAAGAACTCCTCGAGCATGTCTGGGATGAGAACGCCGACCCCTTCACCAACACGGTTCGAGTCACCGTGGGCACATTGCGCAGAAAGCTTGACGCTGTTGGACGGGGAGCGCTCATCGAGACTGTGGTTGGTCGCGGCTACCGACTCCTTGACGCTCCGAGTGACCACCAGTGAAGCGACGCCTGCCCGCGTGGGCCCGTTCGGTCCGGGTTCGACTGACGGTGATGTACTCATCGGCGCTCTTCGTCATCGGCGCACTGTTGTTGGGCGGCATTTACGTCGGCCTCTCCAATGCGCTCGACGACGACGCCATCACGCGTACCGTCATCACTCGAGGGTTCATCCCACGATCTGATGGCGGAGAGACGTTCATCCAGGCAGAGTTCGAGGGCCAGTTTCGGACGTTTGAATCACTCGCAAACGAGCGCGCCCTTGAGCAGCTGCGAACCTGGTCGCTCAGTGCACTCGGTGCCATGTTCGTGCTCAGCCTGGTCGTTGGGTGGTTTGTAGCCGGCCGTGTCGTCCGCCCCATCGCACGGATCTCCGACGTCGCCCGCGACATCCAGGCCACCGACCTGTCGCGCCGGATCGACCTGGCGGGCCCCGATGACGAGCTGACCCGCCTCGCCGAAACATTCGACGAAATGTTGGCCCGTTTGGACCGAGCTTTCGAAGCGCAACGCCGGTTCGTGCACGAGGCATCGCATGAGTTACGCAATCCACTCGCGACGATTCGGACCAACATCGAGGTCGCACTGGCCGACCCCGGGGCTACAGCCGAAGACCTGCGCCAGACCGCCGAAGTTGTCGACCGGACAACCGAGCGGATGGGCGCGGTGGTCGACGATCTGATTTCGTTCGCTCGCAGCGAGATGCCCGAGCGGGAGTTCACGCTGATTGACGTGGGTGAAATGGTCGAGGACGTGTGCGAGGAGTTCGCTGGGTCGGCCGAGGCCAACGTCGTGGAGCTTCTTGTCGCCGGCACAAGCGCCCAGCTTGTGCGGGGCGATCCGTCCGAGCTCCGTCGGGTGCTCGCCAACTTGGTGGCCAACGCGGTCGAGCACTCTCCGTCGGGCTCGACAGTGCGCGTCGGTGTGCGTGACAAGAGCGGGGGCGTGCGTATCGACATTGCTGATGAAGGCGTCGGTGTCAGCCATGAGGAGCGGGACCTCGTCTTCCGGCGTGGTTGGCGCGGAGATCGTTCGCGCGATGTGCGGCCGAGCGGGAGCGGTCTTGGGCTCGCGATCGCTCGCCAGCTCGTCGAGGGCCACGGCGGCTCAATCTGGGTCGAGACGCCGACTTCAAGTGGCGCGCGTTTCGTGGTTGAGCTCCCCGCCGTTGCTGCAGATCAGGCCGGGGACCGTACGCCCTGAGCCGTCAGAATCATCCTTGGCATCGCCGGGGACAATGTGCTCAACCTTGGGGTGGGTCGCGACGAGAGTCTTGTCGTGGACGCCAAGGGGAAGACAACGGAAGCCGAATCGCCAGACGAATTGACCGCTCCAAGCACACGACGAACGTTGCTTGCTGCGGGGACCGTATTCGCTCTGGCTGCAGCCTGTAAGGCGCATGACGACACGGCCGTAGTTGGTCTTGGAGAAGCGCCGGAGATCCTGCCCTTCTCCGAGGGCTCCGAGGTCGAGTTGCCAGAACTCCAACCACGGTCTGATGACGCGTGGTCCGGCGAGAAGGACGATTCGTTACACACGCTCCCTCCCGGATGGGATCCTTTCAAGAGCCAAAGAGAGGCGAACGCTCTCACTCAGGCTCCGACCCCAAAGCCAACGCCGCGAGACTCGCCGGCGCTGTCGGGCGCGGACCCAGACGCAGTCCCGTCGCCCTTCCCACAGGCGACAGCGCCTCCGCATCCAACAGCTGCGCCGACAGCGACCGTGGCACCGACGGCTCAACCAACGGCCACCGCCGTTGTGTCGACCGCCACGTTGACACCGACCAGTGCCCCGGCGCCGACTGCGACGGCCAGCGCTCCTCCCACCGCAACCAGTGAGCCGACGGTCACGCCAACCGTCGACCCTGCGGCTACTCCGACCGTGGCGCCGACAGCAACACCGACGACGGCGGCCACGGCCATTCCGACAGCTACTGCTACGCCCACACCAACCGCGACGGCCACACCCACGCCGACTGCGACAAGCACACCGACACCCGCAGCGACGCCCACACCGGCGCCGCCCGTGCCGCCGAGTGCGCCGACTCCATTTGGTCAGCTGGTCGCACAGAAAGTGACCTTTGGTCCCACGGCTGCACTGACTGCGGAGATTGCAGGCACCGCGCCTGAGACATGGATCGATGCTCAGCTCGATCACATCAACCTCGACGACAGCGTGATCGAAGGCATCCTTGCCGGCTACCCGACGTTGACCAACACGAACGCTCAGAACTGGGCCGTGTTGCAACAAGACGGTGGGCAGACCCAAGTCCTCGGCGAGGTCATGCACGCCACGTTCCTGCGGGCGGTCTATTCGCCCAAGCAGGTCTATGAGATGATGTGCGACTTCTTCTTCAACCATCTCAACGTCAGCCTGTTCGGCAACTACTCGTTTCGGCACCTGACTTCGCAGTACCTGCGTGACGTCGTCCGGCCTCATGCCCTCGGACGATTTAGCGACATGCTGCAGGCCAGTGCGGTAAGCCCGCCGATGTTGGGGTACCTCGACAACTGGCGTAGCAATGCGAACAGCTCTGCAGGAGTGAACGAGAACTACGGCCGTGAGCTACTCGAGTTGCACACCTTGGGGATCCGCGAAGGCCCAAGTCTACACCGAGGTCGACGTTCGCGAAGCGTCCTATGTGATGAGTGGTTGGTCGATCGACACGTCGAACGACCAGGACATTTACTGGTTCCGCCAGAACTACCACTGGCGAGGAGCGGTCTCGATTCTCAACGGTGAGTGGACCCGACCGAACTGGCGCCGCCGACGCAACACTGATCGCCGACGGCGTCAGCCTCTTGAACTTCTTGGCGAACCACCGCAGTACGGCCGAATACATCTGCTGGAAGCTGGCGACTCGCTTCGTCAGTGACAACCCGTCCGAAGCACTCGTGCAACAGCTGGCTAACACCTACCAGGTCAACGGAACCGACATGGCCGAGGTCATGAGGGCGCTGCTGAACAGTGACGAGTTCAAGGCATCGGCCGGGCTCAAGGTGCGCCGTGGCTTCGAGACAGTGGCCTCGTACTTCCGGTCGCTCGAAGCAAGCGTCGACACCAATCCCGTCGGCGAGGCGTCCGAGTCCATCAACAGCCTCAGCTGGTACGAGGGCGTCCTCGAGCGCCACGGGCAGCGCTTGTTTAGCAAAGCGACTCCTGATGGCTATCCCGACACCGGCCCCGAATGGGTCAGCTCCGACGGGATGCTCAGACGTTGGAGACAGCCGGGTTGTTGGCGCACAACGACCTCGCCGATGGGGTTACGGCCGACCTCACGGTGCAGATCCCGAACCCGCTACCGGCGACCATGGGTGAGATCATCGACGCGGTGGTCTTACGTATCACGGGAAGCCCGGTCAACGCCATCGAGCGGGCCGCATATGCCAGCTTTCTCGGTGTGAGCGAGGCCGAAACATCGGCCAACAGCCCGCTTGGCGATGCAGCGCTACTCGGCGACTTCGTCGGCCTGACCTTGTCCCGCCCCACGTTCCAATACCGGTGACCCCCATGACTTCACAGATAATCAAAACCGCACCGCCCGCTGCTCGTTCCAACAACGGTGGATCCTCTCGGGGTTTCAGTCGCCGCGGCTTCTTGTCCGGCGCAGTCGCTGCCGGCGGGCTTGTCGTGTTGCCGAGCGGAACAAAGCTCGCCTTTGCTGGACCGGGCGACCCGGCAAAAGGCGACGTCCTGGTGTACCTGTTCATGCGCGGTGGAGCCGATGGGCTCAGCATCGTGCCGCCAGTTGGTCTGCAGTCGTGCTACGACCTTCGCATCGACGGTGGCTTCGACATCACGGTGTCCCAGGCACAGGCACTCGACCTGGGAGCCAGCCATTGGAGGTGCGCAGCCAAACCTGGCACTGCACCCCGCCATGGCGCCCCTGATGCCTTGGTGGAATGCGCAACAGATGGCCATCGTTCACGCGGTTGGATCGCCTTCGTGCTTGTCGGGAACCAGGTCGCATTTCCAGGAAGAAGAAGAAGAGGTCTGGGAACGTTGCGGGACTCAAGAAACCACACCAACGGGATGGATAGGGCGCCATCTCGCGACATCCACCGATTCATCGGGCAACTTGGCCGGGATTTCCCACGAACAGCGCATCTGGTCGGCGATGCCGGGGTATTCGAAGTCGCTCGCGATTTCCAACGTCAACAACTTCGATGTCTTCGGCTACTCGGACCGCTCCGCTGCACGGTCAGTTCTCAACGCAATAAGCGCCGGCAGTGGCGTGGTGCAAAACGAGGGTCAGGACACCCTCAACGCGGTCAACACCATCAACGGCATCGACTTCGGATCGCTCAACCTAGAGAATGGCGCGGTCTACCCCAACAACAACAGTTTGGCCCGCGAGTTCGAGCAGATCTCGCAGCTGATCCGAGCCAACGTTGGACTGCGCTCGGTCGCCGTCGACATCGGCGGGTGAGACACGCACAACGACATGGGGGCACCCGTGCCTGGCGACTTGATGTTTGATCGCATTGACCGACTGGCGCGTGGCCTCGAGCCGTTCCTGATTGACATGGGCAACGACCTCAATGAGGTGACGGTCTTGGTGACGTCGGAGTTCGGTCGAACGATCAACGTCAACGGCAACGGCGGAACCGATCACGGCCGCGGGGGAGCGATGTTCGTCATCGGTGGCGGGATCAACGGTGGCATTTACGGGCAGTTCCCTACGGTCATCGAAGATGGCCCTGAGGGGGACCTGACGGTCATGAACGACTTCCGGCAGGTCTACGCGGAGATCATTGATCGTCGTCTGGGCAATGGGGCCAACCTGCCCTTCGTGCTCAACGGCTATGACGCCGGCGGGTCCTACCTCGGCCTCGCTCAGCCCTCGTAGCGAGACGTTCGCGCCCAGAGCCTGACATTGGTCCATCCCCACGAACGTTCGGCGACTGGGCACTAGCGTCACGGCCATGACGCCCTCCAAGATCAGCCTGGCGCTAAAACCGACGCCGCTGGAGTTTCTTCCGCACCTGACGTTGGCCTGGCAAGGCCCCCGCCTTTGGGTGAAGCGTGACGACCTGACGGGTTTCGAACTGTCGGGCAACAAGGTTCGCAAACTCGAATACCACTTAGCGGCCGCCATCGCCGAGGGTGCCGACACCGTGATCACCGCTGGAGCAGTGCAGTCGAACCACTGCCGGGCCACCGCTCTGTCGGCGGCACGACTCGGTCTGGCCTGCATTCTTGTGATCCGTACCAGCGACGGTCAGCCACCGGCCTTGGTGACGGGTAACCATCGGCTTCACCAGCTTGCCGGTGCCCGGATCGTGTACGTCGACCCTGATCGGTATCGCGGCCGCGACAATCACATGGCCGATCTCGCGGCCGGTGTCGCGGAGGCCGGTGGCGTCGCGTGGGTGATTCCGGAGGGCGCGTCCGATGCGCTCGGCATGTTGGGTATGGCTGATGCGTATGAGGAGCTCCATCGGCAGCTGGCGCAGAACGACTTAGAACCGGCCGCGGTTTGGCACGCATCGTCGTCGGCTGGGACGACCGCGGGATTCGGTTGGGGGCGCCAACGCATTGGATCAACGGCGCCGATAATCGCGGTATCGGTGGGCGACCCTGCGCCGGTTCTGTCGGCTCATGTCGAGCGTCTTTGGACCAAAGCCGTGGCGCTGTTCGGGGGCGAGTTCCCGACGGCGGCGATCGAATACCGAGACGACTTCGTTGCCGGCGGCTACGCCATGATCGACCCAGCCCAGCCGGCCATCGAAGCCGCGGCGACCGCCGCCACTGGGTTGCTGTTCGACCCCACCTACACCGGCAAGGCCTTGTTCGCGTTGCACGAAGAAATCCGGTCGGGCCGCTTCGACCGAGACGACGACGTCGTGTTTTGGCACACCGGCGGAGGCTTCGCCGCCCTTGCCTAACCCATCGCGCTGATGGCGTTGGGTGGCGGAGGGCCTCCGTGGCGAGCGGCCTGAGCGGAGCGGATGGTGCCGTGCCTCCGTGGCGAGTGGCCTGAGCGGAGGTCAGGGAAGCAGAACACTCGCTGCCGGGTTCGGTACTTACATCCTCTTTCAGGATTGGTTCCTAAGATGTGGTCAACGTCGAAGGGATAGCAGACATGAGCGAGTGGACCGACAACACTCCCGGCAGTGCCCCACCCCCGGGTTGGAGCAATCCTGACGATGCGCCTCTCCCGCCGTCGTCAGCGCCCTCGCCATTTGTGACATCACAACAGCCCCGGGTTGACCCAACCTGGGACGATGTCGCCCGTCTGGATCCCCTCGAACCGGTGGTCGTGAGCCCCCCGAACGACCCACCGGGTGCCGGCCCGAGCTCGGACGCTCAACGTCCGAAGCGGGCCGGCAAGTTTGTTGCCGCTGTGGTTGCCGCAGCGGTCTTGGTCGGTGGCGGTGTCGCTGTTGGCACCCAGTTCGGCAGCGATGACGCCCCCGTTATCCTGCCGGAGCCGATCGCGGTGGCCGTCGACCAGCCTGTCGTCGAGGCTCCCGTGCCCGCAGCGGCCGAGCCGGCCCCACCCATCGTCGACACCCCCGGTCCCATCGAAGTCGGCTCTGGCGAGCCAGTGGTCGATGTTGCCCGGGCGGTGGCACCTGCGGTGGTGCGTATTGACACCGGCGGCGGAACCGGTAGCGGCATCATCTACGACGATTCTGGGCTCATCGTGACCAACGCACACGTGGTCGGAGACTTCAGCGACGTGTCCGTCCAACTCGCTGATGGGCGGCGCGTTGACGGCACGGTCCTCGGCGCCGACCCGAAGGTTGACATCGCTGTTGTGCAGATTGATGCCAGTCTCGATTTCGAGGTCGCGGTGTTCGCTCCAACGAAGACCGTCGAAGTGGGCCAACTCGCGGTCGCCATTGGCAGCCCGTTTGGTCTCGAACAGTCCGTCACGGCGGGCATCATCTCGGCGGTGAACCGAGCCATTACAAGCACCAATCCCGATGACTACTCCATGACTACCGTCGAAATGCTCCAGACCGATGCTCCGATCAACCCGGGCAACTCTGGTGGCGCGCTGGCAGATCGCGAAGGCCGGGTTGTCGGTATCAATACTTCGATCCGCACCGATGGCACGAGCAACGGCAACCTCGGTGTCGGGTTTGCCGTGCCGAGCGACACGGCGATCTTGATCGCCAACCGGATCGTCGCAGGTGAATCGCTCGACAGCGGGTTTCTGGGTGTCTCAGGTCAAGACCCCGCAACGGGTGACCCTGGTGCTCTCGTCACCCAGGTTGTGGCTGGTAGCCCAGCCGATGACGGAGGCCTCGAGGTCGGCGACCTGATCACGGGCGTCAACGGCGAGGTCGTCCCTGGGATGACCGAGTTGGCGGCACGGATTCGACTGTCGTCGCCGGGAACCATTGTTGAGCTCGAAGTTGTGCGTGCCGGCGAGATCGTAGGCCTCGAAGTCACACTGGGCATCTTGGGCGGCTGAGGTCTGCGGCCGAACGCCTCGTTGTCGGTCCTTGCCGGGGCTTGTGCGGCCCATTGTGACATGCCGCGAGATTGATCCAGCGACGTGGCACCCTGAGGCCATGCGTGTCCCGCTGTGCTTCCTGGTTCGGCGTTGCCTGGTTCCAAGATGACCATCAGGATCCTGGCCGTCTGCACAGGCAACATCTGCCGCTCGCCCATGGCCGAAGCGCTCTTGCGTGCTGGCGCCGCGGTGGTGGGACTCGATGCCCAGATCGCATCAGTTGGGAGCTGGGAGTCGGGGGTTGCCGCCGATCCGCACGCGATCTCGGTGATGTCCGATCGTGGCCTTGACATCACGGGTCACCTGTCGCACAAGGCCGCAGTAGTGGACATCGAGGCAGCTGACCTGATCCTGACGATGGCGGTGGAGCACATCGTCGATGTTGCGGGCCAGGTTCCCGAGGCGTTTACCCACGCGTTCACCCTCAAGGAGTTCGTGGCTCGGGCACGCGAGCTCGGCCCGAAGGACCAATCGTTGACACTCGACACCTATCTCGGGCTGTTGGGTGATGGACGGTCACGTACCGAGATGTTGCGCGCCGACGAGCGTTATGACATCGGCGACCCCTTGGGCCAGGGCCGACGAGCATTTGAGCGAACTGCGACCGAACTCGAGGTCCTCGTGTGGGCCGCTGTCGATCTCTTGGTCGGCTATCCCGCTCGCTCGTGATACGACCGATCCCGAGCTGGTACTCGCGTTGACGCCCCCGGTCTCCAGTAGGATCAGTCGGCCATGGAAGTAGTAATTCTCATCATCGTGCTGGCCATCGTCCTCCTCGGGGGCGGTGCGGCAGCGTTCATGCACAGTCGCCGGGGCTCGACCGTTGAAGCCCCACAACGGCCTCGTCCGGTCGCCAAGGCGCCAACTGTCGATACGCGGGACATCCCGCCGGACGATCCCGCTCCGGAGCCAGAGCCCGAACCAGAGCCCGAACCCGAACCCGAACCCGCAACATTTCGGGAGCGTCTAACACGGGCGCGCGGTGCGCTCGCTGGCATGTTCGGCTCGATCCTCAGCCGAAGCGTGGATGCCGAAACCTTCGATGAGCTGGAAGAGCTGCTGATCAAGGCCGATGTCGGTGTTCCGACCACGATGGCTGTCCTCGATGAGCTCCGGGCGGAAGCCCTGACCGACAAGATCACCGACTCGAGCGAGTTGATCGAACGTCTCAAGTCGAAGCTGAAGACTCGCCTCGGCGGCCACGACATTTCGCTCTCCACCGCGGGCGACCCGAGCGTCTGGCTTTTTGTGGGTGTCAATGGCGTTGGGAAGACCACCACCATTGGCAAGCTGGGCAAACGCGAGGTCTCCAATGGCAGCCATGTCGTCATGGCGGCAGGAGACACCTTCCGTGCGGCAGCGGCCGAGCAGCTCGAGTTGTGGGCTGAACGGGCTGGCGCAGAGATCGTCCGGGCGAAAGAGGGCGCAGATCCCAGCTCGGTAATTTTCGACGGCGTCGAACACGCTGCCGCAGTCAGCGCAGACATCGTCCTCGCCGACACCGCAGGCCGGCTCCACAACAAGACCAACTTGATGGAGGAGCTCCGCAAGGTGCGTCGTGTTGCTGACAAGGGCGCAGGGACTGTCACCGAGGTTCTCTTGGTCATCGATGCCACAACGGGGCAGAACGGTCTCACCCAGGCCCGCCAATTCACCGAGGCGGTTGAGGTCACCGGTGTTGTGCTCACCAAACTCGATGGCAGCGCCCGAGGCGGGATCGTGCTGGCCATCCAGTCCGAACTCGATATCCCTGTCAAACTCGTGGGTCTTGGTGAAGGCACCGAGGATCTGATCGAGTTTGATGCCGATGAATTCATCGAAGCGCTCTTCGCGGCCTAACGGCCGCAGGAGTCTCACGCAACGGAGATGCTGATGGGTTATGACCCGCCTGGACTGGAATCGAGACCCGACGACACGTTGTTGGCCGGCTTCTCTTCGCTGATGCCGCAGACCCCCAAGAAGCCAAGCCTGGTGGGCAGAGCCTTCAGGTTGCCCTTCAAGATCCTGGGCCTGCCCATCAAGGCAGTCAGAGCCGTCGTACGGGCCCCAGCGCGGCTCCTCGGCTTCCGGCGCGCCTGAACCAGCACGTCGACTGGTCCGGGCGGGGCCCCGGCGCCTCTGCGCGCCGGTAAACTCCCCCCTCCAATCCCCGACGCGAGGACAACTGATGTTCGACGCACTATCTGATCGCTTCGATGGCATCTTCGGCCGCCTCCGCGGCAAAGGCCGTCTTAGCGAAGGCGATATCGACGATGTCCTGCGCGAGATCCGCATCGCCCTGCTCGAAGCCGACGTCAACTTCGAGGTCGTCAAGGGATTCCAGGCGCGGATCAAAGAACGTTGCATGGGCGCCGATATTCATTTGGCGCTCAACCCTGCTCAACAGGTCATCAAGTTTGTCAGCGACGAGCTCGTCGAGGCCCTTGGTGGTGAGACCATGCAGGTTGGCTTCGCGTCCAAGCCGCCAACGGTGATCTTGTTGGCCGGCCTGCAGGGCGCCGGCAAGACCACCAACGCAGCCAAGCTCGCCCGGTGGGTCAAGGCGCAGGGTCGCAACCCGTTGCTGGTGGGTGCAGATCTCCAGCGTCCAGCGGCCGTCGAGCAGCTGCGCACGCTGGGCCGCCAGATCGACGTCCCGGTCTACAGCGAGGCCAGTGATCCCGTCGATGTGGCACGTCAGAGCCTCGCCGAGGCAGAACGCCTCGGCCGCGACGTCATCATCTGTGACACGGCAGGTCGGCTGGCCATCGACGAAGAGCTGATGCAACAGGTTCGCGACATCAGCGATGCCATCGAACCGCATTACACGTTCCTGGTGATCGATGCCATGACCGGCCAAGACGCAGTGGGCGTGGCCGAATCGTTCCACGAACGCCTCGAACTCGACGGCGTGATCATGACCAAGCTCGACGGTGACGCTCGTGGCGGCGCCGCCTTGTCGGTCAAAGAAGTGGTGGGGCGCCCCATTGCGTTCGCGTCGACCGGCGAGAAGATCGAAGACTTCGAGCAGTTCCATCCAGATCGCCTCGCCAGCCGGATCCTGGGCATGGGCGATGTCCTCACCCTTATCGAGAAGGCCGAAGAGGCTTACGACGAGGGCGAGGCCGAAGAGGCAGCTGCCAAGTTCCTCGAGGGGCAGTTCACGCTGGAGGACTTCTTGGTCCAGATGCAACAGCTCAAGAAGATGGGCCCGCTGCAGAACCTCATGGGAATGATGCCGGGTATGCCCAAAGAGGTGAAGGACGCCGAAATCGATGATCGGCATCTCGGGCGAGTCGAGGCGATGATAACATCGATGACTATGGCCGAGCGCACTAATCCGGTGATCATTGATGGCTCGCGCCGTAACCGCATCGCGACCGGAAGTGGGACGAGCCCCAACGAGGTCAGTCAGCTGCTCAAGCAGTTCAAAGAGGTCCAGAAACTCATGAAGAACATGGGTGGTCTTGGTACCAAGCGCATCAAGAAGAAGACGAAGAAAGCCAAGAAAGGCCAGAAGGGCGGCGGGCGTGTGACCGACTCGAAGAAGGCAACATCGAGGGTCCCAACTAAGTTGGAACTGCCCGAGCTCGACGAGAACGGCGAGCTGGATCTGTCAGCCTTCGGCGGCATGAAGCGCTGATTAGTCGACTCAGAGTGTGTGAACTCACCTGAAACCCGGCAGACTATGGGCTGGTCAAAATTCGGCATGCGCCCTACCTTGCGCAGTGCCGGTCCATCCGCTGAAAGCACCAAGGAACAACATCGTGGCAGTCAAACTCCGCCTTATGCGGATGGGGAAAAAGAAGCAGCCGACGTATCGTGTCGTCGCCGCAGATGCTCGCTCCCCTCGGAATGGTCGATTCATCGAGATCGTGGGTACGTACGAGCCCCGCAAGGATCCATCGGTCATCAAAATCGACAACGACCGGGCGCTTCATTGGCTCCGTCATGGGGCGCAGCCGACCGAACGGGTCGCGAAGCTCCTGAAGATCAGCGGTGCCTGGGAGGCTTTCACCGGTGAGACCGGGCCGCCCATGATCACAAAGGCTGCAAGCGCCGCCGCCGAGCCCGCAGCGGGCGAGGCTCCAAGCCACGAAGAGGCAGCTGAAGAAGCTGCCGCCGAAGAGGCAGCTCCAGAAGCGCCTGCTGCCGTAGAGGAACCAGTGGCAGAAGCTGCGACCGACGAGGTCGAAGCCGAAGCCGCTGCCAGCGACGAGGACCAATCATGAGCGACGACTCTCCCGACTCCGTGGATTCTGTCGACTCCGTCGATTCTCCCGATGAAGCCGAAACCGAGACGCAGGCCGGTGGCGGCAACGCCGACCATGCCACAGCAGTCCTCACCCACGTTGTGAAGTCCGTCGTGGGTGACCCCGACGCCGTGGTAGTGAAGACCGATGCCAGTGGCGAGACCGTTGCGCTGACCGTCGAGGTTGGTCCTGGCGACATGGGTCGTGTCATTGGACGTCGGGGACGGATCGCAAACGCAATCCGTACCGTCGTGCGAGCAGCTGGCGTTCGCGACGGCGTGAGCGTCGACGTCGAATTCCTCGACTGACCACTTGCCCCGCCGCACCCCCAACGAGCGACTTCAAGTCGGCTACGTCGGGAAGGCGCACGGGCTTCGTGGCGAACTCAACATCCGCTTGATCACGGACCGGTCCGAGCGGGCCGACGTGGGCAATGTCTTGTATGCGGGCGATAGAGCGCTGCTTGTAGTTGCGTCCAAGCCCCACCAAAAAGGCTATATCGTCGCGTTCGACGGTGTTGATGATCGCAACGCCGCCGAAGAACTACGGGGGTCCGAGCTTTGCGCCGACCGCATCGAAGACGACGATGCGCTGTGGGTGCATGAGCTCATCGGGGCGACCGTCGAGGAGCTTGACGGGACGGAGCGTGGCACCGTCGAATCGGTCCAGGAGAACCCCGCTAGCGACCTGTTGGTAACCAACGACGGTGCGCTCGTGCCGCTGACGTTTCTTGTCGAACGACGGGGCGACGTCCTTGTAGTCGACGTTCCCGCGGGGCTCTTCGAAATCAATCAACCTGCCGAGCCTGACAGCAGCGAACCTGATCCGACATGAGCATGCGTATCGACGTGTTCTCGGTCTTCCCCGAGGTCGTTGACGGTTTCACCTCAGCTTCGGTGGTCGGGCGCGCTCGCCGTAACGATCTCATCGATCTTCGGATGCATGACCTTCGCGATGCGACCGACGATGTCCACCGCACCGTCGACGACAGCCCGTTTGGTGGGGGAGCAGGCATGGTCCTCAAGCCCGGACCCGTGTTCGAGGCGGTGGAGGCGGCTCAGCCACCTCGCCCGTTGTTGCTGATGAGTCCGTCGGGCCGGACCTTTGATCAGGCCTACGCACGTGAGCTTGCCGAGACCAGCGGATTCTCGTTGCTGTGTGGTCGCTATGAGGGCGTTGACCAACGGGTTCGTGACCACCTCGTCGACGGGGAATTGTCGATTGGCGATTACGTGCTTTCGGGGGGCGAAGTGGCAGCTATTGCCGTCATCGAAGCCGTTGGCCGCCTGATCCCAGGTGTGATGGGCAACGACACATCGGCCGATGAGGAGTCATTTGCCGACGGGCTACTCGAGTACCCCCACTACACGCGCCCTTGGGAGTACCGCGGTTGGCAGGCACCCGAAGTCCTGCGATCGGGCGATCACGCCCGAGTAGAGCGATGGCGGCGTGCCCAGGCGCTGCGGCTGACGTCGCGGCGGCGTCCTGACCTGATCGAGCTTCGAGGCGGTCTCACCGCCGAAGATCAGGCCGTGCTCGACGAGTTCCCGGGTGACTGATTGGCCCCGCGTCGTCGTCGTCGCTGATACTTGTGGGCAAGGAGTCGGCCTGGCGCGTTGGAGCGCGGTGTGCGGGGCCGTATCCTGGCTTGGTCCTGAGCGGCCCTTTCTGAGGGCCGCCACAAGGTCATCTACATCTCTTTCATCTACATCTGTTACTTCGAGGAGCCCGGCATGAACCCCACCGATCTGGTTGACAAGGCCAGCTTGCGTGACGACATCCCAGACTTTGCTTCGGGCGACACCGTCAAGGTGCATGTCCGTGTCGTCGAGGGCACCCGCGAACGTGTCCAGGTGTTTGAAGGCGCGGTCATTGGCCGCCAGGGCAGCGGTATCCGTGAGACCTTCACGGTCCGCAAGGTGAGCTTTGGTGTGGGCGTGGAGCGCACGTTCCCGGTTCACACGCCGATCCTCGACAAGATCGAGGTCATGACCCGCGGCGACGTCCGCCGAGCCAAGCTGTACTACCAGCGTGAGCGCATCGGCAAGCGCGCCAAGATCAAGGAAAAGCGCGACTAACCATCGCCAAACGCGGGCCGACACGCCCACGTTCTTCCATTTCTGACGCCTTCGCGCGGCCACCGGATTGACTCCTGTCTCCGCGTGGGCCCCATGCCCCAGTGCCCATTTTGTGGCGAATGGCTCAACCGGGTTTTCCCGCGCGACGAAGCCACGGGTGGAGACAACACACGGCACTGGGGAGCGCATCGTGGGCATTCTGTTTGGAAGGACCCTTCGGGCTGACGACCGGGGAGCGGCGGCACTGATCACTGGTATGTCGGTGGTCTTCCTGTTTGGCATGGTGGCGCTGGTCGTCGATGTCGGGGAGCTCTACCCGACCCGGTCGGAGCTCCAGAACGCAGCCGATGCTGCGGCGCTGGCAGCTGCCGAAGACATCGACAACCCAACGCAGGCGATCGCTGCGGCGCAGCAACGGGCCAACGAGAACCACACCGAGGGGGGGGCGGCCTGGTGGTCATGCCCAGCGATGTCGTGTTCGGCCAGTGGGACACGACGAACCAAGTCTTTATTCCGTACGCGAATCGCGTTGATGCGGTGCAGGTCACCGCGCGGCACACTGACGACCGGGGTAATCCCGTCGAGCACGCGTTCGCCGGTGTCATCGGGACCCCGAAGTCCGACGTCGTGGCCACCGCTATCGCGAAGGCGCGGTTCACGGTTATCGATTTCGAGGACAGCTTCGCATCGGGCGACGAGCCCACCGAGCTGAGCTACGGCAACGGAATCTCGGGTGACCAGGTCGAAGGCACCGTGACGTTGTCGGGCTATGACTTTACGGCGAGCCAGGGTGATGGCGGCAACGAACCCATGATCTTCGATGGCACCTGCAACTTTCAGCCCAACAACTGCACAGGTGGCGACAACGATCTGTACCAACCGGGACAGGGCAACATCTTGATCCTGTCCGAAGACGGCGATCAGAACGATCCCGACGATGAGGCCCATGGCGGTGTTATCGAATTCGATTTCTCGAACCTCGGCGACGGCTACGTCACCATTGGTTCGCTGGTCGTGATCGACTCGGAAGCGGACTCGGTCGTGGAGATCAAATTGTTTCGCGATGGTGTCCTGATTGCTGTCGAGAACGTAGCCGGTGCCGGTGATGGTCAGCTTGAAACACGGTTCCCGACCCCAGTGCCGAAGATCGACTACATGATCGTGACGATGGAGGACTCCGGAGCCATCGACGACGTCGGATATAGCTACGGCGTGAGTCTGGTGCAGTGAGATGACGTTCACCGAGTAACGCCGGCTCCCGGCGAGTCGACGCGTCGACAGCGAGAGCGGCGTCACGGCCGTCGAGTTCGCGATCATTTTGCCGTTGTTGATGATGATCTTCGGAATCGTCGAGTTCGGCAGCGCCTACCAGGCTCGGCTAACCGTCACCCACGCGGCCCGCGAAGGTGTTCGAGTCCTGGCGGTCACCGAGGATCAGCCCGCCGACGAGGCCGCGGCTCTGGCCGCTGCGACTGGACTCGACCCGACCAATGTGACGGTCACCGCGATGCCCTGCGTCGGCGGCTTGGCGGCGGTGGTGGAAGTGTCGTATCCGGTGATAATCGACATTCCCGGCACGGGCACCCATTCATTCACGATGGTGGGAAAAGCAATCATTACCTGCCTCGATTGACCTGCAGCCGGGATCGACCCGAGACTGTCACTGAGCGTCGGTAACGTCGCCGCCATGGCAATTTCGAGAGAACCCGATGCGGTCCCGACACCAACTGCTGGCGCCCAAGCCCGGCCGGCTACTATGACCCGATCAACCAGTGCTCATCGAAACAAGCGCCAACTGCTGGGCGAACGAGGCGAGCAACTGACCGCTGACTGGTATCGGCGGCGGGGGGTACCAAGTTGTGGATCGCAACTGGCGATCACGCAATGGCGAGCTGGACCTTGTGCTGCGTCGTCGGGGCGAGCTCGTCTTTTGCGAGGTGAAGACGCGCTCCAGTCGCGTGTTCGGACATCCCGTGGAAGCGGTTACCTTGGCCAAGCAACAACGGATTCGGCGCCTCGCCCTGCAGTGGATGGCAACGACAGGGTCCCGGACGCGTCACCTGCGATTCGACGTTGCTGCCGTCGAGAACGGTCGCGTTGAGGTGTGGAAAGCAGCGTTCTGAGGGACCGCGTCAGCCTCGCGGACGGCGCCGGGCCCGGGCGTCCCAGCATCCACGGTGCCAGTGCCGACGCAGATCGGCGGCTTCGTGGGGCACGGCCACAACATGCATCGTGCGTTCGGGGATGTCACGGTTGCAGCCCGGACACAGGTAGGTCTTGTGCGCCTGGTAAGGCTGGACGAAGCGCACCTCGACGTTCTCGTCATCCCACATCGATGCCATATCAGCCCAGAAGTGCCCACAGCACCAGGCCGAGAGCGACCAAGACGGCGGCGGCGACATAGACGTAGTCGAACGAAGATTTCCGGCGCGGGCGGCTTGGATTAAAACCCATAGGCCGCCAAACTATCGGGCCGTACTCCGCTCGAGTCCCTTCGGCCGGGTTGTTCGCCCTTGGCCATTGAGGCCTCGGCCGCTCACGCAAGCCTCCCAAGTATCGTCGAGGTATGGATGAAGTACAGGTCGTAGAAGACGGTGCCGTCGCAACCGTTACCCTCAATCGCCCCCACGTGAAGAACGCTGTGTCCACAGAGATGTGGAGTGAGTTGCGCACCGTGTTTCGCGAGCTTGGATACCGAGACGACATTCGGTGTGTTGTCGTCACGGGGGCAGGGACCGATTTTTGTTCCGGCGCGGATGTCAGCGGCATGTCCGACCGTACGTCGGGCGCCAGAATGCATCAGCTGCAATCGATGCGCGAGGTCGGCGAGGTCTGCCAGCAATTGTTCGACATGCCGAAGGTCACCATTGCCCGGGTCGACGGGATTGCCGCGGGTGCTGGGCTCAACCTGGCCTTGTGTTGTGACCTCGTTCTCGCGTCAGAGCGTTCGCGGTTCAGCGAGATCTTTGCCAAGCGAGGACTTAATGTCGACTTCGGCGGATCCTTTTTGCTGCCACGCATCGTGGGCATGCAACGCGCCAAGGAGATGATCCTGCTGGCCGACATCTATAGCGCCGCCGATGCGGCTGAAATGGGGCTCGTGAATCGGGTCGTCCCTGCTGATCAGCTCGATGGTCTCGTCGCCGAATGGACCGCGAAGGCTGCCTCGGGCCCGCCGCGTGCGTTGGCGGTCTCCAAGGCGTTGCTGAACAAATCCTTCACGTCCACGCTGGCCGAGGCCCTTGACGGCGAGGGTTTGGGCCAGACGTTCCAATTCTCCACCAAGGACGTTTCCGAGGCTATGAACGCTTGGCAAGAGAAGCGCGACCCCGAGTTCACAGGCTGGTGATACGTCGTTTCGGATTGGCGGGGGGCCGGCACCAACTCCTCTCCGGGTTGGTTCGGCGCGCACTCCCCGCGGTGATCTTCGCCGCGTTGATCGTCGCTGCATGCGGCGCACCCGCTCCCGAGGTACCGCTGGGCCCGGACGGCCAGGCCGATACCGAACTCGGACTCGGTCGAACCGTGTACGGCCAGACCTGCTCGACCTGTCATGGCAACAGCGGCCAGGGCGGTCGGGGGAAACGGCTGAACGGCGGTCGGGCCGAGGAGCTCTATCCGAACATCGACGAGATGATCGCGGTGATCACTGATGGGAAAGGCTCTGGAATGCCTTCGTTCTCCGAGAAGTTGACTGCCGCCGAGCGGCGGGCCGTCGCTCGCTACGTGCGTGAGGTTCTCGACTGAACGTCGTTGAATGTCACTGGCTGCACCTATGGTGACAACAACGTTTGCTAGCCGACGTCAACGGCTCGCCTCCTGACTCACTTTGTAGGAGGTCGCCATGTTGGCCACCGTTTCTTCGGCATCGCTCCAGGGCATTCGGGGCTGTGCCATCACCGTCGAGGTTCACGTCTCGGCTGGCCTTCCCGGGTTCACCGTTGTCGGGTTGCCTGACACGTCGTGTCGTGAGGCACGAGATCGGGTCCGCGCGGCGGTTCAGACCAGTGGTCTTGATTGGCCGATGCAACGTGTCACGGTCAACCTCGCGCCTTCCGGCGTACCCAAGAGCGGGGCCGGTCTTGACTTGGCTATTGCCGTGGGTGTTCTGGTGGCGACCCATCAGCTCACGCCGGAAGCGGTGGCAGGGTTGTCATTCATCGCCGAACTCGGACTCGATGGCTCGTTGCGTGCGGTGCCAGGGGCACTCCCGTTAACTGCTGCGGTAGCGGCGTCATCCACCGTGATCGCGCCGGCCAATCTGGCGGAAGCATCACTGGTAACCGGTCGCACGGTCCGTTGTGTCACATGCCTCGCCGATTTGGTCAAGGTCCTACGGGGCCAGGAACTCTGGCCCGAACCTGCCGAAGTCGGGCCAAGCGCGACGCCGGTACCCCAGGTCGATCTGGCGACCGTCCAAGGGCAAGGTGTTGCCAGGATGGCGGCCGAAGTTGCCGCTGCTGGTGGGCATCACATCTTGCTCATCGGGCCGCCGGGCGCCGGCAAGACCATGATCGCGAAGGCGCTGCCGGGTCTTTTGCCACCGCTCGACACCGAGGACGCGTTGGAGGTCACCACTGTTCACTCGGCCGCGGGCCTCGAGCTGCCACCGGGCGGCCTGGTACAGAACCCGCCCTTCCGGGCCCCGCACCACACCAGCTCCATGGTGTCGTTGATTGGGGGCGGCACGCGCCAGATGCGTCCCGGAGAAATCAGCTGTGCACATGCAGGAGTCTTGTTTCTCGATGAGCTCGGCGAGTTCCCGGCGCACGTGCTTGATGCGCTCCGTCAGCCACTCGAGGAAGGCGTCGTTCGTGTGGCTCGGGCCTACGGGTCGGTGACATTCCCCGCGAGGCTGGTGTTGGTCGGGGCGACGAACCCGTGCCCATGTGGCGAGTCAAGCGCCGTCCGCCTCTCACCGTGTCGGTGCACCGACGGGGCCCGTGCCCGCTATGTCCGCAGGCTTTCGGGGCCCCTCCTGGACCGCTTCGACATGCGGGTCCACGTTGACCGACCAACAGCAGCCGAGCTCTTCGCCGAGACGGTAGCTGAGTCAACGGCGGTTGTGGCCGAGCGGGTGTCGTCAGCGCGGGCCATGGCTCGCGAACGTGGTGTCGAGCGCAACGTCTTGATCTCGGCAGCCAATGCCGATCAGCTCGCAACCCTTGATCGCACGGCGAAGGCAGTGTTGATTCGGGCCGTGGACGATGGCCGCCTCAGTGCCCGAGGTGTC
>CAWKYX010000023.1:0-22146 GCA_963854265.1 Acidimicrobiia bacterium
TGGGGCGGCGCTTATTGGAGTTGAGCTGGTGGACAATAAACCCGGAGCTGACTGGCTCCACCAGCACATCGCTGCAGGTGGGGTCGGGGTGATCGACGGTGCGACAGGGACCGAGCTTCAAGCGCGGGGCGTGCCGATGGCCGAGCGCGGCTGGTCGGCACTTGCGCAGCTCAGCCATCCGGACATCCTGCAAGAAATCCACGAGGACTACATCCGAGTGGGGGCGTCGGTAATCATCGCGAACACGTTCGCCGCCGGCCGCGCGCTCCTGGAGCCGGCTGGGTACGGGCATCTCATTGCCGAGGTGCACGGGCGCGCTGTCGAGATCGCCAAGGATGCGCGGGCCGCCGTGGGCGGTCAGGTTGCGATCGCTGGATCGATTTCGACCTGGATGGCTGACGCCAACGACGCGTACTGGTTTGACCGCGCCGAGGAGACCTACTTGGAACAGGTCGAGCTGCTCGTCGCTGCCGGTGTCGACCTGATCGCGTGCGAGATGGTGCAGCACCCTGAGCGGTCCGAGCTGGGGGTGCAGGCCGCGGTCTCCTCCGGACTGCCGGTTTGGGTCGGGCTCACCGCCAAGCGGGCGCACAACGGCACGATCGTCAACTTCGGCTATCCCGACGTCGCGCTCGAAGTCACAGCCGATCCGATTCTCGAGATGGATGTCGATGTTGTCTCGATCATGCACACGGCTGTCCAAGATGTCGGACCGGCGCTCGATTGGCTGGACGATCGGTGGGACGGGCCGGTGGGGGTGTACCCCGAAGCCGGCTACTTCACCGAGCCCGAGTGGCAGTTTGTCGATCAAATCGCACCTTCTCACTTGGCCACTGAGGCTCGCGCTTGGTTGGCTCGTGGCGTTCAAGTGATCGGCGGATGTTGCGGGCTGGGCGTGGCGCACATTGAGGCCCTGACTGACCTCACCGGTGGACTGGCGTAGCCGACGGCTTTGGTTGACACTCAGTGCATGGTCTCAACTGCCAAGGAGAACCACATGAGCGACTTCGAGAATCGTCAAGCCTGGGATCTCGGCGCATGGCCCGAAATGTTCGAGAAGGCCAAAGAGCTCTTGGCGATGATCTTCTCGGGTCCGCCCGACATCCAAACCAACAGGATGGTCTTTACCATCGCGTCGCTTACGGCTGGGTGCAGACACTGTCAGGCGCACGGTGCCTATGGGCTCGACAAGGCTGGTGTCGAACTCGCCAAGATTCAAGCTTTATGGACGTTTGAGTCGTCGGAGCTGTTTACAGACCGCGAGCGTGCAGCGTTGCGATTCGGTGTGGCGGCTGCCTCGGTTCCCAACTCGGTCACCTCTGAGCATCATCGCGATCTCCGGGCACACTTCTCAGACGTTGAGGTCCGGACGTTGATCGGGGTGGTCTCGGTGGCCGGGTTCATGAACCGCTACAACGATTCTCTGGCGACCGTCACCGGCGCCGCGTCGGCGGACTGGGCCGCCGAGCATCTCGCGAGCGTGGGATGGGACATCGGCAAGCATGTCGGTGCCCCACACGAGCAACGGGCTGACCCACCGGGAAGTTGAGCCGCTGGCCGCTCCGGCCGGGCGAGAGCCAAGCTCGCCATGACGTCACTGTCAGTGTGTCGTGTGACTTCGCACTCGTCGTGTTAGCCGGCGAGTCTCCGCAGCCGGTCTACTAACGTCGGGAACTCAGCTCTCTCAGGGGGTACCGATGTATCCAGGCGCGTACGCGACCGAGCATCCCGATCGCCCGGCTTTTGTCATGGCCGGCACGGGCGAGTCGGTGAGCTACCGCGAGTTCGAAGCTCGAACCAACCAGTTGGCGCACCTGTTGGTGGACCACGGGCTCCAGCCCACCGACCATTTCTCCATCTTCATGGAGAACAACAACCGCTATCTGGAATCGTGCGCGGCGGGCGAGCGGACTGGCGCCTATTACACCTGCATCAACTCCTACCTCACAGCTCAAGAGGTCGCCTACATCATCAACAACAGTGAGTCGCAGGTGCTGATCACCTCGCGGGCGCGGCGCGACGTGGCACTCGAAGCCCTCGCTGACTGTCCCAGTGTCACGCTCGCGGTGATCGTCGATGGCACGGGGGACGACGGCGAGATGGTTGACTTCGCTGCTGCTGTGGCCGACAAGCCGATCAGCGCTGTGGCCAACGAGCGTTTGGGGTCGGCGATGTTGTATTCGTCGGGTACCACCGGTCGTCCCAAGGGGATCATCCGGCCGCTGCCCGATCTCGCACCGGTCGAGTCGCTTGACCTGTACAAGTTTCTCAAGGTCCTCTGGCAATACCGGGAGGACATGATCTACCTCTCGCCGGCGCCGCTGTATCACTCGGCACCGCAGGCCGCAGTCAATCTCACCATTCGCATGGGAGGCACGGCGGTGATCATGGAGCGCTTCGACCCCGTCGAGTATCTCCGCCATGTCGAGCATTACCAGATCACACACAGCCAGCTGGTCCCCACGATGTTCAGCCGCATGCTGAAGTTGCCCGCAAGCGAACGGGAGCGCTTCGACTTGTCGTCGCTCGAGGTGACGATCCATGCCGCGGCGCCCTGTCCGCCGCAAGTGAAGGAACAGATGATCGACTGGTGGGGGCCGATCATCCATGAGTACTACGGCGCCACGGAAGGTCTCGGGTTCACGGCTTGCAACAGCGAGGAGTGGCTGGCGCATCGGGGCTCGGTGGGTAAGGTCATTTTTGGCGAGCTGCGTGTCCTCGATGACGACATGAATGAGTTGCCCACTGGTCAGCCGGGCACGATCTGGTTCGAGACAGCGACCCCGTTCGAGTACCACAACGATCCCGACAAGACCGCTGAGGCGACGTCGCCCGATGGCACGATGACCACCGTTGGCGATATTGGATATGTCGACGAGGACAACTTCCTATACCTGACCGATCGCAAGACGTTCATGATCATCTCGGGGGGTGTCAACATCTATCCCCAAGAGACGGAGAACCTGCTGATCATCCACCCCAAGGTGGCCGATGCGGCGGTCTTCGGGGTCCCCAACTCGGACCTGGGCGAAGAGGTGAAAGCCGTTGTCCAAGTCATGCCGGGTATTGAAGCTGACCGAGCGTTGACCGATGAGCTGCTGGCGTTCTGCCGAGACCACCTGTCTCGCCAAAAGGTGCCCCGTTCGATCGACTACGAAGCAGAACTCCCGCGGCTGCCCACCGGCAAGCTCTACAAGCGAGTCCTGCGTGACCGCTACTGGACCGACAGCCCAAACAAGATTCTGTGACCGTCACCCGGCTGTGGATAACCGAGTGACACTTGGTGCCTGGCACCGGCCGTCACCCGATTTGGCGGTCAGTCGCTCCAGCCGCCGGAGTAGCTGAAGAACTGGCCCGTTTGGAATCGGCTGGTGCCATCCAATAGGACGGCACAGAAGTTCGCGAACTCGTCCATCCCGCCCAGACGCTTCATGGGGACGGCATCTTCGACGCGCGCCCGGCGCTTGGGGTTTCCTTCGAGTCCGTTGGCCTTGATGAACTCGTCGAAATCCATGAAGTTCGTTCCGACCGAGTTGATCTGGACATTGTCGCGGGCATGCTCCGCTGCGACGTTCTTGACCAGCATTGATGCCCCCGCCCGTGTCGCGCTGTAGAGCGATGCTCCCGGAGCCGGCCGAGCCGCCGTTGCGCTGGTGATCACAACGATTTGACCATCTTGTTGGTCGACCAATGGTGGCACCACGGCCTTCAGGAAGTGATACGGCGCCTCGAGGTTGCCGCGCGTGATCGTGTGCAGATCGTCCACGGTGGTCTCGAGGAAGCGCCCCAACAGGATCGCACCACTGAACATGCACGCCGCGTTAATCCGGCCGAAGCGTTCGATGCCGGCATCCACCAACGCCTGGGAGGATGCCGGGTCGCGCAGGTCTGTCGCGCCGTCGACGGCCACGACTTCGGCACCGAGCGCGTCGAGTTCGTCCACCAGCTCAGGAGTTGGGGAGGCCAACACGAGGTCGTGTCCTCGGCCCGCTAGAACGCGGGCCAAGTCGGGCCCGACGTAGGAGCTGGACGGGGCGATGATGGCGACGCGGCGGATCATGCAGCGACCCTACTGTTGCGCTCTGCACGGCAGGAGTGAATCGTTCACTGGGCTACGGTAATCGCGCCCGCCAGGCTCCCATCACGAACGAGGCTTCCATGAAGAACGACATCACCGAGATGTTCGGGATCGATGTTCCGATCTTTGCCTTCAGTCATTGCCGAGACGTGGTGGCGGCCGTGACCAAAGCCGGCGGTCTCGGTGTTCTCGGTGCAGTTGGACACTCGCCGAAGGCTCTCGAAACCGACCTGCTGTGGATCCAAGACGAGGTCGGCGATAAGCCCTATGGCGTCGACCTGATCGTTCCCGCCAAGTATGCAGGTTCAGACGAGGGTGGGTTGACCGTCTCAGAGATCGACGAGATGATCCCGGCCACTCACCGTGAATATGTCGACGACATCCTCGAGCGGTACGACGTTCCTCCGCTGCCCGACGATGACGGACGCTCCGTTTTCCATATGCGTGACGATGCCTCGGCCCCGATGTCAGCGGGAACCGCGGCGCCAAATCTTGAGGTAGCCCTCGCGCACGAGCCGGTTCTTGTCGTCAACGCGCTCGGCCCGCCTCCCCAGTTCATGATCGACCAGTGCAAAGCGTCGGGCAGGAAGGTGGGAGCGCTCGCCGGTAAGGCCCAGCACGCTGAGCGCCATGTCAATGCCGGTGTCGACGTGATCATCGCGCAGGGCTCAGAAGCGGGCGGTCACACCGGCGAGATCGGCACGATGGTCCTGATCCCCGAGATCGTCGACGCGGTTGAAGGCACCCCGGTTCTGGGTGCAGGTGGCATTGGCCGCGGCCGTCAGATGGCTGCCGCAATGGCTCTGGGCGCGCAGGGCGTGTGGTGTGGTTCGGTCTGGCTGACCACCGAGGAAGCCGAGACCCACCCTGCGGTCAAGGAGAAGATGCTGGCCGCGACGTCCAGTGACACCATCCGCTCACGTTCGCGCACAGGCAAGCATGCCCGTCAGCTGAGATCGGCCTGGACGGACGAATGGGAGAATCCCGAGACCCCGATGCCCCTCGGCATGCCGATGCAACCCGTCCTGATCAACGAAGCCATCGCCCGCATCGATCGCGCCGCCTATCGCGAGGGTTCGGGCGCCCAGCAGCTCGCCAACTACTTCGTGGGTCAGATCGTCGGCAACATGAACAAGTCCAAGGCGACCTCACAGGTCGTCTATGACATGGTCGAGGAGTTCATCGACGCCACCCAATCGGTGGTCAGCCAGATGGAAGGCTGAGATCAGCGACCCGACCTCGTCCAATCGGGTGCCATCAGGTTGGTCTGCTCGTCCCCTGAGCGCAGGGGGAGCTGGCCAACCATCGCTGGTGGTGTTCAACACCCTCCGCTGCCGACCCCCGCGCTGGTGATCACAACAAAGCGCTCTGAATCGGTTTACGTGCGGGTGCTAGGTTCGATTGATATGAACGCGCCGAACATTCTCCTCATCGTGTCCGACCAAGAGCGCCAGCGCGATTGGCTCCCCGACGGCTTCCCGCTCCCGAACCGGTAGCGGCTGATTGACAACGGGTTGGAGTTCACCAATTACTACACGCACACGTCGCCTTGTTCGCCGTCGCGCGCCACGCTGTTCACCGGTCAGTACATGGCCGAGCACGGCGTCACCGAGAACTCGACGGGCCCGCACAATCCCAACCTTTCCTACGACACGCCGACACTTGGCCATATGTTGCGCGACCAGGGCTATTACACGGGGTTCAAAGGCAAGTGGCATCTCGAGAACGTCGCCGAGCCCAACATGGAGGCATACGGCTTCAGCGACTGGGAAGGGAATGACAAGTCCTGGTGGGGGTTGGCCAACACGGGCACGGAATACGACGGGCCGATCGCTCAGCAGAGCGCCGATTGGATCCGCGAGCGCGGCAACGACGATCAGCCGTGGTTCTTGTCGGTCGGCTTGGTCAACCCCCACGACATCATGTGGTTCCCTGTGGATCAGCCTTGGTACCAGGAGCGCGAACCCGAGTATTACGAGAAGACACGCAACCGAGTGGCCACACGCGATTGGGGCCGCGCCGACAACCTGCCGGGGTTCGAGCACGACGTCGAGCGTTGGTTCACCGAGCTACCGCCAAACTTCGACGTCGATCTTCACACCAAGCCCGAGGTCCACCGGCGCTGGATGACCCAGATGATCAACAACGGTCGACCGGGGATCATGGAGCGCGAGGACACCGACATCTGGCTCCGCCAGCTGGACTACTACGCCAAGCTGCATCAAGTCAACGACGTGTGTGTCGGGAACGTCCTGGGTGCGATGGATGACACCAACCAGTGGGACAACACCATCGTCATCTTTACCTCAGATCATGGCGACCAGTGCGGGTCGCACCGGCTGCGGTCCAAGGGCCCCTGGAACTATCAAGAGACCATGCGCATCCCGCTCTACGTGGTGGCGCCGGGGATCACCGAGGCCGGGACGAAGACCGATGCATTGTCGTGTCACCTCGACCTGGCTCGCACCATTGCCGAGTTCGGCGGCGTCGACGTGGCCAATACCCCAACGCTGGCAGGCGAATCGCTAGCGCCGGTGTTCGACGACCAGGCAGCCAAGATTCGTGACTACGTGCTGTTCTCCCAGGAGTGGCCGTGGTATGCCGGCGTCGAGCACACGCGTTATGCCAGTTCGGGCATCTTCGACGGTCAGTACAAGTACTGCCGGTACTACGGGATCGGTGGTGGCAACGATGCCAGCGGGATGCCGTTGACCGGCGACAGCATGCAGTTCGGGCGCGACGCAGCCTTTGACGACCACGACCACGAGTTCTACGATCTAGCGGAGGACCCGCACGAGATCGTCAACCTGGCAATGGACCGGTCACGGCGCGAAGACGTCCGTCGCCGTTTCGCGGAGCTCCGCTCGATCGAACACGAGGCCTACGCAAACGGTTATTGAGCCGGCATCATCGGGTCTGCCAGCGTGAAGTGTCCCTGGGGGGACAGTTCACGCTGGCAGATACCGGAGCGTGTCTGAGCCCTCGGGACATTGGCTACCGTTGACGGTCAACTTCCCCCTCCAGTCATCTGACGGCGGAGGGCTCTGTGTCAACGGACACAACCACCAGACTTCTCGAACTCGCGCGCGGCCAACATGAGGTAGTCGCCACGCACCAGGGGCGATGCTTCGGCACCACCGCCGAGTTGCGCCGGGAGTTCGAAACTCATCGTTGGAATCGTGAAGCTCGTTCCGTGTTCGGCGTCGCTGGAGCTCCACATACTGCCCTCTACATGGCCATGGCGCGCCTGTTGCGGGCGGGGCCCGGGGCGGTGATCAGTCATCAGTCGGCGCTCGTGTTGTGGGGCATCGTCGCCGCACCACTCGATCCGCTGCACGTCACACGCATGCGCGCTGCGAACGGCAGCAAGCTCCGTGGTGACGGGATCGTCCCGCATGAGACCCGCAGGATGCCACCGCACCACGTCACACGGCACTGTGACTTTCCGATCGTGACACCGTCGAGGGCGTTGTTCGATGTTGCTTCGATAACGCCGATAGGTCGCGTCGAACGCTGGCTGGATCGGGTGTGGACGATGCGTCTGGTCGACCACGGGTCGTTGCGGACGACTACGAGGACCTTGACAAGCGGGGGAGGCGGGGTGTCCGGCCCATGGGGCTGCTGCTTGGCACGCGGGGCGTGGACTACGTCGCGCCCGAGAGTGGCCTGGAAGGTCGCCTGAACCACATCTTGAGGAAGGCCGACCTTCCCAGGGTTCGTCGTCAGGTCGAGGTCGGGGGTGAGCAATGGCTCGGGCGTGTCGACTTCCGCCTTGGAGCTACGCCCCTTCTCATCGAAGTCCAGTCCGATACCTACCACTGGTCGTTGACATCGGCCCAGGACGACCTGCGGCGAGCGCAGGCGCTGGAGGCCGCTGGTTTTCGAGTCGTGCCGATCTGGGAATCGACTCTGTGGTCGGACAACCAAGGGGTCGTGGCGACGGTTGAAGCTGCCCTTCGCGAGCTTCGCCGCTGGCCCGGTGGGGTCTGCCAGCGTGAAGTGTCCCTGCGTGGACGGTTGACGCTGGCAGGCGGGATGGGTGGGCCGTGGCTCAGCTCTGCTGGGCTTCGCGCTCGTAGACCTCGAGGGCCACCGTGACCTGGGCGCGGTACGAGGCGACATTGGCCAGCTTCACCGAGTTGAACCCGCGGATCTGGTCGGCGAGGTGGAGCACCCCCCGGGCTTCGTCGGCGTTGCCGGCATCGAGGTGCGACAGGACGCGATCGACGAGCACCGGATACTCATCCACCAGCGCTCGCTCTATCCGTCGTTCATCTGTCCGGCCGAATGGGTCGAACTTGGTCCCGCGGGCACGTTTAGCTTTGACCAGACCCTTGAACATCGCCCGCGCTGCCGCCTCTGGGACAGCGCTCTTCTTTTCGCGACCCAGCTTCTTGAGGGTTGGTGGCTCGAGCATGTAGGAGAAGGCGGCGCCAGGACCGAAGCGGGTGTCGATCTCGCCGCGCAACCCTTCGCGCAGGTGAAGCCGAGCTACTTCGTACTCGTCCTTGTACGCCATGAGCTTGAAGAGCTGGAAAGCCACAACCTCAGAGATGGCGGAGTCGATTCCAACCTGGTGCTCCTTTATGCGGCAGCGCTGGATGACATCCACGTAGCGCTTTGCGTACTTGGCGTTCTGATACGCCATCAACTCGGGCACCCGCCACCGCAACATCTCCAGTAGCTCGTCGGGCCCTGCGATACTCGCCAACATTTCCGCTGCAACCCCGGTTGGTACGGGTGCGTGCTCGGGGTCGGCCGCTGAGGCCTCGACCAGGTGGGTCAGCAAGTCGGGCTCGACAGCAAGCCGTCGTCCCAGCCTGAAAGCAGCGATGTTTACCTCCACGGCTACCCCATTCTGGGCGATTGCCGACTCGATACCTTCGCTTGAGACCGGGAGTAAGCCTTGCTGGTAGGCAAGGCCGACGACGATGAGGTTCGCTGCCGGCTGGGATCCAAAGACCGCGCGGGCGATGCCCTCGGCGTCGAGCCATGTGTTGTCGTCCACGGCGGTCACATCTTCGATTGCTTTGCGGAACACCTCGAGCTCGGGGAACTCGCGTCCCAGCTCTTTGACCATGAACCCGGTGGGCAATAACGCGGTCGAGACGACGGCCGCGGTGCGACCAGGACTGGCCTTGGTCAAGATGTCGGCTGTTGTCGCGCCGACGAGGTCGAAGATCAGCAGCGCGTCTGCCTCGCCATCGCCCACCCGAGGCGCCGAATCCGATTGTGTGCGACTGATCTTGAGGTTGGAGATGACCCGGCCACCCTTTTGAGCCAGCCCGGTCTGGTCCAGACTCAGTGCCTTCTTGCCGTCGAAGAGTGCGGCAGTCGACAGCACCTGACTAACCGTGACGACTCCCGTTCCACCGATTCCGACAACAAGCAGGGTGGCCTCGTCGGGAATCGACGGTTCCGGTGGTGCGACGCCAGCGGGCACCGTGAGCGATCCGATCTGCGTGGTCGCATAATCCGGGTCGACCTCGACACTGATGAACGCTGGGCAGTTGCCTTCGACACAGCTGTAGTCAAAGTTGCACGATTCCTGATGGATCCGAGTCTTCCGTCCGAAGACCGTTTCGACAGGGTGCACGCTCATGCAGTTGGACACTCGCCCACAGTCGCCACAGCCATCACAAACGGCCTCGTTGATGAAGATGCGTTTGGTTGGCGTGGCAACGACATCGCGTTTGCGGTCTCGACGCAGTTCGGCCGCACACCGTTGGTCATAGATCAACGCCGTGACGCCAGGAACCTCGCGCAGTCTGCGCTGCACGGCGTCATAGTCATCGCGATCATGCACCGTTGCACTGCGAGCGAGTTCTGCGTCGTAGGTGTTCTCGGTGACCACAACGGTGTCGGCAACACCCTCGGCTTCGAGGAAACGAGTGAGCTGGGGGACGTCCATATTGCCGGCCGGATCCTGGCCGCCGGTCATGGCCACGGTGCCGTTGTACAGGATCTTGTAGGTGACGTTGGTTCCCGCTGCGATTGCCTGGCGAATAGCGAGCGAGCCTGAATGGAATAGCGTGCCGTCGCCAAGGTTCTGGAACCGATGCGCCGTCGCGACGAACGGCGACATCCCAGCCCATTGCGCTCCCTCGCCGCCCATCTGGGTGAGGCCTTCCATCCCCCGATCCATCCACACCGCCATGGTGTGGCAGCCAATACCGCCTCCGGCGACCGACCCCTCGGGCACGATGGTCGACCGATTGTGCGGGCAGCCCGAACAGAAGTATGGGGAGCGCCCAGCCAGGTCGGGGTTCGTGGCATCGACCAAGGTGATTCGCTCGCGGGGCTTGCGCAGGGCGACATCTGGCAGAGTCGCCTCGAGACGCCGGGCGAGCGCCGGAAGAACGGTGTCGCCAGTCAGGGCACCTTCAAGGGGGACGAGGGGTTGGCCATCAGGGGCACGCTTCCCTGTTACTCGGGGTCGGACCTCGAGGTCGAAGAGCACGTCGCGTACCTGGGTTTCGATGAAGGGGCGCTTCTCTTCGACGACGAAGATCTCGTCGAGCCCTTGAGCGAACTGGGTGATCGCGTCGCGGTCCAAGGGCCAAATCATGGCCGGGCGCAGGATCGTGATGCCGGCGTTACTCAAGGCAGCGCCGTCGGTCAGGCCTAACTCGGCAAGTGCACTGCAGACGTCGGCGTAGGCTTTTCCGGCGGCCATGATCCCGAAGGATCCACGCGTTGCGCCCGTGGTGCGGTCGAGCCGATTGTGTGCCACGAACTTTCGTGCAGCGTCGAGGCGTGGGCCGAACGTGTCGGCCTCGACCTGGAGGCTGACGGGGATGACCATGTTGGGATCGTGCGCTGGCGTCCATCCACCGAAGTCGGGACGACTGATGTCTCCCAGCCTGGACGGGTCTACGTTGACCGTCGCGTATTGGTCGGCGACTTCGGTGTGGATTTTGAGACCGACCCACGACCCGCAAGCCCGGGAAAGTTCATACGCCCATCGGCCCATGTCGAGCACGTCCTGGACCGAACCGGGATAGAGCGTTGGCATGCACAGATCTGCCAGCACACCCTCCGATGCCGAAGGGATCGTTGAAGACTTGCACGCTGGATCGTCGCCGACGGCGGCCACGACTCCTCCGAGCGGGTCGACGCCCGAGAAGTTGGCGTGTCGGAACGCGTCGAGCGATCGGTCGATGCCGGGGCCCTTCCCGTACCAAAGTCCGAACACTCCGTCGTAGCGGCAATCGGTTTCGAGATGGGCTAGCTGGCTGCCCCAGACCATCGTGGCCGCGAGATCTTCGTTGACGCCGTTCATGAAGCGGACGTCGTGTTGCTCCAGGAGCGTTCGGTTCTGCTCGTAAGCCTGCTCGACGCCACCAAGGGGTGAGCCCTGGTAGCCGGCGATGAGCCCCGAGGTTCTTGCACCTCGTTCGGCATCGGCGCGTTGTTGGTCGGCGGTGATGCGAATGAGCGCCTGGACGCCCGACATCGCAACGACGCCGTCGGTCGCTCCGAGTCGGTCGCTCAGCTCGAATTCTGTTGTGGCCATGGAGGACATCTTCTCATGGCCCCCAAGCTTGAGCCACCCGTACCCGCAGTCCTGCCAGCGTGAAGTGTCCTCCTGTGCGCGCTTTACGCTGGCAGACGGAGGGTTGGTGCCGGCCGCGGGCGACTACGACTGGGCGAGGCCGTCGACGTTGTCGCCCGCGAGCACCACGCGATGCATGAGGCGGGCCACGTCGTAGTCGGGGGTGGCGTAGTGCTGGACGACGCGGTTGTCCCAGATGGCCACATCGCCCGGCGCCCACTGGAAGCGACACTGGACCTCGGGATCTTTGAATTGGTCGCACAACATTGGGAGGAGGGTCTCGGATTCGCGCGGCGTGACTCCGTCGATCGATTGGGTGAAGAGTCGATTGACGAACAGGCAGCGCTCGTTGGTTGCTGGGTGGACCCGAACCACGGGATGAACAACGGGATCCTCGGGGATCGAAATACCGAGCTGCGCGGCAGCCCGGCCCAGCGCCTTGCCCCCGTGATGGGTAGCCATGAGTTCGTCCACGAGGCGTTGCAGGGGGCTGGACAGGTTGGTGTAGGCCGCCGATGCGCTGGCAAACAGCGTGTCGCCACCGACCGCCGGCAGCTTCACGGCCTGGAGCATCGAAGCCCGCGGCGGCCGTTCGAGCCACGTGGCATCGGTGTGCCAGGTGGAGGTGCCGCCGAAGCGGCGACCGACTGCTTCCTCAATGCGGTGGACAAGGGGCTGCGACACGTCGACCGGGGGAGCGAAGTCGAACAGCTCGGGCTCGCCGAAGATCGCAGCCGCCGCGGCTTGTTCGTCGAGGTCGAGATGCTGGTCTCGGAAGAACAAGACGCCATGGGCGTGCCAAGCGTCGACGAGTTTGGCACGCTAGTCGCCTTCGACTGAGCGCAGGTCGACTCCATCGATGTAGGCGCCGACCGAACCGCTCGCGGGTGTCATCGTGATTGGACTCATATGGCCACGATTGTCCCACGAGGCCGGTCGCGATACCACCAGCACTCGCCCGCGCCCGATTCTGCCAGCGTGAAGTGGCCCCAGGTGGACAGTTCACGCTGGCAGAAGCAGGGGTTAGCTCCGGCGTCGCTGTCTGCAGCTCGGCGTACGGCCGCGGCGGTACGGCCAGGCGGTATGGCCGGGCGGTATGGCCGGGCGGTATGGCCGGGGGGTATGGAACGTCTGGGAACGTCTAGGAGGTTGGGCGTAGGTCGGGGGCGGCGACGTTGGGGTTGCCGGACGTCCAGATCCGGCTGAGCTCGCGGTGGTCGATACGCCAGCCGTCGGCAGTCCGGACCGCGTGATCGACGTACATGCCGGCGACGACCCACTGGTCGCCACCTTCGGTGTTGTTCAACACGTGTTGCGCATGCAGGTAGCACTTGTGGGTGGCCTCATCGCCATCCAGCTCCACGAAATGGCTGCCCACCAGGTGTTGGCTCGCGTCCAGCCGCGTCAGCGCAGATGTCACCCGGTCGATGACCGCGTCGATGCCTCGGCACTCGGTTCCGCCCAGGACTGCGAACACGTCTGGGGTGAACACGTTGCGGAGGTCGTCGAAGTTGTGGCTGTCGAGTGCCCAGCAGTAGCGCGTCGCGAGCTTGATCACCGCGTGTTCGTCAACAGTTGCTTGGAGTTCAGGATCCATGGGTGTTGCCTCCTTGAGGATCGTGCCTGTTGGAATGGTGGTCAGGCCGATGCCGAGGCTGCTGCCTCGATCAGGTCGATGATCTGCGATGGCCCCATCGGGAACTCGCCGGTTAGGACTCCCAGAGGTGCGAGCGCGTCCGCAACGGCGTTGGCGACTGCAGCCGGCGCGCCGATCGTGCCGCCCTCGGACATCCCCTTGAAACCGCCCTCGGTGTCAGCAAGGGTCTCGCAGTGGCCGATCTCGATGATGGGCATCTCGGCGGCACCCGGCAACAGATAGTCGAGGAAAGTCGATGCCAGCGGGTTGCCGGCATCGTCATACGCCATGTGTTCGTAGAGCACGCCGCCGATGCCTTGCACAACGCCGCCCGAGACCTGGCCTTCCACCACCATGGGGTTGATCAGGGGCCCGCAGTCCTCGCTGACGATGTAGCGCTGCAGGTCGACCAGCCCGGTTTCGATGTCAACCTCGCACACGCACACGTGGCACGCGTTGGAGAAGGTGAACATGTTGGGTGGCTGGTATCGGTGGCTTGCTTCGAGGTCGGGTTCGGGCCCGCCCGCGAGTTGATCGGTTTGGCGGTAGGCGACGTGCGCGATCTCGGCGAAGCTCAAACCTTGAGCTGGGCTGCCGGCAACGAATGCGCGGCCGTCGAGGACTTCGATGTCAGCCGGGGCCGCCTCGAGGAGGTGCGCTGCGATGCTCGCGACCTTGTCCCGGAGTACTTTGGCGGCGCCGATTGTTGCCCCGCCGGCGATCACCGACGTACGGCTGCCGGCGGTTCCGCCTCCGAATGGGGTGGTGGCGGTGTCGCCTTGGATGAGCTCGACATCGTCGACCCCACACCCCAGATACTCGGCGACCAACTGCGACATGGTCAGCCCAACGCTTTGACCGTGCTCGCCGGACCCCAGCAGCAGACGTACTTTGCCCCCCGGGTCGATGCGCAGCACGGCTCGTTCGGCCGCAAGACTGCCCCACGATATTGCCCCGGGCTCGACGTAGGTGCTGAGCCCAAGCCCCAGGTAGCGCCCCTCTTGGAGCGCTGCAGCTTGCTGCGACCGAAATGCCTCGTAGTCCACCATCTCGATCGCTTGCTCGAGGCATCCGGTGAGCGCCATGTTGTCGTAGACCATGCCGGTGGCCGACGTGTACGGCAGTTCTTCATCGGTGATGATGTTGCGCCGCCGTAGCTCCAGCGGGTCGATACCGAGCTCGCGCGCAATATGGTCGATCATCTGCTCGCGTGCTGTTGTCTCGGAGAGCCACGGCCCTCGGTAGGCACCTCGGCCGACGGTATTTGTGTAAGCCGATCGGCTGCCCACGCCGTACAGCGGGATCCGGTACGGGCCGGGGAAGATGTTTGCCAGGTTGCCCGACGCGCTGGCGTGGCCGCCGATCGCGTAGGCGCCGACATCTTCGACGTGGCGGACGGTGCAGGCAAGAATGTTGGCGTCCTCATCGAGGGCCATCGAGACATCGAGTATTTCCGCGCGGGCTTGGTTCGCTGCGATCAAGTTCTCGCGGCGGTCCTCGATCCACTTGATAGGCATGGCGAGAGCCTTGCTGGCCAGCACGATGCAGTCCTCATCGCGGGTGACCATGACCTTTTGGCCGAAGCCGCCGCCGATGTCGCCCGTGCGGAGACGGACGTGATGGTGCGGTACGCCGAGCACCCTTGCCATATGGGCGTGGTATTCGTGGGAGTTCTGCGACGACACCCATCCCTCGAACGTCTGTGAGGAGGGGGACCACGAGGCGATCAGGCCTCGTCCCTCCATCGGAACACACGTCGCGCGCGACTGGGTGAACTGGCGACTGACGACGTGTGCGGCGCCCGCGAATGCCGCCTCGACTTCAGGAGTGTCATTGACCGGGAACGACTGGGCCAGGTTCGTGCCGCGCTCGGGATGGACAATTTGGTCTGTCTCGTCGAGCGCAAACACCGGCCCGATCACCGGTGTCTGGGGCTCGATATCGACGAAGACCAACTCGGCAGCGTCTTCGGCCAGGTAGCGGTCCCGCGCCACAACCACAGCGACCGGCTCGCCGACGTAGCGCACATCGCCATCGGCGAGCGCCCGCATGGGCGGCGCAGCAGCAGCCTCGCCAAGCAGCGTCGAGTACATGGGGCCTGACATCGCGTTCAGGTCGGCCGCGGTCAGCACTGCGATGACACCGGGGGAGGCCTCGGCCTCGGTGGTGTCGATGGAGAGGATGATGCCGCGAGCGAAGTCGCTGCGAACAAACGCGGCGTGGAGCATTCCCGCGACTGCGATGTCGTCGATGTAGTTGCCTTCGCCCGTCGTGAAGCGTCGGTCCTCGCGGCGGATGACTCGTTGTCCGACAAAGCGACCCGCAGTCATTTGCTGCCCCTCAGCTCGGCGGCGGCTTGGCGCACAGCGGCGTAGATCCCTTGATAGCCGGTGCAGCGACACAGGTTTCCGGAGAGCCCGATCCGGATCTCTTCCTCTGTGGGATCGGGGTTGTCGGCCAAGAAGGCCGTCACCGAAACCACGAAACCCGGCGTGCAGAACCCGCATTGGAGCCCGTGGCAATCCTGGAAGGCCTGTTGGACGGGGGTGAGCGTTTCGGGATCGACAGTCAACCCCTCGACGGTCACAACTTCTCGGGTTTGGCATTGCACGGCGAAGAGCAGACACGATCGGACGGCCTGTCCGTCGACCAGCACCGTGCAGGCACCACATGCGCCGTGCTCGCAGGCCAGGTGGGTTCCGGTGAGGCCGCAGTCGTCACGAAGGAAGTCGGCCAACGTCTTACGAGCCTCGACCTCGCCAGAGCGGGCGGTCCCGTTGACACGCACGCTCACCGGCACCGCTGGCGGCATCTGAACATCAGCCATCGCGGGCCTCCTCAATTGCGTCGGTCAGGGCTCGGCGAACCGTGACTGCCCCGACCCGTTTGCGATAACTCGCGCTGGCATGAAGATCGTCGAAGGGAGCGAGCTCGGTGCTGCTGATCTGGGCGATCGCGTTGAGGTCAGCATCTTGGTCGGCGCCGATGAGCGCCTGCTCGGTTGCCGTCACGCGTTGCGGAGTCGTACCAACCCCGAACATGGCAATAGCGCTCGACGTCACCGCACCTTGATTGTCGACAGCTACTCGTGCTGCCGTGCCGACCAGCGCAAAGTCACCGTGGCGTCGCGCCACCTCGTTGATGGCGAACCCCTCGCCCGGTTGGCGTGTGGGGAAGGTGATGGCGGTCAACAACTCACCCGCCTCGATGCAGGTAGAGAAGAGGCCCTCGAAGAAATTCTCAGCCGTGACGGTGCGAGTTTGGCCGGCTGAGCGAATTTCCATCTGGGCATCGAGCGCCAGCGCAACGGCCGGATACTCGGCGGCCGGGTCGGCGTGTGCCAGTGAGCCACCGACGGTGCCCTGATTGCGGATCTGGAAGTGGCCAATCCAAGGTGTGGCGCGAGCCAGCAGCGGCACGGTGGCGGCAATGGTCGGGTCGTGTTCGATGGTGCGTTGGCGAACCATCGAACCCACCGACAGACTCCCGTTCGCCGACCCAATCTCCGCCAATGCTGGGATGGTGTTCAGGTCAACGAGGTGTTCGGTGCGGCTGAGCCGCACTGCCATCAGGGGCACGAGGCTCTGTCCGCCCGCCAACACACGGGCGTCGTCGCCGTGCGCAGCAAGCAGATCGAGCGCCTCATCGATGGTGGTCGGCGCGTGATAGTCGAATGCGGCAGGCTTCACGAGTCGACTTATCGGGCCGTGTAGCCGCCGTCGACCGGCATGGTCACGCCGGTCACGAAGCTCGATGCATCGCTTGCCAAGAAGAGGGCTACTTCAGCGATCTCTTCGGGCTGGCACGGGCGGTGCATCGGAACGTCGCGTTCGAGGAAGTCCTTCATGAGTGGCTTGACGTCGGTGCCGGGGTCGCGCCCGAAGAACAGCGGCAACATGGGGGTGTCGACGGGGCCAGGACAGATGACGTTGCAGCGAACCTCCGGGGCCAGCGCCAGCGCTGCCGACTTCGCGAAGGTGACGACGGCGCCTTTGGTCAACGAATAGAGGGGCGAGAACGGCGATCCAACAATGCCGGTGACCGAGGCCGTGAAGATGACCGACGCTTTGCCCGAGGCCTTGAGCAGCGGGACGGCACGACTGAGGGTGAAGAAGGCCGACTTCATGTTGACGGCGGCTGCGAAGTCGTATTCCTCTTCGGTGACGTCGAGGCCACTGGCGCCGGGGATACCTGCGTGTGCGTAGAGCACGTCGATCCTGCCGTGATCGGCGTCGACGCTGGCCATGAGTGCGTCGATCTGGTCGACGCTGCTGACGTCGATGGTGAATGCGGAGGCCTTGCCGCCGGCCTGCTCGACGAGGTCGACCGTTTCGCGGGCTGCGTCTTCGCGAAGGTCGGCCACGACGACGAATGCGCCTTCGCCGGCCATGCGGACTGCGGATGCGCGGCCCATGCCAGAGCCAGACGCGGTGATGACCGCGACCTTGCCGTCCAGAACTCCCATTGCTTCCCCCTCGATAGCTCCTGAGCGAATCTACCGCGAGGGAGTCGACCGAGACCAATCGATTGCCCCCAATCATTACGGTGGATCACGGCCTTGCATTTCTGACGGCCCCGCGCGACGCGCGGAGCCGTCAGAAATGGTGAGGCCGATGCGGCGGCGCTTGTCCGACCCCAACGATCGTTTTGTGACACCGCACTAGGGTGTCGCAGACGCACCCGCTGACTGAGCTGAGCCAGGAGCGAGTGGCCCAGCGCGACAACGCGCATCGCCGGCACAAGGGAAGATTCAATGGAACTGCAGAACAAGAGAATCATTGTCACGGGCTGCGCCAGCGGCATGGGCGCCGCCACGGTGCGGTCATACGTCAATGCGGGGGCCCAAGTCGTCGGAATGGACATCGTCGATGACGCTGGACGCAAGGTCTGTGCCGATGCTGCTGCAAATGGCAGTGGCGACGTGACCTACGTGTCTATCGACATTGCCGACTCCGACAGTGTCACTGAGGCGTTCGCGCAGGCGTCAGAGCACCTGGGTGGGCTCGACGCGCTCGCGCACCCCGCCGCAATTCACGCATCATCCACACCCGACGACGTGACGGTCGCCGCGTGGGATCACATGTTCGCGGTGAACGTTCGCGGGACCATGCTCACCAACCAGGCCGCTTACGAGTTGCTGAAGGTCTCCGGTGGCGGAGCGATCATCAACTTTGGCTCGATGTCGGCGCAGCGGCCCGAGCCGACCGCCGCCGCGTACTCGGCAGCGAAGGGTGCGATTCACTCTTGGACCCGGACCGCCTCAGGCGCATGGGGTGCCGACGGCGTGCGCGTCAACGCCGTTCTTCCTGCCATCAAGACGCCCATGTTCCAGACAGCGTGGGATCAATCGACCGAAGAGCAGCAGACCGAGAAGTACTGGCGGAACATGCAGGGGATCGCGATGGGTCAGGACTACGGCGATCCGGATCGTGACTTGGGCCCAGTGATGGTGTTTCTGGCCTCCGATGGGTCGCGATTCATCACCGGTCAGCTCATCCCCGTCGACGGCGGCCAAGGCCACGTCCGCTGAGTGCGGCGTTCGGCCAAGAGCGGCGTAGACCGCGTTTGGGGCGGGGCCCAAGATGTGAGAGGTCAGGTTGTCGCGCTGAGCAAAGGGACCACTTCGGTCCCGAAGCGCTCTAGCTGGGCCATGGCCTTGGCGTGATCCTGGCCGGGCCATTGCGGCTTGATGATGAAGTCTGAGTGTTCGACGCGTTCGGATAGATACGCGATGCCTTCCGCGACAGTCTCGCCATCGCCCAACAAGAACCGGTTGTCGAGCCACTGGTCGCGACCCAGTCCTGAGTCGAGGTCCAGCCCCCACGCCGAGTACGTGCCATAACGCGATGATGCCCCGGCGGTCACCGCGGCCTCGGCTTCGGCGACCGTGTCGGCCAGGTAGAGCTCACGCCGAACCGGGATTGCGCGGCCTCCCGGCCTCCCCGCGATCTCACGTTCTTCGACGTACATCTCGTAGAGCTCGATGAGCTCTCTGTTGGTCGGAAACGGCGGGACGTACCAGGCATCGGCCAACCGAGCGGCTCGACGCACCGAGACCTCGGCTTGGGCGCCGATCCAGATTGGCGGGTGTGGCGACTGCACCGGCAATGTGGAGGTCGCGACCTCATCGAGGTCGAAGAACTGGCCATGATGGGTCACGGGCTCGCCGGTCCACAGGGCCCGGACCACCTCTATGGCTTCCTCGAATCGCTCGGTTCGCGAGGAGCGGTCGATCCCGAACGCATCGAACTCGGGCTGGGCGTAGCCGATACCCAGACCCATGATCGAACGACCATCGGTGATTGCATCGAGCGTGGCCATCTCCTCGGCCAGGCGCAGCGGGTGCGTGAGCGGCAGCAGGATGATCCCGGTCGCGACGCGCATTGTGGGGAACTGCGCAGCGATCGATGCCAGGTAGGGAATCGGTTGCAGATAACGCAACGTGGGCGCGGCAAAGTGCTGCCCAGCGACGACCAGGTTGAACCCGAGTTGATCAGCGGTGGCAATCAGCTCGCGGTGTTCTGCGATTTGTTGTGCCGGTGGCACAGATCGGTCGTGGACCGACGTCAGCAACAGCCCGAAGTTCATGGTGTTCACTTCTCCTCTACAGGGCCAAGCACCGCCAGCAGTTGGCGCGACTGGCACAACAGCGTGCCATCGGGTGCCCAGATATCCATGTCCCAGTCCAGGTAGCCGCCGCGCACGAGGCCGGTCCGAGACCGCACGAGCACGAGGTCGTCAGCGGCAACGGTCCGTAGGTCGGCGCGAAAGTGGACAGTGTGGTCGAGGGTGGCAGAGACGTACATCTCGTCGAGGCGCATCCACCACGGCATCATGCCGATGTCGCCCACCAGGGCGAGACCGGGGCCGTCGACTGGCCGAGGCAGCGCAAAGCCCGCCCACCCAATGCGCTCCATGGGGCCGGCAGAACCGGACAGCGCTGGCTGGCCCGTGCGTTCTTGGAGCACGATGTTGTCGCCGTAGGGGTACACGAACTCGGGGATGAACGCTTCGCTCACACGACCTGGGGTGGGCGGCTCGACCTCAGGCATCGGGAGCTCGTCGAGCTCAGGGCTTGGCCGCGAGGTTGCGAAGCTGGCGAGCGCGGTGGCGATGAGCTTGTCGTTCTGGACTGCTCGAGCGGCCACATTGATGATCGATCGGCCTGCGCGCAAGACCTCAGCCTGGACTTCGAACTCGCCCTCCGCCGGGGCTCGAAGGAGGTGCGCGGTGAACGAAAGGGGAGGGCGGTCGTCGTCCACGACGGCTATGGCGCCGGCCAGCAGCTGAGCGACCATCAGCCCGCCTGCTGTTCGGCCCGAGGCGACTGCCCACGAACGAGGCGGCGAAGCGGTGTAGCGGCCATCGCCCAGCGGGCGTAGTGCGATGGCATCATCGAAGCTGACCAGCGCCATCAGTTGACCGCCCGGGGGTATAGGTGGGGTGTCGTCCTGGCTGTCTTCGCCGTCACCGTCGCCTGCATCGGCGCCAAAGTACCGCTGATATTGTTTGCCAGGAAATCGAATCGCTCAACCCACTGGAGACGTCATGCCCCTCGACATCGAGGCCGCTGTGCTGCGCGCCGCTGGATCACCCATCGAAGTCGAGACGGTCACCCTGGATGATCCTGCCGCCGATGAGGTCCGGGTTCGGACAGTCGGATCGGGGCTGTGTCACAGCGATCTTCACGTCATCGATGGCACCCTGCCGTCGCCATTGCCTGCCGTGCTGGGCCATGAGGTGGCGGGGGTGGTTGTCGAGGTCGGCTCACAAGTTCGGGGCCTCGCTGTGGGCGACCACGTCATCAGCTGCGTTTCGACTTACTGCGGGCGCTGTCGCGCCTGTGTCGGTGGGCGGCCTTGGCTGTGTGCCCAGCGCTTCGAGCCAGGTATCCGTCGTCAAGATCAGTCCAAGCTCAGCTCGGGTGGAGCCCCGGTTGCCGGGATTGGCGGGATGAGTGGCTTCGCAGAGCAGATCGTGATGCATCAGTCCGGTGTTGTGGCAATCGATCCTGACATGCCGCTCGATCTTGCCGCGCTTATCGGTTGCGCCGTGGTGACCGGCGTGGGCACAGCGATCAACGAGGCGCGGATTCGTCCTGGCGAGACGTGTGCCGTCATCGGCTGCGGCGGTATTGGTCTCAATGTCGTCCAGGGTGCGAAGCTGGCGGGCGCTGCGCGGATCATTGCCGTGGACTTGCAGCCGGCCAAGCGCGAGCTTGCCACGCGGTTCGGCGCGACTGATGTCGTGAATCCCGGCGATGGCGACCCCATCGAAGCGGTCCGAGCGCTCACCGAAGGCCTCGGCGTGGATCATGCGTTCGAGGCCATCGGCCTGAAGGTCACAGCCGAGCAGGCGGTGGCGATGGTCGGGCCCGGGGGCGGCGCTTATCTGATCGGGGTCATGCCTGTCGGTGTCAATATCGAGATACCAGGCGTTGACCTTGTCGTATCCGGTGTGGGAATCCACGGTGTGCGCATGGGCTCGAGCAGCATTGCCGAGGACTTCCCCCGTTTCGTCGAGCTGTACCAGCAGGGTCGACTCCTGCTCGACGAACTGGTGGCAGAGCGCATCACGCTGCACGACATCAACGAAGGCTACGACAAGATGCGCGTCGGCGACCAGGGGCGCTCCGTCATCGTGTTCGAGGACGCCGCCACCGGCTGAGCCCAGTCGACGGTGCTCTGGCGGGTGGTCTACACGGCGGCGGCGGTGGCGCCGCCAAGGGCGCGCGCCTTGCGGTCGGTGAGCGGACGATTGAACGCTCACGCGGACGACAGCACCGGAGTCATGCCCTAAGGTAAAATAATTATCAGGGATGAGTTCTTGGTTCGTCACCATGGCGCGCTATGGGCTCGCCGAAAAAAGGTGGACTCC
>CAWKYX010000024.1:0-22143 GCA_963854265.1 Acidimicrobiia bacterium
CGGCTGGGTTCGCCATCCCTTTCCCGAGGTCGAGACCAGTGAGGTTGTGCGGCGCCTCGTGTTGGACCATGACGTCCTTGTCATCCCCGGGACCGCGTTCACCCCGACCGACGAGCAGATGCTCCGCTTGAGCTTCGCTAACCTGACCCCGGCAGAAATCGCGGAGTTGCCCGACCGACTCGAGGAGTGCCGATGAGCGTCTTTGACGATGAAACCGCTATCGAGTCGGTGGGCGATGGCCAGTGGACGGGCACGGTGCACGAGTCGTGGAACATCGGCGAGAACCCCAATGGGGGCTACCTGCTGGCGTTGGTCATGGGAGCCATGGAGACCCTCGGACCTCATCGGGATCCGCTGTCCATCACGACCCACTACCTCCGCCCCGGGACCCCGGGCGAGTGCTGTGACATCAGCGCGGAAATTGTGCGCAGTGGTCGGACACTCACCACCATGCGAGGTGGCTTGGCCCAACAAGGTAAACAGCGGATCGAAGTCCTCGCCGCGTTTGGTGACCTCTCGGCGCCATCGGAAATCGATTCCGAACTCAGTGTGTCGCCTCCAGAGGTCCCGCCGCCGGACCAGTGTCCGCAACGCTCGGGAGCTGAACAAGGAGTTGCCCTCCCGCTCTTGTCGCGGCTCGATACCCGTATCCATCCTGATTTTGCCCGCGGCGGCGCCGCTGGCAGAGCCGAGATGACGGGCTGGATCCGCTTTGGCGACGGCCGCCAACCCGATACTCGCTCGCTGGCGATGTTTGCCGACTCGTTTCCGCCTTCGCTGTTCAGTCTGCTGGGTGTTATTGGATGGGTACCGACGATCGAACTCACCGTCCACGTGAGGCGGCGCCCCGCTCCGGGCTGGATTCTCGGCCACTTCGTCACCACTGATTTACAAGACGGTCGAATGATCGAAGACGGAACGCTGTGGGATGACGCCGGCATGCTGGTGGCGCGTTCTCGTCAGATTGGGCTGTTGTTGAACTGACCAGCCCAACGGGCGGATCTGCAGTGGGAGTAGCGTCGTGACGATGGACCTCGCCGCTTACTTGGAGCGCATTGGCTACTCAGGCGAGATCGCCTTCGATGTCACCACGTTGGAGCGGTTGCAGCGGGCTCACCTCACCGCCGTGCCATTCGAGAACCTCCACGTCTTTCATCGCCTCGGCGTGCAGACCAGCACCGATTGGTCCGTGCCCAAGATTGTCGAGCAGCGGCGTGGTGGCTGGTGCTTCGAAGCAAACGGTGCATTCGGTCTGTTGCTTGAGACCCTCGGGTTCGATGTTGTTCGCCTGGGGGCGGCGGTCCTGCTTGGTGGGCCCAACGCAATCATCGACCACCTGACGTTGGAGGTGATGCTCGACGAGCCATGGCTGGTCGACGTGGGGTTCGGTGACAGCTTCATTCGGCCGTTGGCTCTCAACCGGCGAGGCGCACAAGATGGTGGCGCGGGAACGTTCGAGTTCATTCCCAGCAGCCAGGGCCTGACCCTCACTAAACACGAAGAAGGCGTCCCCGCAGCGCAGTACCGCTTCAAGCGCGTCGGTCATGAGCTCAGCGACTTCGACCCTGCATCGCGCCACCTCCAGACGGCTGAAGACCTCCACTGGGTCAACAAAGCCTTCGCAACGCGCTTGCTAGACTGTGGACCCGATCGCGTGACCCTCCTCGGCGATCGCCTCAAGGTTGCACGCGACGGCGAGGTCGTCGAGACCCCGATCGCGCCCGTTGACTGGGACGATACCCTCGAGCAGTGGTTCGCGATGCGATCGCCAGCGTAACGAATCGAGACCTGCAAGGATCGGCGAATGGCACTCGCAAATAGCAGTACGCTCCCGCCTCTTTGGGCCAAGACACGCGAGGGCGACGACATCGACATCGCCGCTCTCGCCGCTGGGACATGGAGCATCGTGCTGCTCTATCGCGGACACTGGTGACCGTATTGCCGTCAGCAGTTGGCTGACTTCGAAAGTAATGCGCTGCTGCTGAAAGAGGCCGGCATCACGGTCGTGGCTGCATCGGTCGACAGCCTCGAGGATGCCGAGAGCGTCGCGACGGGGTTGCGGGTTCGGTACGTGCACGTGCTGGCCGAGCTGGACGGGCCAGCCGTGGCCGAGGCCACTGGTGCGCGGATTCAGACGGGCGAACGAACATTTCTGCACGCCACGGGCTTCCTATTGAATCCCGCCGGTGAGATCACCGACTCGGTCTACTCGAGTGGCCCGATTGGACGCTTTGTCGCCAATGACATCCTGAAGATCGTCGCGTTCCGAAAAGGGGTCATTGCCCGACAAGGCTGAGCTGCCAGATCTTCAACACGATGTTAGGGGCGCACGCGGCCCGGCCGGAAACGGTTGCTGCGCAGCGTTGTGGGCTCGTCGTCAGCGCCCCCGCCAGCCCAAATCAAGAACCCCACAGCGATAGAGCCATAGACGACATACCCGAGCGCCATTGGGGTGACGGTGCCATCGATTCGGGCGTTGACGAGGGCGGCTAGTGCTGAGCCGCCGAGCGTCGAGACGAACCCCATGACGGCCGAAGCCGTGCCGGCCAGTTCGCCCATGGGACGCAACCCGAGTGCGTAACAGGTCGGCGTGAGCATGGTGCTGAATGCGTTGGCCACGACCACCAAGATCAGCCAGACGAAGAATCCGGGTACCCCGTCGCTGGCGAGCGCGACAACCAGCAGTGTCGTAGAGAACACGAGTCCGGCCAGGGCCACGAACATTGAAACTCGGTGGGCCCCATGGCGCTCGATGAACCGATTGACGGACACGAAGTAGATCGCCATGAACGTACCGGCCAGGCCGAACCAGAGTGTGAACTCGGATTCGCGGTCATAGATCACGTCGATGATCGGCTGGGCGCTCCCCAAGAACACGATGAAGCCACCGAAGCTGAAGGTGAGCGCCAGGGTGTATCCGAGCGTCGATCGGGTCGTGAACACCTTCCTGAACCCTGCGAGGGTCGTGGCCAGCTTGATGGGCCGCTGGTTGGACTCGTCGAGAGTCTCGCCGAAGATAAATGTCCAGACAAAGAGCGCGGCTGCAAGCACGAGAGCCGCTGCGAACACCCACTCCCATGATCCCAGCGCCAAGATCCCTTGACCTGCAGCGGGTGCAAAGATTGGGCCGATCAAGAACACGGCCATGTAGATCGAGATCACCCGCGCCATCTGGTCGCCTTCGTACAAATCGCGAGTGATCGCGGCGCGGATCATTCCTGGCGAAGCTGCGCCGAAGCCCCACACGAAACGGCTGACGAAAAGCCAGCCGATGCTGGGCGCCAGAATGGACCCAATCGCGCCCAGGCAGTAGACGCCGATACCGAGCCGCAGCGCCGGCATCCGGCCGAAGCGGTCCGCAATCGGACCATAGAAGAGCTGGCCGACGGCGGTACCCGCGAAATACCAGGTAACGATGAGCGTGATGCGGCTGGAGTCCGGTTCGAGGCCGAATGCGCCACGCAGGTCGTCAAACGCCGGCAGCGAGCTGTCGATTCCGAAGGCAAGAAGGATCCCCGTGAACGCGAGGAACGCGATGACTGAGCGATCAGAGCGCGCACCGGCTTGCAGAGAAGACACCTACGGAGGGTACCGGCACCCTTGCGGGCAGTGGTCCGGTAGGTTCGCGGTTCATACAGCCCACCTATCCCAGTGAGACGGAGAGCTACCGCGCATCGATCGCGACGTTCCTCGACACGAACCTTCCGGCCGGCTGGGCCGGCATCGGGTCGTTACCCGACGACGAACGCGACGACTTCCAGAGCGGCTGGCGAAAGACTCTGCGTTTGAACAACTTGCTCGCGCCCAACTGGCCTGCCGAATTCGGCGGCCCCGGTCTCACCCATATCGAACAGGTCATCGTCAACGAGGAGTTCGCTCGCCGTGGCGTGCCCACATCGGGCCCTAATGACGGCTTCTCGATCGGCATGGTTGGCAACACGATCCTGCACTGGGGAACCGACGAACAAAAGGCGCACTACATCCCCCGAATCCTCGATGGCGACGACATCTGGTGTCAGGGCTACAGCGAGCCTGACGCGGGCTCGGACCTGGCAAACCTTGGTTGTCGTGCTGATCTCGACGGCGACGAGTGGGTCATTAACGGCCAGAAAATCTGGACCTCGCAGGGCCACACGGCGAACATGGTCTTCGTGCTGGCGCGCACTGCGCCAGAGCTGACGAAACACGCTGGGATCTCGTTCTTGCTTGTCAGCCTGGATCAACCGGGCACCGAGATGCGGCCGATCACCAACATGGTGGGCCACGATCATTTCCACGAGGTCTTTTTCACCGACGCCCGGTGTCCCAAGGACAATGTGCTCGGCGGGCTCAACAACGGTTGGGCGGTCGGCAATACGCTGCTGGGATTCGAGCGTGGCGTGGGTGCCACCACGGCGTTCCTCATGTTTCGGGCCGAACTCGATCAGTTCATAGCCCTGGTGAGGGATCGTGGGTTGGCGTCGGATCCTTGTGTCCGCCAGAAGGTGGCGGAGTTCCACACGACGGTCGAGATCATGCGGTACCGGGGCATGCAGGCGCTCACCCGTTACCTCCGCGGCGAGAACCCGGGCCCGGAGTCATCGATGGGCAAGTTGTTGTGGAGCCACTATCACCAAGCAATCACCGAGGCGGCAATGGATGTCTTGGGCCCCGAGGCTCTCGTGGGCTTTGGCGACGAGACACGCAGCGGGCTCGGGCCACCAGCGATCGGCACGCCCAACACCGCGGCCAACTGGATGGCGTCGTTCATGATTGCTCGGCCCGGAACCATTTATGCGGGGACCAGCCAGGTGCAGCGCAACATCTTGGGCGAGCGAGTCCTGGGTCTCCCGAAAGAACTCCGGGCCGACGGCGGCCCGTGGAATGAGAGTGTCTAGCTCCAGAGGGCGGTGAGCGCTGCGTCGACCTCGTCGGTCACGCCCACACTGACCAAGTCGATGTCATCAGCTGTGGTCTGAACTGGGGTCTGTTCTTCGTCGAAGAGGTCGCGTATGGGATCGATGAAGCGACTGACCTGCGCGTAGATGTGGCGGTCGTCGCGAGCGTGGCGATGGACATGGAACCGCAGCGGGAAGTTGACCGTGAGCTCGTCTTTGGCCCGGGTGAGCGCCACGTAGGTGAGCCGGAGCTCTTCGGCAATGCCCGCTTTGTCGCCGACGGCCATGTCGGACGGGAAGTTGCCATCGGCCGTGTGAATGACATGCACCGAACTCCATTCGAGCCCCTTGGCGGAGTGGACCGTGGACAGGGTCATCCAGTCGTCGTCGAGGTGAGGCGGCCCCGCACGGTCGCTGGTCTTGCCCGGCGGGTCCAGTGTGAGCTCGACGAGAAAACGGCCGCGATCGGGGTAGGCGGCGGCCGTGCCTGCCAGCTCGTCGATGTCGGCCAGCCGAGCCGCGGCGTTGTCATAGCGGTTGGGGAAGACGAGGGCGCAGAAGGCCTTGAGTCGGTCGATTTGTTGAGCCGGAGCGGGGGCGCTGTCTGGACCGTCTCCCTGGCAGTGCGCGAGTGCTGCTCGGAGCTCGTTGGCTTGGTCGGTCGAGATCGAGGGCAAGCTGGCTGCTCCGTCGAGGAACCGCTGGAGTGCGGTGTCATTATCGGGCCCGAGCCCGAGTTCATCACACACGCGCCGCACGGTCGCGGGGCCCACGCCATCGAGTGTTGCCAGGACCCGATGCCAGGCCAACTGGTCTGCGGGATTGTCGAGGATCCGCAGGAGTGCCAGCAGATCCTTCACGTGACCGGATTCGAGATACTTGAGACCGCCGCACTTCACAAACGGGATGTCGCGTCGCATGAGTTCGATTTCGAGCCCCGCCGAATGGTGGCCGGCACGGGACAAGACGGCCTGTTCGCGCAGATCGATGCCTCGTTCGCGAGCATCCAGAACGGAGGTGGCAACCGAGTTGCTCTGGGCTGCTTCGTCGTAGTGGGTCCGCAAAAGGGGCGTGACGCCGCCACGACGATCGGACCACAAGTCCTTGCGGAAGTGTTGATCGGATTGGGCCAGGACGCCGTTGGCGACAGCCAAGATCGGCATCGTCGAGCGGTAGTTCTGGTCGAGGGTGATCTGGGTTGCGCCCGGGAAGTGATCGGAAAAATCCCACATGTTGGGCACCGTCGCGGCCCGGAAGCTGAAGATGGCTTGGGCATCGTCGCCCACCGCACAGACATCGGTGTCGGGCCGGCACATGCCGCGGATGATGTCGGCCTGGATGGTGTTGGTGTCCTGGTACTCGTCGATCAGGATGTGATCGAAGAGGGCGCGAGCGCTGTCGCCGACAGCGCTCGCGGTCAGCACGCGCCAGAACAGCAAGAGATCGTCGTAGTCCAAGACGTTGTGTGCCCGCTTGCGGGCGGTGTAGGCCCCGAAGATCGTGCTGAGCGCATCGCCATGGTCGCCGCACCATGGGTAGTCCCTCTTGAGGACGTCGTCGAGGCGGCGCTGGGTGCTGACGACGCGAGAGTAGATACCCGCCACGGTCTCGCGGCGAGGGAAGCGCTTTGCCCGTTCGCCCAAGCCTTCCTCGGTTCGAATGACGCCCATGAGGTCGGTGCTGTCGGAGTGGTCGAGCACGGTGAATTCGCCCGCCAATCCGATCGCCTGGCCGTAGGAACGCAGAAGACGACTGGCAGCCGAATGGAACGTTCCACCGAATATCTGCGTAGCGGACCGGTTGGTCGACACCGCAGCCACACGGCCGATCATCTCGGCCGCGGCGCGGCGCGCCGCGTGAACGTGAGCAGGAGGACGCGGCTCGGATCTGCGCCGTCTTCGAGGATGCGACACACCCGGGCGGCCAGCGTCTTGGTCTTGCCGGTCCCGGCCCCGGCCCCGATCAGTAGCGGGGAGCCGGTGTGGTCGACAGCGGTCTGTTGCTGCGCGTTGAGCGAGTCGAACATACGTTTGATGGTAGCCGCTGGTGCGCACCGGGTCAGGCCTTGAGTGCCTCGAGTGGCTCCACGTAGTCGAAGCCCAATGCCTGGGCGACGGCGAGCTCGGTGACCTGACCGTTCATGACGTTGAGTCCGCTGCGAACGTGTCGATCTTGGATGAGCGCTGAATGGGGGCCGTTGGCCAGCCGGATCACGAAGGGCAGGGTGGCGTTGTTGAGCGCGTACGTGGACGTACGCGGGACGCCGCCGGGCATGTTGGCGACGCAGTAGTGCACCACCTCATCCACGATGTAGGTCGGGTTCTCGTGTGTCGTGGCGTGCGAGGTTTCGAATGCTCCCCCTTGGTCGATGGCCACATCGACCAAGACCGACCCGGCTCGCATGTCTCGAACCATGTCGGCGGTGACCAGGCGCGGTGCGCGCGCACCCTTCACCAGCACCGCGCCGATGACGAGATCCGCGTGGAGAACCGAATCCTCGAGCGCATCGGCCGTTGAGTAGAGCGTGGTGACGCTGGCATCGAACCGGGAGTCGAGCTCGTTGAGGACATCGAGGTTGCGGTCGATAACCGTGACATCGGCGCCCATGCCGATGGCGATCTCGGTCGCGTGCTTGCCGACGACGCCACCCCCGATGACGACCACCCTCGCGGGGGCTACACCCGGTACGCCTCCCATCAGCAAGCCGGCCCCGCCGTGTGTTGCTTCGAGAGCGGTAGCGCCTGCTTGGATCGACATCCGACCAGCGACCTGTGACATGGGCGCGAGAAGGGGGAGTCGGCCTTGGTCATCGGTCACTGTTTCGTAGGCGATACACATGGCACCGCTCGCGACGAGGTCCGTGGTTTGGTCGGGATCGGGAGCCAGGTGGAGATAGGTGAACAAGATGTGGTCGCGTCGCATCATGGCGCGCTCTTCGGCCTGTGGCTCTTTGACTTTGACGATCATCTCGGCGTCGGTGAACACATCGGCAGCTAGGGGGGCGATTGACGCGCCGGCGTCGATGTAGGCGCGATCGCTGGCTCCTATGCTTGCGCCTGCTCCGGGCTGGACGACGACGTCGTGGCCGGCGCCGATGACCTCGCGCACGCTGGTGGGCGTGAGCCCCACACGCCGTTCGTTGTTCTTGATCTCGGTGGGAACACCTACGCGCATTGGGGTACCTCTTTGTCTTGTCCGCTCGGGTTGGGTTGCGTTTCGATCTTGCGTCCGGCCTGTGTTTCCTACCGTACGTCGAAATATCTGATGTGTCCTTGCGAGTTCATGCGGAAAAGTGGATAGATGCACAAGATTCCTTGTCTAATAGTTAAATATACACAAGAATCCACGCATGTTTAGTCTTGAAACAACCGATACCGCCATTATCGATGTGCTGCAGGTTGACGGCCGGATCACCAACGCAGAGCTCGCGGAGCGAGTCAACCTGTCGGCATCGGCGTGTCTTCGCCGTGTTCGGCGGCTCGAAGAAGATGGCGTGATCGATCGGTATGTGGCGCTCATCGGCACCGAAGCGGTGGGTCGGCCCACGTCAGTGTTCGTGGAGATCTCGCTGTCGAGTCAGCGCGAGGAGCAGCTCGACGCCTTCGAAGAAGCGATTCGGTCGACCCCTGAGGTCATGGAGTGCCACCTGATGGCGGGCGATGCCGACTACCTCGTCAAGGTTCAGTGCGCCGATGTCGCCGACTACGAACGTATCCACCGCCAGCACCTCGCCGTTCTGCCGGGAGTCACCCGCCTCCGGACAAGCTTCGCCCTGCGGACCGTCCGCGCCACCACCGCCATCGACCTCAGCTTCACCTAACCCTGTTCTGACCCCCTTCTGCCGCTACGCAGCATGGTCTGGCCCATCGCGCGGGCGTGCCTGGCACCGGCGCGCGACGGCCATCGCGCGGGCGTGCCTGGCACCGGCGCGCGATAGGTTCGCTGGCCTGAGACCTGAGGAGCTCCTGGTGACCAATCCGCTGTTCGATCTGACGGGCGATGTGGCCGTGGTGACGGGGTCGGGGAGGGGGATTGGTGAAGGGATCGCGAAGACCCTCGCAGCTGGGGGTGCTGCCGTGGTGTGCGCGGCACGGCGGGTCGATGAGATCGAACGCGTGGCCGCAGACATTCGTGCCGAAGGTGGACGAGCAATCGCGGTGGCCACCGATGTCACCGATGACGATGCTGTGGAGGCGCTTGCCCAGGCTGCCGTCGACGAGTTCGGAAAGCTCGATATCTGGGTCAACAACGCGGGTGGTTCGCCCGTCCAGTCCAAGCTCGTCAGGCTCGACCGCGATGAATGGGACGCCACCCTCCGCCTCAACCTGACCTCGGTTTGGGTGTGCACGACCATCGCGGTACGTCACATGGGCGACGGCGGGCGCATCGTCAACATTTCGTCGAAGGCCGCGGAGCAAACCGTCATCAGTAGCGGGCACTACGCAGCTGCCAAGGCGGGCGTTAACTCGCTGACCGTGACCTTCGCCAAAGAGCTAGGACCGCGAATTCGTGTGAACTGCATCATGCCCGGCGCGGTCCCGACCGAAATCATGATGAAGGCGCTCCGCCTCGAAGAAGACGACCTGCCCGGTCTCGAGGACATGCTCCGCTTGCCGGCGGGCCGCCTGGGCACCCCGACCGATCTCGGGGCGGCAACGTTGTTCCTTTGTTCACCGGGTGCGTCATGGGTAACCGGCCAAGTGATCGCGATCGACGGAGGGATGTGACCCGCTGGTCAGCCCTCAAGCGGCGTCGACCATCAGCGGGATCCCCGCGACCAACAATCCACCGGCGAGCAGCACGAGCACAGCCCCTTGGCTGAGTCGGCCGGCCAGGCGCGCACCCAACGACGAGCCGACAAATGCCCCGATCACGAGGACACCTGCTTTGGTCCATTCCACATTGCCGGCGATGGTGTGGCCAAGCGATGCGGCGGCGCTCGATGCCATGGCAGTAGCTGACGTGGTGGCGGTGGCCCGGTGCGGCCCGAGGCGCTGCATCCGCGCCAACAACGGCACGGTGATCAGACCGCCGCCAACAGCGAAGGTCCCCGATGTGATTCCCACCGCCGACCCTGCTGCTGCCAGCGCACGACGTTTGGGTGCCAGCTCGGGGCCCGATGATTGCGCCATGGCGGGGCCGAAGACGACAAACGCCGCCAGCGCCAGGAGCAACACGCCAAGGATGCCGGTGAAGGCTCGCGAGTCGATGCGATTAGCGAGGAGCCATCCCGACAACAGCGCCAACGGGACCGAGCCCAGAGTGAACCATCCGGCGACTGGTCGGGCCACCAGACCCTGACGGTTGTAGGAGAAGGCGCCGGTGATGCCGATGATCATCAGGGCCACAGCGCCGGTACCAACAGCGTTGGCGCCTTGGAGGTCGAAGATCAGCACGAGCGCTGGGATCAGGAGGAAGCCGCCGCCAGCGCCGATGATCGTGCCGTAGGTGCCGACGAGGAAGGCGAGCGCTAGAAGGCCAATGGCTGTGCCGACGTCCATGGGCGGTCAGGCCCGTGCCGGGCGTTGTCGCAGCGGTGTGGCGGTTGTCACCATTCCGTGACGATTCCGGGTGCCCGAGCCGCCGAAGCAATGGTCTCGGCAACCTTGGCCGCGTCGGAGCGCAGGGTGCCGATGCTGACGCGGATGTGGTGATCGTCTGACGGTGTGGGGTGAAATGGGGCTCCGGGAGCTACGCCGATGCCGTAGGCGGCCAGCGCAACAACGGCTCGCTGCTCGTCCGCGACAGGGACCCACACGTTGAGGCCGGCCCCGGGAACGGCGTGCACTCCGTGGGAGGCCAGCGAGGTATGGAGGGCCTCTCGCCTCTTTTGGTAGGTGGCGGCTGCGTGGGCGACGGCCGCTTCGGCTTCGGGGTCTTGGAGCATGGTCAGCAGGATCTGTTGAATGAGCCGACTGGTCCACGACGGCCCGAGCTGGCGCCGCTGGACGACTTGGCTGATGATGCGTTCGGGCCCGCCCAGGGCGGCGATGCGTAGGTCGGGGCCGTGCGACTTCGAGAAGCTGTGGATGTGCACGACCTGGTCGGGAAGGATGCGGCCGACGCTGTGGATGGGAACGCCCGTCGCTCCAGCTGAGTGGTCGTCTTCGACGACGACGGTCGCGGTGTTTGCCAAAACCGAGGCCATCTCCCGCGTCCGCTTTTTGCTGATGTGTACACCGGTCGGGTTGTGCGCGCGCGGTTGGGTGAACAGCGCGACCGGGTTTCGCTCCATCGCCGCGGTGAGGTCGTCGATACGTGGCCCTGCCTCGTCCAACCGAACGCCGATGATGCTTGCACCGGCCATCTCCAACATGTCGATCAGTGGCGGGAATGTTGGGTCTTCGACGATGACCGTGTCGCCCAGCTTGACGAGTTCGCCAACGACCCGATCGAGTGCATCCTGGGCTCCGTCGACGACGGTGATGGCCTCGACAGGGAAGGGCCAGCGGTCCCTCAGCTCTGTCTCGAGTTCGACCACGACGGGTCGATTGACATAGGACGTTGTTGCCACGTCGGCGTGGAGTCGATGGAGCACCGGGCCCAGCTGCGGGAGAAGGTCTTTGTCCGGGGTGCCTGTGCTGAGGTCGAGTTCGATCGTGCCCGGGGCCACGGGGACTTGCCAGTACCGACCGCCAATGCCCGCACGTCGATCCCGAACACTGGTACCGCGTCGCCGATCGGTACGGATGGCGCCGTGGGTCTGCAAGATGCGCCATGCATCGGACACGGTGTTGGGGCTGACACCTAGGTGACCGGCCAGGGCCCGAACAGTCGGAAGTTGGTCGCCTGGGTTGAGGGTTCCGGCGCTGATCAGCGACCCGATGGCTCTCGCGATGCCATCGGCGGTCCGATGTTCGACGGCTTCGGCAATGGTCGCTTCCACAAAAGACTTTGTATACAACAAAGTGCCTCTTGTACAGGTGTCGTCCGATCAAATATGGTCGGGCCTCGACACCAGCAGTTGGTGTCGTCATCCTCGTTGTCGAACTCCCGGAGATCACCGTGTCTGATCCCACATCGTCAGATGTTGTCAAGGCTGCAATTGTTCAGACCCAATGGACTGGCGACAAGGAGTCGATGATCCAGCTCCATGAGAAATACGTCGCCGAGGCCGCGGCCCAGGGCACCCAGGTCATGTGTTTCCAAGAGCTGTTCTACGGCCCTTACTTCTGTCAGGTCCAAGACGCCGATTACTACAGCTACGCCGAAGCCATCCCCGATGGCCCCACCACCAAGCGGTTCCAAGAGCTCGCAGCGAAGCACGGCATGGTTTTGGTGCTGCCCATGTACGAAGAAGATCAGCCCGGCATCTTGTACAACACCGCGGCGGTCATCGATGCTGACGGCACCTATCTGGGCAAGTACCGCAAGACCCACATCCCCCAGGTCAAGGGGTTCTGGGAGAAGTTCTACTTCCGGCCCGGGAACATGGGTTATCCCGTGTTCGACACTGCGGTTGGCAAGGTCGGCGTCTACATCTGCTACGACCGTCACTTCCCTGAGGGTTGGCGGGCGCTGGGGCTCAACGGCGCCCAGATCGTCTTCAACCCATCGGCTACCAGTCGTGGCCTGTCGGCCTACTTGTGGCAACTCGAACAGACCGCGTCAGCGGCCGCCAACATGTACTACGTGGCCGCCATCAACCGGGTTGGCATCGAGCCCTTGGGCGACAACGATTTCTACGGCACCTCGTACTTCGCCAACCCCCGTGGCCAGTTCGTCGATGGCACCGCCAGCGACCAGCACGCCGAGCTGTTGGTTCGAGATCTCGACCTGGCCCTTATTAACGAGACCCGAGCCCAGTGGGCGTTCTATCGGGACCGCCGTCCCGACATGTACGGCCCGCTCACCGAGGCCTGAGCGCCGTGGGTGCCAACGCCGACCTCCTGGCGCGCTACCGCGCGGTATTGCCGAGCTTTGTCTCGCCGCTCTACGACGAGCCCATCTCGATCGACCGCGGCGAGGGCAGCTACGTCTTCGATCTCGAAAACAACCGCTACCTCGACTGGTTTGGCGGGGTTCTCACCACCATGGTGGGGCACTGTGTCCCCGAAATCGTGGCCGCCGTCCAGGCCCAAGCCGCCAAGGTGATGCACACCTCGACGTTGTACCTCTCCGACCCCATGATCACGTTGGCCGAAGAGATCGCGGCGGTATCGGGGATCCCCGATGCCCAGGTCTTCTTCACGACGTCGGGGAGCGAGGCCAACGACATGGCGCTGCTGTTGGCCACGTCGTATCGCAAGTCCAACCAGGTCCTGGCGATGCGTAACAGCTACCACGGACGCAGTTTCACGACCCAGGCCGTCACGTCGCATCGGTCATGGTCGTCCACCAGCATCTCGGGTCTCGACGTTCACTTCGTCCAGGGTGGCTACCGGCTTCGCAGCCCGTTCCGTGAGCTTGACGATGATGCCTACACAGCGGCGTGTACGGCTGACCTGGTCCAGATCATCGACATGATGAGCGCCGGCGATATTGCCTGCCTGATCGCCGAGCCAATCCAGGGCGTCGGTGGTTTCGCGGTACCGCCCGACGGCATGTTTGGTGCCATGCACAAAGAACTCGAATCCAACGGGATCTTGTTCATCTCCGACGAAGTTCAGACCGGCTGGGGCCGTACCGGCGAACACTTCTGGGGCTATCAGGCCCACGGTGTTGTGCCCGACATGCTGACGTTCGCCAAGGGCGCCGGGAACGGCATCACGCTCGCCGGCATCGTCGCCCGTGCCGACATCTTCGACACCATCGATGTCCACTCCTTTTCGACCTTTGGCGGCAACCCGCTGTCGGCAGCAGGTGGGTTGGCCACGCTGCGCTACGTGCTCGACAACGATTTGCAGGGCAATGCGCTCGCCATGGGCGCACGGTTTCGGGCCAGGCTCGAGCCTCTGGTCGACCAGACCGATTGGATCGCCGAGATCCGCGGTAGGGGTCTCATGCAAGCCCTCGAACTGGTGCACCCCGGCACCATCGAGCCCGATACTGTCCGAGCCGGCCATCTTCTGGAAGGCTGTAAAGCGCGGGGCCTCCTGGTGGGCAAGGGTGGCCTCTACAACAATGCGATTCGCATCGCACCGATGCTCAACGTTTCCGAGACCGAGATCGATGAAGGCATCGACGCTCTCATCGACACCATCAATAGTCTCGACTGAGCCGAGCAACGTCCGCACGCCACGAGGGGGCCAAGACAATGACAATCCTGATAAAGGGCGGCACGGTGGTATCGACCACCGGCGCCGATCCCGCTGACGTATTGATCGACGGCGAACAGGTCGTCGCCGTCATGTCACCCGGCAGCGAGCTCGCGGCCGCGGCCGAGGAGAGCGCGCAAGTCGTCGACGCAACCGGCAAGTTGGTGGTGCCGGGCGGCGTTGACGTGCACACCCATATGGAGCTGCCGTTCGGAGGCACCGTTGCGTCAGATGATTTCGAGAGCGGCACGCGCGCCGCAGCGTGGGGTGGCACCACGACCATCCTGGACTTCGCAACCCAAAGCTTTGGGCTCAACGTGCGCCAGTGTCTCGACGACCGGATGGCACTGGCCGAGGGCAACTGCGCCATCGACTACGGCTTCCACATGATCATCGGCGACGTCAACGATGCATCACTGAAGGAGATGGACCTGCTCGTGCAGGAGGGCATCAGCTCCTTCAAGCTGTTCATGGCCTACCCCGGCGTTTTCCTCAGCGACGACGGCCAGATCCTTCGGGCCATGCAACAAGCTGCCGGCAACGGCGGCCTCATCATGATGCACGCCGAGAATGGCCTCGCCATTGATGTTCTGGCCGAGCAAGCTGTCGAACGCGGCGAGACTTCGCCCGTCAACCATGGCTATGTCCGCCGAGCCGAGTTCGAGAGCGAAGCCACGCACCGTGCTATCCAGCTGGCCAAGGTCGGGGCCGCGCCCCTCTACATTGTCCACCTGTCTGCCAAAGAGGCCCTCGAGCAGGTGTCGATCGCCCGTACCAAGGGCGCCAATGTCTTCGCCGAAACTTGCCCGCAGTACCTGCACTTCAGTGTCGAAGACCACCTCGACAAGCCTGGTTTCGACGGTGCCGCCTACGTGTGTTCCACGCCGCTGCGCTCCAAGCACGAGCATCACCAAGACGAGTTGTGGCGAGGCCTGCGCACCAACGACTTGGCCGTCGTGTCCACCGACCACTGCCCGTTCTGCATGAAAGAGCAGAAGGAGTTGGGCCTCAACGATTTCCGCGAGATCCCCAACGGCATTGGCGGTGTCGAGCATCGCATGGACATGATCTTCCAGGGTGTCGTCACCGGCGAGATCAGTCTCCCCCGTTGGGTCGAGCTCTGCTCCACAACGCCCGCTCGCATGATGGGCATGTACCCCAAGAAGGGGACGATTCAGCCCGGCGCCGACGCTGACATCGTGTTGTACGACCCCAACCGCACGTGGACCATCAGCGTCGATAACCACCACATGAACATGGACCACTCCGCCTACGAAGGCATCGACGTCACCGGTCACGTCGACACCGTGTTGTCTCGCGGCAAGATCCTGGTTAACGACGGCGAGTACCACGGCTCGAAGGGCGACGGTCAGTACCTGCGCCGTGGCCTGAGCCAGTACCTGATCTGACCTTTACCTCTCTCGCCTTTGCCTCTCCCCGGAGTGCGAACCATGAAGCAGATCCACCATCTCATTGACGGCGCCGAACATGTCGGCACCTCAGGCCGGACCCAGCCGGTCTACAACCCCGCGACCGGGGCCCAGAGCGGCGAATTGTCGTTGGCATCGGTCGACGAGGTCGATGCTGCGGTCGCCTCGGCCCAGGCGGCGTTTGGTGAATGGAGCAAGACGTCGGTTGCTCGACGCACGAAGCTTATGTTCGCGTTCCGCAACCTGGTCGTCGACAACGCCGACGAGCTGGCGCGCCGACTTACCGCCGAACACGGCAAGGTCCACAGCGACTCGATGGGCGAAGTCGCACGAGGCATCGAAAACATTGAGTACGCCTGTGACTTGGCCGAGCACCTCAAGGGCAGCCACAGCGAGATGGCCTCGACCGGCGTGGATGTCTACACGGTGCGTCGCCCCCTCGGTGTCGTTGCCGGGATCACGCCGTTCAATTTCCCGGCCATGATCCCAATGTGGATGGCACCCAACGCGGTGGCCTGCGGCAACACCTTTGTGATGAAGCCCTCCGAGCGCGACCCCTCGGCTCCGATGTTCATCGCTGAGCTGTTCCAGGAAGCCGGATTTCCCCCAGGCGTATTCAACGCCGTCAACGGTGACAAGGTCGCGGTGGATCGGCTGCTCGAACACCCAGATGTCAAGGCTGCGAGCTTTGTCGGCTCGACCCCCATCGCCAAGTACGTGTACGCCACGGGAACGTCGCACGGGAAGCGCATCCAAGCACTCGGTGGCGCCAAGAACCACATGGTGGTGCTGCCTGACGCCGACATCGATCTCGCTGCGGACTCCGCCGTCTCGGCCGCCTATGGCTCGGCGGGAGAACGCTGCATGGCCATCTCTGTCGTGGCCGCGGTCGGCGAGGTCGCCGATCCGTTGATCGACGCCATCAAGGTCCGAATGGAGAAGCTCACGATCGGGGATGGCACCGATCCATCCTCTGAGATGGGCCCGCTGATCACCCGCGAACACCGCGATCGAGTGGCGGGCTACGTCGGTTCGGCTGCCGACCAAGGCGCCACAGTCGTGGTCGATGGGCGCGATGCTGCCTTTGATGGTGACGGCTTCTTCCTGGGTGTCTCACTGCTTGATCATGTGACCACCGAGATGGATGCATACAAAGACGAGATCTTCGGGCCGGTGCTGTCGGTCGTGCGCTGCGACACTTTTGCCGAGGCCGTACAACTGATTGCTGATAACCCCTGGGGCAACGGCGCCGCGATTTTCACTCGCGACGGTGGGGCGGCCCGCCAGTTTCAAGAGGATGCTGACGCCGGAATGATCGGTATCAATGTGCCGGTGCCGGTACCGGTGGGATACCACTCCTTCGGTGGCTGGAAAGACTCGCTGTTCGGCGACACCACGATGTACGGACCCGAAGGCATCCACTTCTACACGCGACCCAAGGTCATGACGACGCGCTGGCCCGATCCGGTCAAGAGCACCGTCGACCTGGGGTTCCCGACCAACCACTAGGCCATAACCGCCGCCTCGGGCACGTTACGAGGACGAAGCTACAGAGAAACAGCGATCGATAAATCAAGAGCGGGAGTACACAGATGGCGATGGACTTCGGAGTAGTGCTCCAGAACGACCCGCCCGCGTGGCGTGTCGTCGGTTTGGCAGTGCAGGCCGAGAACCTCGGTTTTAGCCACGGCTGGACCTTTGACAGCCACGTCTTGTGGCAAGAGCCATATGTGATCTACAGCCAGATGTTGTCGGCGACCAAGCGCATGGTTGTTGGCCCCATGGTGACCAACCCCGGGACCCGAAACTGGACGGTCACCGCCAGCCACTTCGCTACCCTTAACGATATGTTCGGCAACCGGACGATCTGCGGGATAGGCCGAGGTGATTCGGCGATGCGGGTGTTGGGGCACACTCCCTCAAATCTTGCGACCCTCAGCGACGCGATGAAGGTCATCAAGGATCTGGCTGAAGGTCGCGAGACCACCTACAACGGCACCCAGCAGCAGTTCCCGTGGGCCAGCGAATCCGAACTCAAGATCCTGATGGCCGCATACGGTCCCAAGGCGCTCAACCTGTGCGGAAGCGAGACCGACGGGTTCATCTTGCAATTGGCCGACCCCGCAATCGCCGAGTGGACGATCGCCGCGGTGCGCCGGGCTGCCGAGGAGGCCGGCCGAGACCCCGATTCCCTCTACATCTGCGTCGCTGCCCCCGCCTATGTCGGCACCGACATCGAGCATCAGCGCGAGCAGTGCCGGTGGTTCGGTGGCATGGTCGGGAACCATGTGGCCGACCTGGTCGAGCGTTACGGCGACAGCGGCATGGTTCCCCAGGCGCTCACCGACTACATCAAAGGCCGCGAAGGATATGACTACAGCGGCCACGGCAAGGCCGGACACGACCACACCGACTTTGTGCCCGACGAGATCATCGACCGTTTCTGCATCCTTGGAGACGAAGCGGCCCATATCCAACGGCTGAAGGAACTCGAGGCGCTCGGCGTCGATCAGTTCGCGATCTATCTCATGCACGACCAGAAGGACGAAACGCTCAACGCGTACGGCCAGCGCATCATCCCTTCCATCAACGGCGAGCGCGGGTAGGGGGCTTCGCCATCGACACCGCGACCGAAGCCGTCGACGAGCCCCTCGTCCGAGAACAGCTCATTCGGCAGCGCGCCGCCCGCCAGACGGTGGCTGTAGCGACGTCGGAGTCCATCCTCAACGCCGCACCCGATGATGGAGCCTTCCGCACCGACATTGCTCTCGAGGCCGTGAAGAACCTTGAAGACGACGGCGTGGACGTCGTTGGCAACGACTTCTCACGCCGTACGGTCGAGCTTCGAGCGGGCGGCGAGTAGCCCACGAAATTCGGTTAACCCTTGCCATGACCACCCCGAACCGGTCACCCCCAGCCTGAGCTGGTACCAACAGAGAGGCAATATCAATGTCGTCGCCACGGCGAGATCATGCGCTGCAGTGCCTGCGCGAGGACCGGATCATGGCGGTTCTGCGCCAGATCCCCGAGGAGCACCTGGTGCCGATCGCCGACGTGTTGGTGGCCGGAGGTGTTCGTTCGCTGGAGATCACCCACGACTATGAACGGGCGACGGCCGACGTCGCCCTGCTGGTGGAGCGCTTCGGAGACAAGGCATCGGTGGGGGTCGGAACGACGTGGACCGTTGAGCAAGCCGAATCGGCCAGCGCGGCGGGGGCCACGTTCTGCGTGTTACCTGGTGTTGATGTCGAGACGGCGCGCCGAAGCGCCGACCTGGGCATGTTGACGCTGCCCGGGGTTCAGACGCCCGCAGAGATTCAGACTGCAATCAAGAGCGGCGCCGACGTCTTGAAGTTCTTTCCCGCCAACCCGCCAGGACCGACCTGGTTGGCGCAAGTGGCACCGGCGTATCAACAACGGCCGTTCATGGCCACCGGTGGGGTCACGGTCGACAACATGGCGGCCTTCTTCGATGCCGGGGCTATCGCCGTCGGGATGGCTGACACCCTCTTCGGCGACTTCGCCGATCTGAGTCGGGCCCGAGAGATGATCGCCGCGGCCGTCGACGTTGCAAGGGCGTCCTAGCCGTCGTCCCCGTCGCGCCTGTGCGATGATCTCCCGATGAGACACGCCACGAGGTGGAAGTGGGCCGTGGCGTGGATGCTGGGCGGCGTGGCCCTGGTGGGCGGAGCTGCGTCCATCGGAGCGCTTGCGGGCGATACCGAACGCGTTGGCAACTCGCCATCGAGCAGCGGGACCGGTGGTCGGGGATCGTGGTAGAAGCGGTTGGCAAGGAAACAATTCCGCGCTCAGCTTGGGTTGCCCTGTACCTCACCTCGGTGGGCCAGGCGCTCGCGATCTTGCAGAGCTCAGTCCTCAATATCGCGTTCCCGTCGATAGAAGCAACGTTCTCTGATACGCCTCGGTCGACGTTGGCGTGGATTATCACCGGCTTCTCGATCGCCAGCGCCGCGCTGTTGCTGCTGGCTGGGCGTCTGGCCGACATCTACGGGCGGCGCCGCATCTTCTTCTTCGGGATTGCGGTGTTTTCGATAGCGAGCTTGGGCTGCGGGCTGGCGCCCACACCGATGTGGCTCATCGTGTTCCGCATCGTGCAGGCCCTTGGTAGCGCATTCATGATCCCGACTTCGCTGTCGTTGGTCATGCCGCTCTTCCCGCGATCGCGCCAATCCATGGTTGTGGCGATCTGGGCCGCTGTGGCATCTGTCGCCGGCGCGGCCGGGCCGCCGATCGGCGCCGCAATCATCGAGTTTGCGAGTTGGCGCTGGATCTTCATCATGAACGCGCCGATTGGTTTGGCCGTCGTCTTGATTGGGCGCCGCGTGCTGGTCGAGAACAAGGGCGAACGGTCGGCCGATGCGCGGATCGACCTGTTCGGTGTCCCGGTGGGGAGTGCGGGCATCGCGCTGCTGACACTGGGCTTGCTGCAAGGAAGCCAGTGGGGCTGGAGTGACAAATGGGTCCTGGCCTGTTTCGCGCTCACCCCCTTGCTCTTGGGACTATTGGTCTGGCGGTCCAGTAGCCATCCGGAGCCATTGCTCGACCTGTCGGTATTTCGTCTGCGGCGATTCTCGGTGGCCTCCGGGTCGATGCTCGTCTTCAACCTGGGCGTGTCCGCGTTCTGGTTCAGTGCGCCCGTGTACATGCAGACCGTCTGGGGATGGTCGCCGCTGCGGACCGGGTTGGCGGTCACGCCCAGCCCGCTTGTGGTCCTGTTGGGCTCGCGCTGGGTCGGCCAACTGGCCGATGGTGGCCGTCTGCGCTCAGCGATCGTGGCCGGCATGATGTTGGCTGCGGGGTCAACTTTCGGGATCGGCGTGATGCTCAGCGAAGAGCCCAACTACTGGACCGGCTACTTCTTTTTCTCGTTGACCTATGGGATGGGGCTGGCCCTCGCTTGGTCGATGCTCACAAGCGCCGCGCTGGTGGGTGTTGACGAGGGCCTGTACGGCGTCGCGAACGGCACAAGTCTCACTGCTCGCACCATCGGGAGCGCATTGGGTATTGCCCTCGTTGTTGCGCTCGCCGGTGGAGCCGACAATGCCAGCAAGGCTGCATTCCAACCCGTCTGGTACGCGATGGCTGGCGTGTATGCGCTCTCCGCCGCGTTGTTCATCACCTTCTACCCACGCGATCGTGTGGGGTCGGGCCGCTAGGGAGTTCTTCTAAACAGCTGGGGCGAACTCCGGTTGAAGCTCTCGGCACTCGCGAACAGCGCATCGATGTCACCAAGCGAGTTCGTGGCACCCCACGTGCGACGCAGGCTCGACCTGGAACGTGCCGTGGTCGATGCCGTAGCTGCCATCCAGGAGTTCTCGTGCTTGGTCGAGCACGGCGTGGGTGTCGGTGCCGTCGGAGATCATCAGGTGCGCCGATGCCGCATCCATCTCCGAGGTCAGTGTCCAGACATGGAGGTCATGGACGTCGACGACCCCGTCGATGCTGCTCAGGTCCTGGGTGAGCGCGTCGAGGTCGATGTGTTCGGGAGCAGCCTGGAGCAGTACTCGGCAGGCACGTCGACCCAGGCGGTAGGTGCGAGGCAGAATCCACACACCGACGAGCGCTCCGATCACAGGGTCCACCCAATTCCAGCCGAAGGCCTCCAGCAGGATGGCGGCGATGATCACGCCGACTGATCCTACGGTGTCGGCCAGGACCTCGAGATATGCGGCCTCAACATTGAGCGATTCCTTGGACCCCTCGCGCAAGAGTGCGAACGCGACGAGGTTTACGACAAGCCCGATGCTGGCGACGACGAGCATCTGCATCCCGAGGATCTCGGGTTCGTCAAACAGTCGGCGGCCCGCCTCGACCAGCACCCAGATGGCGACCGCGAACAACAACAGTGCGTTGACGAACGCGGCCAGGATCTCGAGGCGGTACAGCCCAAAGGTGTGGGAGGTGGCTTTGGAGCCCTCTCTCGATTCGAACCGAGTCGCCAGCTGGATAGCAGCGAGCGCCATGCCGAGGCCGATGACATCGGTGAGCATGTGGCCGGCGTCGGACAACAGGGCGAGCGAGTTGGTCCAGAACCCGGCGACCGCCTCGACCACGAAGTACGAGCCAATCAGCCCGAACGCTGCGGCCAAACGGTTTCGGTGCCGGGCTCCCGCCCGGGCCAGCGATGGTCCATGGCTATGCCCGTGGTCGTGGCCCATCAAACAACCTGGATCGTGTTGTCGTTGCTGGTGTTGTTCCTCGTGGACCGTGCGCTGCTATCACGATGGGTGCTTGGTATCGGCACGGGCGCCCCGTTCTCGGTGCGGGTGTGGGAAAGGTGATCCCTGCAGACGTCGAGGAGTTGGCAGATGTGATCGTCGTCGAGCCGATAGTAAATATTGCGGCCATCTCGGCGGGCTCGAACCACATTCGCCGAGCGCAGCAGGCGCATCGCCTGGGAGACCTTGGTCTCGCTGGTCTCGACGCGTGCGGCGATGTCGCCGACGCAGAGCTCGCCCGCCTCTTGGACCGCAAACAGAATCCGCACACGAGTCGGGTCACCCAGTAATCGAAACATCCCGGCCAAGTCCGCCGCGTCGACCGTGTCAATCAATACCTGCATATATGTGAAGATATAAGCGTCCACCCTGCGAATCAACCCACCGACGTAGCGTGACG
>CAWKYX010000025.1:0-22056 GCA_963854265.1 Acidimicrobiia bacterium
AGCGTGCCCAAGCATTCGGCATGCGCATTGTGGGCTACGACCCCTTCGTGGCACCCGAGCGAGCTCGCAAGGTCGGCGTGGAGCTGCTCGAGCTCGAACAACTGGTTGCCGAGTCCGACTTCGCCACAATCCACGTTGCAAAGACTCCAGACACGATCGGGCTCATCAGTGCCGAACTCTTGGCCAAGGCCAAGCCCGGAATTCGCGTCATCAACGTCGCTCGCGGTGGCATCGTCGATGAGGTCGCGTTGGCAGATGCCATCCGATCCGGCCACGTTGGTGGCGCCGGCTTCGACGTGTTCTCCGAGGAACCGTGCACCAACTCGCCGTTGTTCGGGCTGCCGGGCTGCGTCGTGACTCCGCATTTGGGTGCCAGCACTCGAGAGGCCCAGAACAAAGCCGGTGTGACCATCGCTGAACAGGTGGCGCTGGCCCTCGACGGTGAGTTCGTGCCATTCGCCGTCAACGTGTCGGCGGCTGAAGTCACCGAGACCGTCCGGCCCTTCTTGCCGCTCGCCGAGCAACTGGGTGCGTTGTTCGCCGGCCTCAGCCCCACCTTGCCGAGCCAACTTGAGATCGAGTTCGCGGGTGAGATCGGTGGCTACGACAACTCCATCACCGAACTTGCGGTTGTGAAGGGGCTGCTCCGAGCCACCAGCGATCAGCCCGTTTCCGACGTCAACGCGCTTGAGGTTGCCAAAGAACGTGGTGTCCGGGTGCGCTCTATCACGACAACATCAACACCGGACTACGTCAATGTCATCACGTTGCGCGGCGGCGATCATTCTCTCGCCGGCACGCTGGGTGGGCTCAAGGGCGAGGCCCACATTGTCCTCGTCGACGACCACATCGTCGACCTCCCGCCCACCGAGCACATGCTTGTTGTCCGCAACGACGATCGCCCGGGTGTGATTGGCCGAGTCGGCAGCGTGCTGGGCGAAGGTGGCATCAACATTGCCGACATGAATGTCGGACGAAGCCCCGACGATCTCGGAGCCCTGATGGTCATCAGCACCGAGCAAACAGTCCCGAGCGACGTCGCAGATCGGCTCGAGGCGACCGACGGCGTCTCCAGCGTGGCCGTGGTCGATCTCGCTCCGGGCTCGTGATGGCTGACTGAGCTGGTCAGGTCCTGGAAGATCGGTAGCCGTCCGCCTCGGCTGCGTCGGGGCCGCCATAGCACCGGTCGGCGTTGGTGCGCTCGTAGGACGCCCCCTGTGGGGTGTGGTAGATCCCACTGCGGAGTTTGACTTTGACCGGGTGGCTGATGGGACAACTGCCACCGGCCTCGGGTGGCACCCAGTCTCCCGCAGGCGCAGGCGCAGCTGCCCCATCGGACGGCTCGGTGATTGTGCCCGGTTCACTGTCTGGCGGGGTGGTGATGGGGCCTGGATCTTCTGCGAGTGGCGGCCATTCCGCGACCCCGGGGTCGGGATCTTCGACATCAGGCTCGCGGCTCCGGAACCAGACAGCGACCAGTGCAGTCAGTCCACCTACAAGGGTGGCCTTGGTGAGGCGTCGAAGGGCAGAACGAAGCATGGCAATCAGTGTAGAGCCCCGATACCCGCCCGATAGTGCGGATCCAATACCTGGTCATCAGCGCGACCGAGCCGACCGAAGGATCGGCCGGCTCGGTCCGCAGGGGACGTTGGCTCAGATGCCCACGGCGCCGATGACTGAGAGATCATTGAAGTCGTTGGCTTGAACCTGGGAGGGGCTCATCGTCCAGATCGTACCGTCGATCACGAAGCTCCGCTGGATCTGCAAGCGGTAGTTGCCGCCATCGGGCCAACACATTTCGAGTCGGTCCTCCGGGCTGGGCTCACCGCCGACAAGGTCCTCGATGAGTTCGGTCATCTGCTCTTCTGGGCCCCAGTAGCGCAGGTCCTCCACTGGAATCACATCGCAGTACCAGCCGCCGTAGCCGCCGTTGTTATTGGAATCGCACAGCTGCATATGAGCGCCTTCCTGGGTCATCCAGAATAGTTCAGTGTCCTCGGGGAAATCGCTGCCATCGATGACATCGCAGTCGGTCGTCGGCTGATCTGCCGGTGACTGATGGGTCACTCGGCCGACTTCGCTGATCGTCTCGTCATCGATCTTCAGCAGGACTGCACCATCACTGTCACCGCTGTGGGTCGTGAAGGGGACAATGGCGATGCCCTCTGCACCAGTGCCCTCTTCGGCGAGGAATTGGAACGCCCGATGGTCCCACTCGGCAGGGGAGTTGGCGTTACGCATCGTCCACGAGTCGATCTCTTTGGGGTTGGCGGGATCGGCCACCGAGAAGAGGCTGACTTTGAGTCCAAGCGTGCCGCCCTGTTCGGTTGCGTCTTGGCCAATTCCAAGCACGTAGTTGGCATCGATTGGATGGAGGTAGGTACTGAACCCGGGGATCTTGAGTTCTCCGGTAACCCTGGGGTTGGTTGGGTCGGTCAGGTCGAGCACGTAGAACGGATCGATCTGGCGGAAGGTCACGGCGAAGCCGACGTCGTCGAGCAACCGAGCAGAGTAAAGCGATTCACCCTTGCCAATTCCGCCAACACTGCCAACCTGAGTCAATACCTCGCCGGACTCGTCCAACACCACCAGCGATGTCTCGCTGAGGTTGCGTTCGTCCCACGGTGACCCATCCGTCGTAATGATGCGGAGGTAGCCATCGTGTTCGTCCATCGAGAACTGGTTGAGGAGGCTGCCCGACACCATGCCCGATGCCACGTAGGCAGCGGGCTCGTCGGGCGAGATGGAGAAGGCGTGGATGTCGGTGGTGTAGGTCTCGTTCCATTCGACGAAGTCGCCGTCGACGATTTCTTCACCGGCCCATTGGGTAGTGGCGATGTAGAAGCGGTCCGTGGATGCGTACACCGTCTGACCGCTGGCGAGCACTCCTGCGCCCTGGCCCTTGTCGAGCCCATTGTCGAGATCGAAGCTCAAAACCGAGACGACGTCGAAGCCACTGAAATCGGCTGGGTGATGCAGGCTGTCGCAGTCGAGGAGCGCACCACGCTCGCTCCCGTCGGCGGTGGTCAGCTCGTACTCGGGCACCCAGTCCTCGACGGTGGTCTCGTCGATCAACTCGCGGTTGGCGCGCTCGGCCCGGTCTTCGCCGGCCGGACTGCTTGGGTAGAGCCATTCGAGCTGTGCCGGAGGACTCGTGAGTGCGAGGCGAACGGTGTCTCCAACTCGGCGTGCGCTGAGGTACTGGCCCTGGATACGCATGGTGGCCACGATTTGGAGATCGCCTGGGTCTGAGATGTCGATCTCAAGAATTGTGGAGGCCGGGCCGTACCACTCGGGCTCGACCAGCTCTGGCCGGCGCTCTTCGACGAAGTCAGCGTCGGCCGCAGGCTCCTCGGCAAAGGAGGCTTCAGCATCGTCGCTCAATGTCTCGGCGATCACTGGCCCGCCACCCCAGTTGTTGCTGTTGGCGAACACGAGGACACGGTCGCCTTGGAAGAACAGTTCGTGGTTCCAATCGGCCGGAAGGGTGATGCTGTCGGTCTTTTCGGGCTTGCCGGAGCTGATGTCGATATAGGACAGGACGTTTTCGGAGACGACCAGCATGCGATCGCCGTCGGTCTTGATGAGGTCTGGCTCGTCGACGCCCACCTCCTGCACATTGGTGGTGCTCACGCCATCACCCGACCGCGCTGAGTCCGATTCAACGGCCGGTGCGGTTGCGCCGGACGACGCCCTGTCGCCGCCGCCGTCGTCGCCGGATGTGTCGAAGCTTGCTACTGCTTCTTCAGCTGCCGGGGCGTCTGCGGTTGCAGTGACGTCACGGCCTTCCTCACCGAAGTAATACCCAAAGCCGTTGTAGTCGAGCCCATAGGGGCCAACTCGTTCTCGGGCTTCGGCCTGGAGGTGGTCCAGGAGGTCGCCACAGCCGTTGAACGGCACCAGGCCGGCCAGGAGCCGGATGTCGTCATTGTCGAGGCCGACGGTCGGGTCACCGCCGGGAGCAGGCCGGGGTTCCTCGGGTGCACCAAGGCTCGACGTGCCGTTGGAGCAGGCGCCGGCGACGAGTGCTATTGCCAGGAGTGTGGGGGTGAGCTTTCGCATAAGTATTCCTTCGGAGGCTGACTGCGTGGACTTGAGACGCCCGGACTGAGTGATTGAGTTCCCGCGAGCAATGATTTTTGTTCGCGCCGAGCTGGATGATCCACGGCTACATTCGATCGGTGCACCTTTTTGGTCGGCGCCTCATCGCCTTGCTGGTCCTGGTTTCGGCCGGATGTAGCGGATCTGTGGATGTCATTGGGGGTCCCGCAGTCGCCAGCGTGATCCCTTCGGCGGGCATTGCATTTCCCAAAGCCACCACACCTCCGACCGTCCAACCCGTCCCAACAGCCGAACCGAGCCCCCAAGCGCCCACGGTCACTCCGGCTGCCTCCACTCCAGGGTCCGGAGGGGGTCTGGCCGCTCAGCTGCCAGTCTCGCCAGCCGGTGGTCTCATGACGGTGACCGGCGTACCCGTCGAGATTTTGGCGCTCGCCAAGGACATCGTGGTGGTCCGTACCCCATGCGGCGCGACCGCGCTCTTGAGCGATGGCGATTTCATCGAAGATGTGCAGGTCGTTCTGGACCCTGGCCACGGCGGCCCGGTCGACACGGGGGCTGTGGGGCCAAATGGCCTCGTGGAGCGGGACTTGAACCTCACTCTGTCGTTGGCGACCCAAACAGAGCTGGAGTCCAGAGGGGTGTCGGTCGCCGTTACTCGCACCCGCGACTATGCAACCTTGTTGGCTACCCGAGCTGCATTCGCCGATGCCATCGGTGCCGAGGCCTTGGTTTCGATTCACCACAACGCACCAGCAGCGATCCCGTCCAGTGTTCCGGGTACCGAGATTTTCGTCCAGACCGACTCCGACCAGTCGCGGCGACTCGGCGGACTGCTTTACGGGGCTGTCTTTGCTGCCTTGGCAACGGTTGATGGTGTGGCGTGGACAACCGCCTCTGATGCTGGGGTCGTGCGGGTCCTCAATACGCGAGGCACCGATGCCTACGGGATGATTCGTCGACCGGTCACGCCGACGGCACTGGTCGAACTCGGCTACATCCATAACGCCAGCGAAGCTGCGTTCATGGCGACCGATGCCTACATCGACATTGCGTCTCGAGCCCTGGCAGATGGCATCGAGGCCTACCTCGACACGGACGCGCCGGGGCGCGGCTTCGTCGATGAGCCGAGAGTCTTCGACCCGGCGTTTGCCCCTGGCGCCGACGTCTGCACTGATCCAGACCTCGAATAGCGGCCCGGTCAGTTTGTCTGGGGCATCCAGCTGGGGCGCTGCTGCTCGAAGGAGTCGATGGATGCGACCTGGCTCATGGTGATCGCGATGTCATCGAGACCCTTCAGGAACCGTAGGCGCGTCGACTCTTCGAGGGGGAACGTGCTCTCGAGCCCAATGGCCGGCGCTTCCACGGTGCGGCGGTCGACGTCGATAGTGATCTCGAGTGTCGGGTCGGCCTCGACCGCTCGGAGTAGTTGTTCGCCGATCTCACCGGTGACGGCGACAGGGATGAGCCCGTTCTTTGTCGCGTTGTTCTCGAAGATGGGCCCGAACCTTGGCGATATGACCGCGTCGAACCCGTACTGTTGAATAGCCCACACGGCGTGCTCGCGTGACGAACCGGTGCCGAAATTCGGGCCACCGATCAAGATGTTGGCTCCGGCGTAGATCTCGTTGTTCATGACGAAGTCGTCGCCGTCTAGCCATTCGGAGAAGAGGCCCTTCTCGAAACCGGTGCGCTCGACCCGCTTGAGCCAGTCGCTCGGGATGATCTGGTCGGTGTCGACGTCAGAGCGGTCCAAGGGGACCGCGGTGCCTTGAACAATATGGACGGGCTTCATTGGTGGTCTCCTTCGGGCAAGTGGTCCGGAGTGGTGAAATGCCCGGCGATCGCAGTGGCGGCCGCGACGGCGGGCGAAACCAGATGCGTCCGCCCGCCACGGCCTTGGCGGCCTTCGAAGTTTCGGTTCGAAGTGGATGCAGATCGCTCGCCGGGTGTCAGCTTGTCGGGATTCATGGCCAGACACATCGAGCAGCCGGGCTCTCGCCAGTCGAAACCGGCGTCGGTGAAGATCGTGTGCAATCCCTCGGCCTCGGCCTGCGCCTTGACCCGTCCCGAACCGGGGACGACAAGCGTGCGAACCCCCTCGGCGACCGAACGGCCCGCAGCGACCGCAGCGGCCGCCCGGAGATCCTCGATGCGGCTGTTGGTGCAGCTCCCGATGAACACGGTGTCGACGCCAACAGCCGTCATTGGCGTCCCCGCGGTGAGCCCCATGTATTCGAGCGCTCGGCCTGCCGCTTCCTTGTCGGCGGGGTTGGTGAAGTCGTCGGGACCAGGGATGTCGGCGGCGATGGGGATCACCTGGCCAGGGTTCGTGCCCCAGGTGACGTGCGGGGTGATGTCGGACCCGTCGAGGACGACCTCGCGGTCGAAGACGGCGTCGTCGTCGGTACGCAGTTGTCGCCAGGCCGCCACCGCCGCGTCCCAGTCGGCGCCCTTCGGGGCATTTTCCATACCCTTGAGGTAGGCGAACGTCGCGTCGTCGGGGGCGATGAGGCCGGCCTTAGCGCCGAACTCGATCGACATATTGCACACTGTCATTCGGCCTTCCATCGACAATGCCTCGATCACCGGTCCTCGGAACTCGGCAATGGCACCGATCCCGCCGCCGGTACCGACCACCCCCAAGATGGCCAGGACCACGTCTTTGGCGGTGGAGCCCTCTGGCAGCTCGCCGTTGACGGTGATCGCCATGGTCTCCTGCGTTGCTTGCTGCAGCGTCTGGGTGGCCAGAACATGTTCGACCTCGCTGGTGCCGATTCCGAAAGCGAGGGCGCCGAACGCTCCGTGAGTCGAGGTGTGGCTGTCACCGCATACGACGGTCATGCCAGGTTGTGTGAGCCCCAGCTCGGGACCGATGACGTGAACGATGCCTTGGTTGACGTGACCCATTGGATAGTTCGTGATGCCGAACTCGTCGGTGTTGGTGCGCAACGTCTCGACTTGCTGGCGACTGATGGGATCGGCAATCGGCTGATCGATGTCCTGGGTCGGGACGTTGTGATCCTCGGTGGAGATGGTCAGGTCCGGGCGTCGGACAGGCCGACCAGAAACTCGTAGCCCGTCGAATGCCTGGGGTGAGGTCACTTCATGGACCAGGTGGAGGTCGATATAGAGCAGGTCGGGCTCTCCGTCGCTCGAATGAACGATGTGGTTATCCCAGACCTTCTGACTCAGTGTGCGACCCATGCATGCTCCCGTGCGTGACTGGACTTCGGTGATTTCAGTCATTGTAAAGGGCGATGAACGAGAGCTTGGCGGTTGACTCGCCGCTGCGGGCTCAGTTGTCGCCGGGGTCTGGCGTACTAGTGGGCGCTGCGGGCGTCACGGTCGGCGTGGCCGTGGGTTCTGGAGTCGGCGTCGCCGTCGGTTCGGGCGTCGCGGTGGGTGTCGGTGTTGGGGTGGATGTTGGTTCGGGCGTCGGCGTTGCCACGGGAGTCGGCGTGGGCTGGTCCGGCCCAACCGTCGGCGCTGCGTCGGGGTCCGGCGTCGGAGCGGGAGCCGCTGTTGGCCCACTGGCCGGGGTCGGGAACTCGACATCGCTCGCTGCGCAGCTGACGACGCCGACTGAGGAGGGATCGAAGGTGGGTACCGAACTGGCCCGGAGCCAGAGCTGGCGTCGTCCGCCGCTCTGGGGGTTACGGAAAGCCAACCAACGGTTGCCGGCATCGCGACCTGAGATCAAGAAGCTTTGTGGTGGGGCCATGTTGCTGACGGGGTCGGGGTCGCCGGCACATGCGAAGACCGGGACCTCCGAGACGGGAGTGGTCTGCTCCTTGATGGCGGTCTCATCACCGGACGAGTCAGTCGGGTCGAACCGGTCGAAAAGATAGAAACCCAAGATGGCGATGCCCAGCAACAGCACCAGCGATGCGAGCCCGCCGACCACCACACGGGTCCAATCGGTCCCGAGGTAGTACTCGCTCGGGTAGAAGCCTTCCGCATTGGGCTGTTGTCCACGCTGAGGGGCACGGCGGCCGAATTGAGGCTGTGTTGGCATTGGCGGGCCGGCCGGGTAGGCGCCGGCCCGATAGCCGCCGCGGCCGTCGGCTGTCTCTGGAGGGGGCGTGTGATAGCCGTAGCTCCCCGGGCGAGGCGGGCGGTACGGGACCGGCGAAGTTGACGCGCCTGGCGTCTGGTCGGGTGGGGGAGTTCCGCCCGAACCATTGGGAAATGGGGACTCAGCCGACGTGAGCGGGCTACTGGCATCTTCGATTGGGTCCGCGTCTGGGTCGACAATGGGCACCGCTATTACCGCGTCAGGCGGTTCGCTGTCATCGGCCGGCTCTGGCCGACGCCCGGCGGCCGTGAAGATGTCGTCAATGCCCTCAGGCTCGGTCGGGGTGTCGCCGTCGTCGCTCATAGCGGGGGTACGTGTCGCAGAGCCTGGCCAGTCAGCCAGGCGTTGCGATCAGCCGATGGACACGATCTCGACAGCGAGGGTGCCGCCCGGCGCCTCGTAGTTGATGGTTTCGCCGGGCTTGGCGCCGACCAGCGCCTGGCCCATGGGAGAGCTTGGTGAGATCACGTCGAGGTCTTGTCGTTCCTCGATCGAGCCCAGGAGGTAGCGCTCAACCTCGTCGTCACCCTTGTAGCGGATCGAGACGATGCTGCCGGGCGCGACGACGCCGCTATCGCCGGGGTCTTCGACAATCACGGCGTTGTCCACCATCGACCCGAGGAGTGCGACGCGGCCCTCCATTTTTCCCTGCTCTTCTTTGGCGGCGTGGTAGTCCCCGTTCTCTGAGAGGTCGCCGAGTTCGCGCGCCGTTTCGATCTTCTTGGCGATATCGACCCGCCCAATGGTGGTTAGTACTTCGTATTCGGCCTTCAGACGGTCGTAGGCGGTCTGAGAAAGTTGATGCTGCAGAGCCATCCCAGGAGGCTAGCGGCCGACCAGGGCTCGTTACGATCATCGCCAACGTTCGGTGAACACGCCGCAGTGTTTGTCATTCGTGACTGAGGCGGCGACACTGGGCGTGTGCATCACCGATTGAACGTGATTGTCATTCAATCGATCGTTATTCAATAGGGCGTAACCCCCTGGCGGGGTGTCCAGCAGCCGTCTACCTCGGTGGGCGGCTTTCGTCTTGAAGGAGCAACAAACACATGGCTCACAGGATCGGCGTCATTGGTGGCGACGGTATTGGTCCCGAGGTGATCGCTGAAGGCCTGAAGGTCGTCAGCGCTGTTGGTGTCGACTACGAAACCGTCGACTATGACTTGGGCGGAGCCCGCTACCTCAGAGACGGCACGATCCTGCCCGACTCGGTGCTCGATGAGTGGCGTGATCTCGATGTGCTGTACCTGGGCGCTGTGGGGACGCCCGAGGTTCCTCCTGGTGTTATCGAACGCGGGCTGTTGCTCAAGATGCGGTTCGCTCTGGATCTCTATATCAACCTGCGGCCGTTCGTCTACGACGGCGGCGAGAGCGGCGATCCGCACGACTTCATCGTGATCCGCGAGAACACCGAAGGTACCTATGCCGGCGAAGGTGGCTTGCTGCGGGCGAACACGCCCTATGAGATCGCGACACAGGGATCGGTCAACACACGCATGGGCGTCGAACGCTGTGTTCGTTACGCGTTCGACTTGGCACGCAGCCGCGAGCGCAAACACCTGACGTTGGTCCACAAGACCAACGTCCTCACGTTCTCCGGTGACCTCTGGGAACGCACCTTCAACGAGGTCGCCCGCGAGTACTCCGACGTTCAGACTGCCTACAACCATGTCGATGCCGCGTGCATCTACTTCGTGCAAGATCCCCAGCGCTACGACGTCATCGTGACCGACAATTTGTTCGGCGATATCTTGACCGATCTTGGTGGAGCCGTGTCCGGTGGTATTGGGTTCGCCAGCTCGGCCAACATGGACCCCACTCGGACCAGCCCGTCCATGTTCGAGCCTGTCCATGGGTCGGCGCCCGATATTGTCGGGACCGGCAAGGCCAATCCCACCGCTGCGATCTTGTCGGGTGCGCTGATGCTCGACTTCTTGGGCGACACGAAAGCCGCTGACCGAATCCGTGCGGCGTGCGATGCTTGTCTGAACATGTCCGGCACTACTAGCGAGATCGGTGACGCGATCTCTTCCAACCTGTGACGTACTCCGTCTCACCGACGGCGTTCGTTCTCCGCTGACTCGAAGGTACAACCGTGAGCGACGACCCATTCTCTGCACCATTCGGAACGCTGTTTGGCGATTCGATGACCCTGGCCAACCTGGCTGACGGGACCTATGAATACAGCGGCCACGCAGTGCCGCTCGAGCCCTTCTCGTTCCATCCTGCGACCCACGTCTTCCACTACGGCAGCGCGTGTTTCGAGGGGCTCAAAGCCCATCGCCAAAGCGATGGCAGCTTGGCGATCTTCCGTCTGGACGACCATGTCGAGCGGATGCGCCACAGCGTCAGCAAGCTCTGCATGCCGGCCCCTGATGCAGCGATGATCCGGTCCATGATTGTTGACGCCGTCGAGGCCAACGGGTCGTTCACCCCCGATTCTCCCGGGTCGCTCTACATCCGCCCGACCCTGATCGGGACTTCGCCCAACATCGGTGCTGCCGCTGCACCAAGCGACGATGGCATCTTGTATGTTTTCTGTTCGCCCGTTGGTGACTACTTCGCAGGGGGCGTGCGGCCGCTCACGATTTACGTCGAAACAAAGGTGCCGCGCACAACGCCCCAGTTCGGCATGGTCAAGAGTGGCGCCAACTACGTGATGGCGTTGGGTCCTACCCTGGACGCCAAGCGAGACCATGGCGCCGACCAGGTGCTCTTCGCTACCGGCGACGACATCACCGAAACCGGAGCCTCCAATTTCTTCTTGATCGACGACGATCACATCGTGACTCGCGCTCTCGACGAGTCCTTCCTGCACGGGATTACTCGCGACTCGATCATCAAGCTCGCATTGGACCTGGGCTATGAAGTCGACGAGCGCCAGCTGACGGTCTCCGACGTTCAAGCCTGGGCGGCCGGCGGCGGCGAAGTGTTCCTTTCGGGTACGGCCGCGGTTGTCGCTCCTGTCGGCACGATTGTTGTGGCCGATGCCAGCATCGCCGTCGGTGATGGTCAGCCCGGGCCCAATACGTTGAGGCTGCGTGACGCCCTCACCACGTTGCAGGTTGGCGATGCCGCCGACCCACACGGCTGGCTCACAGCAGTCGAGGGCTGACATGGCATCGACCAACTCGGCTCCGGCCGCTGTCGAGATCTACGACACGACGCTCCGAGACGGCAGCCAGCTCGAGGGCATCTCGCTCACGGTCGATGACAAGCTCCGCATTGCCGAACAGCTCGATCTTCTCGGCGTGCACTACATCGAGGGCGGCTGGCCTGGCGCCAATCCCAAAGACGACGAGTTCTTCGCGCGAGCCAAGGACGAGATGGTCTTGCAGAACTCGATATTCGTGGCCTTCGGCTCGACCCGCCGGGTCAAAGGAAAGGTTGACGAGGATCAGACCCTCGAGAAGCTCCTGGGTGCCGGCACCGAAGTTGTCTGCATCGTGGGCAAGTGCTGGGACTACCACGTCACCGAGGCGCTGCGCACAACCCTCGACGAGGGTGTGGCGATGGTGGCGGACTCGGTTGAGTACCTGGTCGCGCAGGGTCGGCGGGTCTTCTTCGACGCCGAACACTTCTTCGATGGTTATCGGCACAATCCGGAGTTCTCGCTTCGCGTGCTCGAAGCTGCAGCGATGGCCGGGGCCGAGCGACTCGTGCTGTGCGACACCAATGGCGGATCGTTGCCCCATGAAGTCAAGGAGGCCGTGGAAGCGGTCGTGCGCCACGTCGATGTCGGCGTCGGCGTCCATCTTCACAACGACACGGGTTGCGGGATCGCCAACGCGATCGCCGGCGTCCGGGGCGGCGCGGTTCAGGTCCAGGGCACCATCAACGGCTACGGCGAGCGCACCGGTAACTGCGACCTCATCCCGATCATCGCGAACCTGAGCCTCAAGATGGGGATCGAAACGATTCCCGCCGACCGGATTCCTCATCTCACCTCGGTCTCGCACCATGTTGCCGAGCTCGTGAACTTCACGCCTGCCGCACAGCAGCCCTATGCCGGTCAATCGGCCTTTGCGCACAAGGCCGGCCTGCACACAAGTGCCATCGCCCGGCGCCCCGATGCCTATGAACATGTCGATCCAGCGCTCGTTGGCAACGGCACTCGCTTTGTTGTGTCGGAGATGGCGGGGCGCAGCACGCTGGAGCTCAAGGCCGAACAACTGGGTATCGAGCTCGATGGCAAGGTCCTCGGCGATGTGGTTGACGCCCTCAAGCGTCTCGAACACGAGGGCTACCACTTCGAGGTGGCCGATGCTTCGCTTGAGCTGCTCATGCGTGGTGCCGGCGGCTGGGAACAGGACTACTTCACGATCGAGTCCTTCCATGTCGACATGATGCACCGTGGTGCGGGGAGTCGAGCATGGAACGACGTCGCGGTCGAGGTAGACACCGAAGCCGTCGTGAAGCTATGGATTGACGACGAGCGACTCATCGGCATCGGCGAGGGCAACGGCCCGGTGAATGCCATCGACACCGCGATCCGGTCGGTCCTGGCCGAGCGCTTGCCGGCGCTCGCAGCCATCTCGCTCACCGACTACAAGGTTCGTGTGCTCAATACCGGAACCGGCACGGGCGCGATCACTCGGGTGCTTCTCGACAGCACCAACGGCGAGCAGAGCTGGACCACCATTGGTGTGTCTGAGAACATCATCGAGGCCAGCTGGCAGGCACTCATGGACTCGCTCGTGTTCGGCCTCCTCTTGGCCGACCGGTAGCACGCGGTGTCGGCTCCGTTCGCAGGTTTACGGGTTGGTGACGGGGGAGTCCGTTTCGCGCTGTTCGGGTTCCCAGTTCGGATTCAGCTGTCGTTCTTCTTGATCGTCATGATTCTCGGGTTCGATCAGAACGCGACGGTAAGCACGGTCGCGATCTGGACAGCGGTCGCCGGCGTCTCGATTCTGTGGCACGAGCTAGGTCACGCGTTTGCGGCGCGGCGGTTGGGGTCCGAGCCGACTATTGATCTCTACAGCTTCGGGGGGCTCACCCACTGGCAACCCAGCGTCGACGCCACGCGTTGGCACCTGATCTCAGTTGCGTTGGCGGGACCCGTTGCCGGAATGGTGCTCGGGGGCCTTGTTGCTGCGGGCACTGTGGTGGCCGGCGGCTTTGGGAGCGGGGACGTGCGGTACTTCGTCGTCGTGATGCTGTGGATCAACCTGGGCTGGGGCCTGGTGAACTTGTTGCCTGTGCTGCCGCTCGACGGTGGTCACGTCATGGCCGAACTCTTGCCGGGGACACGCGAGCAACGGTGGCGGCGTGCCGCCATCGTCTCAATCGCGACTGGGGTGGTCGCCGTCGTGGTTTTGGCGGTCGCCGGAATCTGGTTCGGAGCCTTCGTGTTCGTCTGGGCCATTGCCACGAACCTGTCGGCGGTCAGAGCGCCCGCACAGGCTGCGAAACTCGAAGCGTTGTCGGGGGAAATCCGTGACTCGCTGGTCGGGTTGAGCCAAAAGGCCGACGGTGCTCAAGAGCGGGCCATGGCCGTGTCGGCCAAGCTGCCCAGCGGTCGCCAGGCCTCGTACAAATTGGCCGCGGTCGAGACAGCAGCGGTGTCGGGTCACGGCCCTGTTGCGCGTCGACTGCTCGAGCAACTCCCCGGGCAGGTGCCTCCGGCCGTATACGCCCTTGTTGTGGCTTCGGAGACGTTCGGTCAACGAGGCCTCGATGAACTGGAGGAGATATTCCATCGCTCGCCCGATCACTTCCATGCTCGCTGGCTGGCGTTTGCTCTTCACGTTGCGGGTCGGATTGACGAAATGGTTGGTCACCTTCATCGGGTTCCGGCGCCTGAGCGCAAAGGGGCAACGGTCGAAGCGGCTGCCGCCATCGCCGATTGGGCCGAGGTCCCCGAGGTCGCAGCGCAGCTGCGTTCGCTCGCCGTGGTCTAACAGCCCCAGCGCGTTCGCTGCCAAATCTTGGCGGTAGGGCAACTGCAGTCGGGGGAGAAGTACGATGGCCGACGTGTCAGCACCGAATCACGTCCCGCAAAAGCCCGGCAACGGCAAGTACTACGAGTCACCCCCACGTCTAAGCGACTCGTGGCGAGCCGAGCGTCCAGGCGACCTCACCGACGGCCAACCGACCGGCACTGGCTTCGGCAGCCAAGGTCCCGACCAGGGGTACGCCCTGAAGCTGGTCAAACAGTTCGAAGACCGGGTAAATCTGACCGAGGGTGAACGGTGGGCAGATGTCTCGGCAGGCTGCGTCCTGGTGGGCCTGAAGCGCGCATCGTTGTTCGGCCGGGCGCCGGTCATCCATGACCTCGACATCGCATTCCGTGTTTGGGGGTTTCTCGACGATGACCCCGCTGATGCGTTGGTGACCCTTCGCAAGGGCGCGTTCGATCGGGTCGAAAACGGCGCTCATCACTACCTCGAGTGCCGCCGGATCACCGATGCGGTCGATGCTGACGTGCTACGCCAAACGCCATCGATGATCGAGACAGCGCATGGTCAAGACTGGTCGGCCCTCATCGACACCGAAGTGTTCGCTGCAGCGCACGTCGGTCACAACGACGACCTCGCTTGATGGCTGACACCCCGCGAGTTCGCTTCGCTCCCGCTCCAACCGGCTATCTGCATGTCGGGTCTGCGCGATCTGCTTTGTTCAATTGGCTCCATGCCCGCCGCTACGGCGGCACGTTGGTGCTACGTATCGAAGACACCAATGCCGAACTGGCCACCCCCGAGTTCTACGCGGCCATCACCGAGCCGCTCCAGTGGCTGGGCATCGACTGGGACGAAGGCCCGCACTACCAGTCTGAGCGGACCGAGATATACCTTGCCGCCATTGCCAAGCTGGTCGACTCTGGCGCGGCCTATCTGTGCGATTGCACCCGCGACGCGATCGATGCACGGAACGCGCAGACCGGGTTCAAAGGTGGCTATGACCGTCATTGTCGAGACCGATCAGACGTCGTCGACGGCGATGGTGTGGTCGTGCGATTCCGTACGCCAACTCAGGGTCAGATTGTCATCGACGATGTTGTCCGCGGCTCGGTGTCGTTCGAGACTGCGGAGTTCGAGGACTTCGTCGTCCGTCGCGGCAACGGAACTCCAGTCTTCCTGGTGGCGAATGCGGTTGACGACGCCGACATGGGCATCACCCATGTCGTGCGCGGCGAAGACCTCCTGAACACCACCCCTAAGGTCATGCTGTTGTGGCAGGCGCTGGACCTCGGGCCCGCGCCCACCTACGCGCACCTGCCGCTCATGGTCGGCGATGATCGCAAAAAGCTGTCCAAACGCAAAGACTCGGTAGCGCTGGCCGATTTCGAGGCTGACGGGTTCTTGCCCGAGGCCATGGCCAACTATCTGGCGTTGCTTGGTTGGGGGCCGCCCGATGATGTCGAAGTCCGCCCGATGAGCGAGATCATCGAGCTGTTCGATCTCGCCGGGGTCAACAAGGCGCCGGCCTTCTTCGACATGAAGAAGCTCGAGCACATCAACGGCGAGTACATCCGCGCATTGTCACCAGACGAGCTTGCGGAGCGTCTGCAGCCCTGGCTGGGTGCTGATGCGCCCTGGCCCGCCGACCGGTTTGACGCCACCATCTTCCGAGCCGTTGTGCCACACATTCAAGAACGCCTCCGTCGCCTGTCCGACATTGGGCCGTTGGTCGACTGGCTCTTCACCGAGGACCCGCCCGCCGAAACCAACGAGAAAGAACTGGCCAAGATCGCGAAGGCGATGGGCCGTGACGAGGTCCCGGCGGTCCTGCAGGCAGCCATTTCGGCTCTGGAGACCTGCGATTGGGATGCCGAAACCCTCAACGCAGTTGTCCGTCAAGTTGGCGACGACCTTGATGCGAAATCCCAGGTGCCCGTGCGCATAGCGGTGACGGGAAGACGTGTTGGGCCGCCGCTGTTCGAACCCATGGCGCTCCTGGACCGCGAGGTCGCGCTGGTCCGTCTCCGTGCTGCGTTGGCCGAGCTGAGCTGACGCGATGGTTGCTGCCCGCGTCACTCGGACCGCCGGCATGTCAGGTTCTGAGCAAGCACCGGCATGACCGATAAGCGCAGGCGCTTTCGCCGGTTGTTTTGGGTCGCTGTGGGGCTTGCTGCCATCGGTGTGTTGTATGTCGGGGTGACCTTTGTTCAGGTCTGGTCGGCCAGCCGCAATGATCAGGCCCGCCCTGTTGACGCCATTGTGGTCCTCGGCGCTGCCCAATACGACGGTCGTCCCTCACCGGTGCTCGAGGCCCGCCTGAACGCCGCGTTGCAGTTGTACAACGATGGGATGGCGTCGATCATCGTCACCACAGGATCCAACCAGCTAGGTGATCGGTTCACCCAGGGGTTCACCGGCTTCACGTATTTGCGCGATCAAGGGGTTCCGGAAGCCAACCTTCGCATCGTTGTCGATGGGACCAATACGTTCGAAGAGCTGAGCGCGACGGCCAACGTGCTTCGCGATGAAGGGCTGGGCGACGAGGTGTTGTTGGTGTCGGACCCGTACCACGCACTCCGCGCCGTCGAAGTGGCCCGTGAGGTCGGCCTCCAGGCCTGGTTCTCACCGACTGATCTTGACTCGTCGGTTCGTCAGTTGCTCCGCGAGACTGTTGGTGTGTCTGTCGGTCGTGTGGTCGGCTTCCGGCGTGTCAGCAACCTGAGTTGACTCAGGCCATGACCACTTGGTTGCGCCCTGCCAGCTTCGCCTTGTAGAGCGCTTTATCAGCACGGACGGCGATCGAAGTACTTGCATCGCTGGGAAGTGTCGATACGCCGACCGAGACGGTGAGACGGCCCCCTGGCTGTGTCTGTTCTCCGGGGATCGATGCCTCTTCGACAGCCAGGCGAACGCGTTCTGCAACGTCGGTGGCCTCTTCGGGGGTTGCCCCCGGGAGCAGCATGGAGAACTCTTCGCCGCCGTAGCGATAGACGATGTCGCCGCCTCGGACGGTGACAGCAATCACCCCAGCGACGGTCCGCAGCGCGTCATCTCCGGCGGTGTGGCCGTGGGTGTCGTTGAAGGCTTTGAAGTGATCGACGTCGATCATCGCGAATGCGACTGGCGCCCCAAGTCGCAGCGACTCGTCGACGGACTCGACAAGATCTCGATCCATGCGACGTCTGTTACCGAGCGATGTGAGGTCGTCCACCAGCGCCAACTCGGTCATCGATCCAAGACGGTCCACGTTGGCCAGGGCCGCGGCCACTGGAGATGCAAGCCGCTCAAGATGATGACGAGCGTCAACCCCGAACAAGAGGTCAGACTCCCGGTACAAGACCAAGACGGCCACCACAGAACCGTCAGCGACGACGGGTACCGCCAAGACTGCCCAATCATCGATTTCACCGGGTATTGCCAGAGCTCACCAATACGCATGGCCATAGTTCTAGCTGCGCAGAACCGGGTGACACTTGGTGCCTGGCACCGACCGTCACTGGTTGTTCAGGCAACTTGTGACACTTGGTGCCTGGCACCCCCGTTACCCGGTAGTGCGCCGCGATTCAGTCCCTTTTGGGAAAGATTCCCATCGATTCGCGATCAAAGGTGTCGGCCGTAACACCGGCCTCGCGGAGCTTCACTTTCTGGACGCGCTGAGTTGGCGTCTTGGGCAACTCCGCGACAATCCGGAGGTAGCGCGGGACGGCATGGCGAGGCATCACGTCACACAGTGTCCGGAACAACTGCTCGACGTCAGGTCCGGCGTGGGATTCGGCGACGACGGCGATCATCACTTCCTCTTCGGTCTCGGCGAGATCCGACGCGACGGCGTAGGCCGCCACTTCGAGCACTCCCGGGTTGCCGCGGACCGACTCCTCGACCGAGAACGAGGAAATGTTCTCGCCTCGTCGACGGATGGAATCTTTGAGCCGATCCTTAAAGATGAAGTTGCCGTCGTCGTCGACCATGCCGGCATCACCCGAGTGAAACCAGAGGTTCTGGAACGCTTCGACCGTGGCCCCCGGGTTGTTCCAGTATCCCTGGAAGATCGCATATGGGTAGCGGGGCCGCCAGACTGCTTCGCCGACCGTGCCGGTTGCGACAGGGCGGTCGTCGTCGTCGAAGATCGCGAGATCGACGTGGCGGCAGGGCTGGCCCATGGTGCCGCTCTTCGATGGCCCGAATCCGGGGCCGAGACCCGATCCGAGGCCGAGTTCGGTCGAACCATAGGTTTCGGTCAGTTTGACGCCGAACCGTTCGGTCCAGGGCCCCATGAGTTCGCGTGGCGCCGCCGCGCCGAACGCTCGACGCATCGAGTGCTGGCGGTCGACCGGGCTGGGGTCCTGGTTCCAGAGAAACAGCACGACGGCGCCGAAATAGCCCATCCACGTCGCGCCGCTGTCGCGCACGTCCTCCCAGAATCCGTTGACCGAGAAACGTTCGCGCAGGACGACCGGGTTGCCCACGTACCAGGCGGTCATCGAACAGGCCGATCGTCCCATTTGGTGGAAGAGCGGAAACATGGAATAGCACACGTCGTCATCGACCAGATCGAGCCCTTCGATGAACGGCATGCAGTACCAAATCGACGACCGGTTGTTATGGACCACACCTTTGGCTGGTCCGGTGGTGCCTGACGTGTAGATCACATAGGTGAGGTCGGTTTCCGATCGCGGCTCGATTGCGACGGGGTCGGCAGATAGCGCGTCCGCGAACTCATGGACAGGCCGGGCGGTGAACGAGCTGGGGTTTGCCGAGCCCCAGACGATCACGTGTTCGAGATCCGTGATGTTGATCTGATTGAGGCGGTCCACCCAGGCTGCGTCGATGATGAGCACTTTCGCGCTCGAGTCACGGAGCATGTGCTCGAGGAAGGCGCCCTTGTACTCGTTGTTGATTGGGACATCGATGGCGTTGCGCCAGACGATGCCGTGCCAGGCGGCCAGGTAGTCGGTGTTGGATGGCAGCATCGTTGCGACTCGGTCACCGGGCCCGACGCCCAGGTGGGCCAGGTAGCCCGCGACGCGTTGCGCTCGATCGACCAGATCCGCCCAGCTGAGGTCACCGCGTAGGGAAGACACCGCGAGGCCATCGCCAAAACGTTCGGCACGATCGAGCAGGACCGACGAAACAATCCAGTCGCCTTTATAGACACGAGAGCGATCTCCGCCAGCGGTCATCGTCCGCTCGCCACAGATGTCGTCTCAGAGCCCATCACGACCACGATGCTAGGACGCCTTGCGACGTTGGTCGCGCAAGAACGCTCCAGTAGCAAACCGGTGACGCTTGGTGCCTGGCACCGACCGTCACTGGTTGTTCGGGCAACCGGTGACACTTGGTGCCAGGCACCGACCGTCACCCGGTTGTGCGGATCGATCGTGGCTATGACGAGGGTCGGCGATCGATATGGGGGACGTCGGGGCGAGGGGGTGTTGCGGCCATCGTCAAGAACGTCCGTCGTGCGAAGCGCCAGCCTTCGTGGGTGCGTACCAACTCGTCGTGGTACTGCCCGCGGACCTCGTAGTCGCCGGCCCCTGTGGGATCGATTCGACGCCAGGCGTAGAGATAACAAACAGCGGTCGCGCTTGTAGGACTCGCGACGTCTACCTGAACGTTTGAGATCGTGTGGCAGCTGGCCACCCACTCGTTGAGCGCCGGCGCCACCGCCGCAGCGATAGCGGCCGGCCCAACAATGTCCGAACCCGCATAGTCCGCAACCCCATCCGAGGCGAAGGTCGCCGCTTGGTCCTCGGGTCGGTTGAGGTCGGCGAAACGCGCATACTCGTGCACAAGGTGGGCGATGTCGGCGATCGCCGCGAGTCTCTGGATCTCGTCCATGCAGTCAGCTCCTTCGGTCAGGCTCTGTATTGGATAACGACTAGTAGGGGCTTGCGCCGCCGTCGACCGACATCATCGTGCCGGTGATGCCACCGCCAACATCGGAGGCGAGAAGGACGGCCATTGCCGCGACCTCTTCGACCGTGTTTGGACGCTTGATAGCTGACGGAGCGACGATCATATCGACATACTCATCGAAGCTCATGTCGAGCGTGGCTGCGGTGTCGGGGCCGTTGTCCTTGACGATGTCAGTGATGACCAGACCCGGACAGATCGAGTTGCAGGTGACCCCCTGCGCGCCGTATTCCACCGAGACGGCCTTGGTAAAGCCGTTCAGCGCGTGCTTGGTCGTGACGTATTGCGACACCGATGGGCTGGCCATCTTTCCGAACATCGATGAGATGTTGATGACACGGCCCCAGCCCCGCTCCACCATCCCGGGCAGGGCTCGACGGGTAGCCCAGAACGGAGCGTTGACGTTCCAGTCCAAGGCGAATAGCCATTCCTCATCGGGCATGTCGATGATTGATGCTGGGACGTTCAGCCCACCTGCGTTGTTCACCAAGATGTCGAGCTGTCCGAAGTGTGAGATGGCTTCGTCGATCAAGCCTTCGGCGTTCTCCTGCTTGGTGATGTCGCCGGCGTGGAAGTGCAGTGCATCGCCGGCGCCGATCTCGGCAAGCGTGGCCGCACCCTTTTCGGCGGTTCGACCATTGACGACGACCTTGGCTCCTTCGGCCAGGAAGGCCTCAGCCATGCCGCGGCCGAGCCCACGGGTCCCGCCGGTTATTGCTGCAACCCTTCCTTCGAGCTTCATATCTGATGTGTCTCCTATGGAGTCGATGTCGGCGCCATGATGGCACGATTGGCGGAGATCGTGGACGTCGCCCACCAGAACCTGCACTCACGGGCTGGAGCAAGCGGTTATGGACGCTCCCGCCTGCGCTGGCGGGAGCGGCTTGGTGTCCGACACTTCCAAGAGTTGCTGCCTGCCATCCGATTCCTAGATCGACCCTCGGGTCCCAGTGTGCGACATCGACGATATGGCTGCCTGAGTTCGCCGCTCTCGCCGGAGTCAGGCCATCGATACACCGACAAGTGGCAGGGCGTTCTGAACCGGCACCGGAGGATAGGACGGCGCGTCTGGTTGGTCACCAGAGCCAGGGGTCCCGAATTATCCATATGCACGTGCCTATCGACTGCAGCACTCGTGATCTCTGACCGCACCAGGATCTGGGGCAGCGGTGCCCCATGTGGCTGAACCGACCTGGCTCGATGTTGCCGTGAACGTCTACTGCCTCGGAGATTTCGAGAACACCGCCCGTCCGACGTTGCCTGTCCCACCCGTGCACGTCAGGGGTGTGGCGGCACTCTCTGACCCGGAGTCGGAGATGGCTCGGGCGTCCGAACCCGGTTGCGACGGATTAGTGTCGCCAAGACGGAAGGGAACGGAGGTTGTCGGTGGCCGGAGTTCAGTTCACACATCGGTTGGCAGGTCTCGTCGAGGTGACAACGGTGGGAGACTGCATCGAACGAGCGGCCCAAGCCTGGACTCATGATGCCATCGTGTTCCCCGACCACCGGGCCACGTTCCCGGAGTTCCGAGCTCGCGCCGACCACTTTGCCCGGGCGTTTATTGCCCTTGGGCTCGATGCCGGCGACAAGGTCGGGATCCGTATGGAGCAGGGGGTCGACTACTACGCGGCCCTGGTGGGGGCCGCCAAGATCGGCGCGGTCGGCGTGCCCATAAACGTCCGCTTCAAGGCCTACGAGCTATCGCACGTCATCGAGAACTCTGAGATGCGGGTCCTGATCGGGAGCCCTGACGGCGGTGAAATCGGCGCGCACATTGCCCTCCTGCACGAGACCTTGCCATCACTGGCTGATGCATCATCGCCTGACCTGCGACTCGACGAAGCCCCGTTATTGAGCCACATAATCGTGGTAGGTCCCAGTACAGATCCGTGGTTGCTGGGCGAGGCCGATGTGGTGGCAGCGGCTGAGACGGTAACCGGTGATCAGCTGGACGCTCGTCGCTACGGCGTACGGGTGCGCGACACCGCTGTGTTGATGTATACGTCGGGCACCACGGCTCACCCCAAGGGGGCCATGCTGTCGCACGAGGCCCTAGTGCGGGTCGGGGCGACCGTGGCCCGCACACGCTTTGGGCTGACGCCCGAT
>CAWKYX010000026.1:0-22043 GCA_963854265.1 Acidimicrobiia bacterium
CAGACCTCGCCGGCCGTCTGTGTCATTAGTTCGCCGACCGCAGCGAGCCAGATCTTGGGGACACCGAAATCGCTGAGGTCGCGCTTGTCTGGAGCGAAGAAGGGCGTCATTAGTTTGTGCTGGTAGAACTCGCCGCGGAAGTCCAGCTTGTCGCCGGTTTCCCACGTGTGCCAGATGGCTCGGATGGCGGTCACCATCTCCCGCATGCGAGCCGCGGGCTTCGACCATTCCATCGAGAAACGTTTGGTGATATGGGGTTTGATCTGGCTGCCAAGCCCCAGGTTGAACCGGCCCTTGCTCATGGCCTGGAGGTCCCATCCGATGTTGGCCAACAGCATTGGGTTGCGGGCGAACGCGACCGCAATGGACGTGCCGAGCTCGAGACGTTCGGTGTTCGCCGCCGCAACGACGAGTGGCAAGAACGGGTCGTGGCTGGTTTCGGCTGTCCAGACGCCGTCGTAGCCGGCAGCTTCTTGAGCCTTGGCGTTGGCGGTAATGCCATCGATGTCGGGCGTGAGCCCGAGCCCTCCGTCCACCTTCATACAGTGATTCCTTCCACGCTCCTTGCCCGAAGCTTGTCGCCGGTGCAGTTGAATTCGTCGCTGAGGTCTGTGGCGCCGTTGTAGTGCGGCTCCAAGAGCCGACGGGTGAACTTCCAGCTGCCCTCCACCTTGCGGTACTCGTCCTCGTAGTGGGCCAGCAAGAGGCTCCGCTTGTCGCCGCTGCGCACAACATGTTCTTGGATGTACCAACGCCCGCTTGCGGTTTCACCACTGTCACCAAGGTGGGTTTCGCCGTTGAGCACCGTCTGGATGGTGGCCTCGAATCCACCCATGGCCTTGTGCCACAGAGCCGAAATCGCCTCCACGCCTTCGACCAAACGTCCGCCGCCGAGGTCCCATTCGGCCTCAGGCGCCCACGTCGAGGTCCATTGCGCGCCGTTGCGATGAATCACTGCATCGGCATATCGATGGACGAGTTGCTGGATTTCTATGTGAGCTTCAGTAGCTGCCGACATTGGCGGATCCCTTCGTGGCCTGCGTTCGACATCTTGTCGCATCACGGGCTCGCCTGCTCATTCGGTCATTCAGGATGGCATCTCGGCGCCGATGGGGAGACGTACCCAAGGCGACCAGGTCGCCAGAGCGTCCTGAATACGATGGTGGTCGGGGAACTTCGGAGAGTGAGATCGCGTAATCGGTGACGCTCGGTGGTGAGTGTCAATCGGATGAAGGATCGTTTGCCCGACTCGGTTGCCGAAGTTGCCCACGACTCCTTCTAGACCCTCACCACCGAGGCCTCGCTCATTATCACCGTGACAGCCTCGTTCTTGATGCTCGGCCGCGAGTTCGGGCCCGAGGGCTACGGCGAATACGTTGCGCTTTTCGCCTTGTTGACACCGATCGGCGTCATTGGTTCGGCCGCGGCCCTCGCCAAACTCCAAGCCTGTATCCAGGAACGTCGTCCCGTCGATCAGGTCCTATCCACGTTCTTGGTGATGGTCATCGCCGGCGGCACTGTTGCGACCGTGATTGCGGCATTGGTCGCACCGCTGATCCTGGAAACGCTCTCGATGGCGGCGATCATCACGTTGTCTATATCCGAACTGATTCTGGCGCCAGCGGTCCGAGTCATCGCGGGTGGAGTGCGGGCCATCCGCGGCGTGCCACCGGCAGTTCGGGTCGATCTGTCTGTGTTGGTCCTGCGATTCATTGCGCTGGCCGGCCTGTTCACCTTCAGCGTGCTCTCGGTCGAGCGTCTCGGTGTCGGTTGGATGGTTGCCACGCTGGAGGTACTGATCTGGCTCCTGCTCGTCACGCTGCCCGCACTCGGTATCAAGCGCAGGTTCGGCGAGGCGTCGCTTCGTGATGTCCGCATGGTCGGCGCGCTGGGAGCCCCGATCTACATTTCTGACTTCCAGACCAACGGCGATAAGATTGTCCTCGGCAGTATCGACGGCCTCAAAGCGGAAACGGGCCTCTACGGCGCGGCCTTCCGTATTGCCTCGCTGGCACTCACTCCACTGCGGGCCATGGACATCGCGGTCTTTCACCGCGTCCTTGAGTCCGACGACAACCAGGTTGGCCAGCATGTCCGCCGAGCCAGGGTGTAGACGATGTGGCCGATGTTGGTGCTTGCTCCCATCGCTTCCGTGTTGTGGCTGGTCGCACCGTTGCTCAAGATCGTGGTTGGGGACGAGTTCGGTGGGTCGGTCACGATGACGCGGTGGCTCGTGTTTTGGCTTCCCTGTCGCGTTATGAGCTTGCCGCCTCGCTTGGGCCTGTTGGGCCTCGGGCGCATGGGGATTCGGCTCGTCGTCCTGATCGTCTCAGCCACGATCAGCATGGTGCTCTACCTGATTTTGATTCCCAAGCTCGGCTCGGAGGGAGCGGTCATCGGCACCGTTGTCTCGGAAATCTGTCTGGCCGTCTTTGGCTGGTCAGCGCTGCTGTGGGCTCAGCGCGAGCGCGACGGAGAGCTCGACGAGAACCGGGGAGCACATGCCATGGACGGGCCGTCGAAGTGGGTCAGCGCCCGACGCCGACATAGCTGAACGAACGTTCGGCTAGCGCTCCGGCATCGAGAAGGTTCCGGGCGTCGACGACACATCGGCTGGCCATGATCTCGGCCAGTTCGTCGACATCGACATCGGCGAACTCGGGCCATTCAGTCAACACGACGACACATTTTGCGTCGCGTGCAGCTTCTAGGGCTGTGCCGGTGATCTTGATGTGGGGCAGTTCGGCGGGTGGCGCCGAGACCTCGGGGTCGTAGGCGACGATGTCGGCGCCTTCTGCCTCGAGAAGCCGCAGCACCGCCAGCGAGGGTGAGTCACGAAGGTCGTCGGTACCGGCTTTGAAGGTGAGACCCCAGGCGGCGATGCGCTTGCCGTCGACGTCGCCTCCAAGCATGGTGGTGACCTTGCCGGCGATTCGTGCCAGGTGGCGGTAATTGAGTTCGATCACGCTGCGAAGAAAGTCGAACTCCACGTCGGCTGACGCGGCGATGTGCAGAAGTGCCTCAGTGTCTTTGGGGAAGCAGGACCCGCCCCAACCTGGACCCGGGCTGAGATAGGACGAGCCGATCCGGCGATCCATACCCATGCCCTTCATGACCGCTTCGATATCGGCTCCGACTTGCTCGCACACCTCGGCCATCTCATTGACGAATGTGAGCTTGGTGGCCAAGAATGCATTGGCCGAGTACTTGATGAGCTCTGCGGACTTGGTGTCGGTGTACAACGTTGGAGCACCGATCGACGCGTAGAGTTCGCCCACACGCCGAGCAGTGGCCTCGTCGTCGGCTCCGACGACGATCCTGTCCGGGTTCGTGAAGTCGGCCATGGCCGATCCTTCGCGCAGGAACTCAGGGTGCGACACCACTTCGATGTCTTCGCGGCCGATCGCGTCGATGACGAGTTGGGCGGACCCGACTGGGACCGTCGACTTGTTCACCACGACCGAGCCAGTAGGGAGTGTGGGACCAATCTCGCCAACGGCTGTGAGCAGGGCGGTGAGATCGGCAGAGCCGTCGTGACCCTGTGGGGTCGGCAGGCAGAGAAAGTGGATGTTGGACCTGTCGCTCGCATTGCGAGCCCCCAACACGAACTCGAGCCGGCCGGCCGCCACCTGTGCGTTGATGGCCTCGGGCATTCCCTCTTCGGTGATGGGCACGATGCCGGCCCGAAGTCCCGCGATGCGCGGCTCATTGATGTCCGCGCAGATGACTTGGTGGCCGAGCGATGCGAGCCCGGCCGCACAGGTCAAGCCGACATAGCCGGCCCCGATGACTGCAATGTACGCCACGTTCTCGCTTCTCCTCAGGTGTTCGGAGCACTTTGCCCCGCCCGGCGATCGAAGCCGCCGGGCGGGCCCGGCTTCCCTGTCGGTTGATCTCAGTCGCGACTGAAGAGTTCAAACCCTTGAGATGTGGGCTCTTTCGCGTCGTCGGTGAGATCGATCACCAGATCGTCATCGAAGAGTTCATCGTCGATGGACTTTCCGCCCAATACTTCTTCGAGTTCGGCCTCGGTGAGGTCGAGCACATCCTTTGCCGGTGGTGGTGGCCCCGTCAACATTTTCGGCAGCACACAGCAATTCGTAGCAGCGACGACCGACGTCGTTGAGGCTGTGGTAGTGCTCTGATTGTGTGTTCAAGAGTACGAGCTCTTCACCCAAATCCCGAATGAGAACATCGGCTGGGCGTTCGTAGCTTGCCTCGATCATCACAATATCCCTTTCGTGCAGGCTGCGGGCCACCTTACCGGGGCCCGTCGTTGCATTGCGGCGATCGGCGGGGTTCGCTCAGCCATTGGCGTAGCCGGGGTTCGCGACGCTGAGCGAGTCGGCGATCGCAGCCCGGACAGCCCCGGCGACCTCATCCCAACGGTCATCGAAGTCGCCGGTTCGGATGGCATGGCAGAGGTCGCGATCTGATGCAGCTCCGAGTTCGGCCAGCCTGGCGCCATGCCCGGCTTGGTGTGCCGGCGCGTGCTGGATTTCGCGCCCGGCGATCGCCAGCGCATTGGCGGCTACTCGCAGCAACCATCGGTCGGCCCCGCTCGATCGGGGCATGAGGTCGTCGTGGAGGTAGTTGTGCACAGCGGCGATGAGCTGCTGAGCGTCGGGGGCATCGTAGGGCGCATTGGTGCGCCCGGGCAGCTGCGCGTCGGTCTGGTCCGATTCGGTCACGGCAACAGCTCCATTAGGTCGTGTGCGTTCTCGACGACCCGTCGGCCAATGGTGGCCATTTCCACCGAGGCGGTCCGCCCGGCTCGGAAGTCACCGCCGAACTGCAGACAGATCACACCCCAGCGCAAGGTTCCGTAGATCTCCCACCAACGAAGCGTCTCGAACGAGACGACGAGGCCACTGGCTCGTTCGTATGCCTGAAGAAAGGGCTCGTAGTCGCCGATACCGCCGACGGGCCGGCTGCCGCCGAAGCGCCAGGCGCGGACACATATCCACCCCAAGTCTTCGCCCGGGTCGCCGAGGTGGGTGATCTCCCAGTCGAGTGCCGCCGCAAGGCCGTCGTGATCGAGGATCAGATTGCCGAGGCGGAAGTCGCCGTGTACCAGACAGGTGGGGAGAGGGTCTGGGCGATGTTGGTCGAGCCAACGAAAGCCGAGATCGAATGCGGGCTGTGGGTCGTCGAGCGCCACATAGGTGCCAAACAGCAGTGTGAGCGAATCCTCGATCAACTCAAGCTCGACATGGTTGAGCGCATCGGTGTTGATGTGGTGAATCTTGGCCATGGCTTGGGCACAGTCTTCGACGAAAGAAGCCCTCGCTGAAACCCATTCGTCGTCGCGGAGGATGCGTCGAGCAATGGTTTCGCCCTCGATACGACGATTGATGGTGAAGCTTCGGACCAACGGGTTGGGTACGCCACCGGACACGATGACCTCAGCGACCGGCACGCCATGTTGGCCGGCACACCGCAAGACGTCGGCTTCACGAGCGCACGCACCGAGGAGCCGCTCGACCCCGGCACGGTCGCGCTGCAGAATCAACCGGTGGCGTTCGCCAACAACATCTGCGTCGAAGGCCCACGTTTCGCGGTTTGCGCCGGCTGTCAGACGGACCAGGTTGTGGATGGTCACAGGGCCCAGCGCCGGCTCGAGGACTTCCTCCAACGCCGACGCAAGATCCGCGAGGACAGTGTTCTCGCGATCGGCCATGGGTCGACGTTAGCGGAGGGGGTCTGGCTCGACGGTGTGGAGGCTGTCTGGAATGCACCGAAGCGCCCGCCGGTGGCGGACACTTCGCGCTGGCGAGTAGGCCGCTCGCGAGGCCGACTCGCGTGTTGGTCAGCCAGCGCTTTCAGCGACCTCGTCGCCTTCATCGTCGTGCTGGCCCACATTCAGCTCAACGATGTCAGCGAGCAGTTCGTCCACACTCTCGGCGGTGCCGACGGCATCGGACTCGAGCGTTATCGGCAGGGTGTCAAAGCGCTCCATCAGCCCCACCAAGGCCTTGGCCTCTGTTCTGATGTTGGAGACGCGCTGGCGATAGGTCCGTTCCAAGGTTTTCGCTTGGTCGACCAACTCCTGGCAACCTCGGTCGACGCGCTCGGCCTGGTCGAGTCGGGCCTGACACGCGGTCTCGGTCTTGGCCATGTGCTCCCGAGTTGTCTCGCGGCCCGAGGCGATGATTTCGGCAGCCTTGGCGTGAGCTCGGCTGATGATTTCGTTTGCCGTGATGTCGGCTGCGGACCTTGCCTTATCAAGTGCGGAAGCTGCTTTGGCTTCCATCTTGTTCACGCGCCCGAGTGTCTTCTCTGCGGCCTGGCGTGCGTCTTCAAGCATCATCAGTGCCGCTTTGCTGCCCCCAGATTCCATGGCCGTTTCGAGCCGCGCCACTTCCTTCGTGAGTTTGTCGATGCGGTCAGCGCCTCGGCGGATCCAGTTGCGCATTGTTTCTTTGTCTGGGCGTCGTCCGTCGAGCGCGCCTTCTGCCCGGTCCCGCAGTTGCTTGCCTGTGAGAATTTCTGCCATCGTTCACGCCCTCTTTCACCCGGGACCCAAATTGGAGTACCTCGGCCCACTGGCGACCATAGTGAGCAAACTCAGCGCTGGACAGGGGTACCCGCCCGCAGCTGGGCCGTTGGTTTCGCGCATGCTCACGGTGGGTGGTATTCGACGCCGGAGCGTGACAGTGGCGTTGTCTACGTTGTTGTTCTGGTCGCTGTTGACGGCGGTTGCGACGTTCGAGTTGTGGCAGAGTGTGGCCACGAATGAGGTCAGGGAGACCTCATATGTCGAAGACGACGATCACCAGCGGCGCGAATGCGGCCGTTGGTCGCATGGCGGGCAAGGTCGCCTTAGTGACAGGCGGTGGCAACGGCATTGGACAGGCGACCTGTCTCCGATTTGCCGAAGAGGGGGCAGCGATCGTGGTTGCCGATCTTCAACAAGACAAAGCGGCCGCCACAGCCACAATGATCGAGGACGGCGGCGGGCAGGCCGTGTCGATCGCGATCGACGTCAGCAGCGTCGCAGACAACGAGGCCATGGCGGCGCTCGCCGTCGACACCTTTGGGGGCCTGTCCGCCCTCGTGACCGCCGCGGGAGTGAGTCACGCCAACTACGTGTCAGGCGATATCGAGCCCGACATCAAAGGCATCGTGTCGATACGGATCGACTATGTGGACCGGCCTGGTTGGGACTTCGTCGAGGCCGACCCTGGTGAGCGGGATCGGGTGATGGCCATTAACCTCAAGGGCACGCTGCTGAGCATGCAGTCGTGCGTCGCACGCATGCTGGAGTCCGGTGCGGGTGGCACGGTGGTGACGATCGCCAGCATCGCTGCGAAGCATCCTGATGCGGGACCACTGGCGTATATCGCGTCTAAGGCCGGTGTTTGGATGCTCACCAAGAAATCGGCACGCATGTTGGGCCCCACCGGGATTCGAGTTAACAGCATCGGACCCGGGTTCATCGAGACCCACATGCCTGCCGTAATCGACCTCCTGCCGCGCGAGGAGCACGAACCGGGTTTCTTCGCGGACCTTCCGATGGGGCGGCGCTATTTTCCGCTGGAGGTCGCCAACATTGCGCGGTTCTTGTCCAACGATGAGTCGTCATACTTCACGGGCACGATCTTGCATCCCGGCGGGGGTTATTTCACCGACTGATGCCCACCGTCCGCGTAGGCAACAGTGTGGGGTCGGGTCTCAGTAGTCGGGGCACGCCCATTGGTTGTCGTCGGTCTGGTGGACGTAGATCTGGCACGACGCGGAGTGAAGAAACTCGATTGCGCGGTCGTAGATCGCCCCGTCGCCGCCCGTGGCCACGCTGTCGTGGCGATGCATGTCCGGCCGAGCCCGCCTCAGCAACTCACCATTTCCGGTGATCTCGACGAATGGCCGCGCCCCGTCACCGTTGGTCCGCAATGCCCAGCCCACGACCTCGACACCACCGGGCGTGTCCCGGACCGCGTCGACGGCGCTAATGGGCCCTACCCGGCTGTTGATTGATGCGCCGACGGCGGTTGGGTTCGCTGAACGAGACGACCATGTGGCCGCTCCCACCGCGATCGCAACAGCCACGACCAATACCAACCAGAGAACCACCCGAGAAGACCGTGGTCGGCGCGAAGACTAGGGCCGTGAGCTCAAGGGACCATCTCGGCAGCGGAGGGCCTTGTCGCCGAGCCGCCGCTAGCGCACGCCGCCAGGATTCGAGCCGACTGTTGCCGGCCAGAGTGTGCATCGGTTCGAATTCAGCGCCAAGCTGGTCGGGTTCTACGCACGTGACGGAGATGCCTTATGAAGCTCGGCTACAACACTGGCTATTGGAGCGCTGGACCGCCGACTGGCGTGGTCGAAGCGATCGCCGCCTGTGACGGGTTGGGGTTCGAACACATCTGGAGCGCCGAGGCATATGGCTCCGATGCACTCACGCCGTTGGCATGGTGGGGCGCCGCCACTGAGCATGTCCGGCTTGGAACGGCCATCTCCAGATGTCAGCCCGGACCCCGTCCGCCACGGCTATGGCGGCGATCAGCATGGACCACCTCAGCAACGGGCGTTTCATTCTCGGTCTCGGGGCATCGGGGCCCCAGGTGGTGGAGGGCTGGTACGGCCAGCCTTATCCGCGGCCGCTGGCGCGCACCCGCGAGTACATCGACATTGTGCGCCAGATCTTCGACCGCTTGGAGCCCCTCGAGTTCTCTGGAGATCACTACGCCATGCCTTACCCCGGCGGCACCGGTCTCGGAAAGCCGCTCAAGTCCACGGTGCACCCCCCTCAGCAATGACATCCCCATTTACCTAGCGGCGGAGGGCCCCAAGAACGACGCCTTGTCGGCCGAGGTCTGTGACGGCTGGTTGCCGCTGTTCTTCGCGCCCAAAGACAACGATTTTTACAAGACAGCTCTGCAGGCGGGGTTCGATAAAGCCGGTCTTGATGGCTGGGGAGACTTCGAGGTGGCTTGCATCGTCTCGATCGTCCCTGGCGACGATGTCGAGAAGTGTGCAGATCGTCTGCGCCCCATGATCACCCTGTATGTCGGGGGCATGGGAGCGAAGGGCCAGAACTTCCACTACGACGTGTTCGCCCGCATGGGATTTGAAGCCGAATTCGACCATATCCAGAAGTTCTACCTCGAGGGCAACAAGAGAGACGCCATCGCTGCGGTTCCCACGGCGATGGTCGAGGCCATCTCGCTTATTGGCCCGACCGCGAAGATCAAAGACGAATTGGCGATGTGGGATGAGAGCGTTGTCGACACCCTCCTGATCGCTGGGCCGGTCGAGTTCGTGCACTTCGCTGCGGAGTTGGTGAGCTGATGACGCTCGATCCGCGGACGCCGATCATTGTCGGCGTGGGACAGTACAAACAGCAACTGGCCGACGTCACCGAAGCCAAAGAGCAATACCAGCTGATGGTCGAAGCGCTGCGCCTGGCAGCAGAAGACGCGGGCACCCCTGGGCTGTTGTCCAGTATCGACCGTCTCCTCGTGATCGGGGGCATGTGGCGTTACCCGGATCCTGGACGCCTCATCGCTGATGCTGTGGGCTCGCCGGAGGCCCAGACGATTTTGACGGCGATGGGCGGCAACATTCCCCAAGCCAGTGTTAGCGACGCTGCCGAACGGGTCGCCGGTGGCCACAACGATGTAGTGGTCGTGACTGGAGGCGAGGCCATCTACTCCAAAAACAAGCTCCGCAAGATGGGCCAAGACCTTGGTCGGACCGGTTATGACCTGCCCCGCGCCGAGTTCTTCGGCGACGACGTCGCGATGTCGTCAGATCATGAGAAATCGCTCGGCTTCGTTGTCCCGACTGCCGTGTACCCGTTGTTCGAGTCTGCGGTGCGGGCGGCATCGGGGCGGTCTGTCGATCAACATCGGGCATTCCTGGGCGAGCTTTGGGCGGATTTCAATGCGGTCGCGGTGGCCAACCCGCACGCGTGGGTGCGCACGCCGATGACCGCCGACGAGATTGTCACTCCGACGCCTGACAACCGCATGGTCGGCCTGCCGTACACAAAATCAATGAACGCAAACTCCTTCGTCGATTTTGGTGCCGCCATCATCGTCTGTTCGGTCGAGAAAGCTGAAGCAATGGGCGTGCCTCGGGATCGATGGGCGTTCGTCCATTCGGGAACCGACGGTCACGCGACCTACCTCTTCTCCGAACGCGACAACCTTCATACTTCGCCGGCGATACGCCACACCGGCAATAAGGCGTTGGAGATTGCCGGTATCGGCATCGACGACGTCGACCACATGGACCTTTACAGCTGCTTCCCGTCGGTGGTGCAGATCACGATGAACGAGCTGGGGATTGCCCCAGGCCGGCGCGTGACCACCACAGGTGGCCTTCCGTTCTTCGGCGGCCCTATGAACAGTTATGTGGTGCACGCCATAGCGTGCACCGTCGACGCTGTCCGCGGTGACCCCGGATCGGTCGGATTTGTTCACGCAAACGGGGGCTACGCCACGAAGCACGCCTGCGCCGTCTACAGCACCGAGCCGCCGTCAGCGCCATTCCGGCGTGTTGACGTGCAAGGCGAGATCGATCAGCATCCGAGCCGGCGGGTGAACGAAGCCCCCGATGGTGATGGCGTCACCGAGAGCTTCACCGTTCTGCACGACCGCGACGGTCCCGAGCGGGCGCTGGTGACCGCGTTGTTGGCGGACGGCAGCAGAGCGTTGGCGGTGAGTCACGACTCCGGGACAATGTCGGCCATGTTGACGGAGGAATTCGTGGGAAGACCTGTGCGCCTCCGCTCCGACGGGCAAGCGCACTACAGCTGATCCGGGCCTGCCGTACTGGGTGATTCGGCCCAAGTCATGGAATAGGCGACCGCTGGGAACGTATGGTGGCTTCGCAGCCCGCCAGCTCAACTCTTATCTAGAAAGCTCGATAGTTCACCGTGGATTCGAGTGCTCTCAAAATCGGCTACGTCATCAGCCGATACCCCAAAATATCCCACACCTTTGTCCAGCGAGAGGTGCTGGGTGCGGGCCGCGGGGTTCGACGTCGAAACCTTCTCCGTCGTCGGGACCGACGACTGCGAAATCCTGTCTCCTACCGATGCTGCTGAGGCCGCTCGGACTCGCAACATCCGCCCCGCAGGATCCCGAAGGTTGGTGCGGCACCTGTTGGGCCCGGTCTTGGGACATCCCAGGTCGACTATCAAGACGATGCTCACGGCAGGGAAGGGCTGGTGGCTGGATCCGAGGCAGCTCGTTTGGCGGATTGTTACGTCGCCGAGGCCATCATGTTGTGGTCGCTCGCGTCGGGCGAGGGCATCACGCACCTCCATGCGCACCATGCCAACGTGGCTTCCGACGTGGCGCGGCTAGCGACCGACTTCGGTACACACGTCGGCTCGGGCCCGACTGCCTGGACGTTCATGATGCACGGGTCCACCGAATTCACCGATATTCAGCGCCACGACCTCAAGGCTAAGTCCGAATCGGCAGCTGGGGTCGCCTGCATCAGTTATTACACGCGCTCACAACTGATGATGGTGTCCCGGTCCCAGAGTTGGCCCGCCTACGATGTCATCCATTGTGGTGTTGACCCCGAGCGGTAGACGCCAAATCGGCCCGAGCGTGTCGCGGATTGATTCACGGTGTTGTTCGTTGGTCGTCTCGGGTCTGAGGAGGGGCTGCCCGTGTTGGTAGACGCCTTGGGAATGGTCCAAGCCGCGCCCCCCATGCAGGTTCACTTTCTCGTGGTCGGCGACGGTGTCTTATGCCACGAAATCGAGCGTCGCTGTGCCGAGCTCAGAGTGGAAACCGAGTTCGCGGGATCAATCGGCCAACACGAGATCCTCCCGTACTATCACCGCGCCGATGCCTTCGCTCTGGCCGGCTTCCGTGAGGGAATCCCTGTGGTGTTGATGGAGGCGATGGCGTGCGAGATTCCGTGCGTCGCGCCGCGGATCACCGCCATCCCTAAATTGATCGAAGAAGACTTGACCGGCCTCACTGCGACTGCAGGACGAGCCGACCAAGTTGCCGACCAGCTCTTGCGCTACGCGCTCGACCCCGATTTCGCCATCGGGGTTGGCAAAGCTGGGCGTGAGAAGATCCTCACGGAGTTCACGACCGAGGGCACGATCTCGGGCATGGTGCGGTTCTTCGCCTCGCTTTACCCGGGCGAGAAACGCGCATCGTGACGGGGCAGTCCATTACAGTTGCGGCTCTGCGCTCGGCACCGGTTACGGCAATCGCGCGTTTGCTGACCCGGGGGCAAGCTGCGCATTTTGGCCTATCGCGGCGTTCCGAACGAGGCATTCTTCGCATCCGAGATGGAGTAGCTCGCTGCGAGGTTACAGCCGGTTCACGAAGATGATGGCGCCGCGGCGATTCGTGGCGACAAGGGCCTGCCACGAGGTGCTGCTTGGGTCACGTTCGATGACGGTGATCCCACAGTGGTGCACAACGGCTTGCCTACGCTCGAGCGGCTGGGCGTACCGGCAACGATGTTTGTTTGCCCGGGCCTGATCGAGACTGATGTGTCGTTCTGGTGGCGTTTGGCCGACTGGGCAATGGAACATCTCCCCGAGCAGAGCGCGATCTACGCGCCAAGCGGTGACCTCACCGAGTACGTGAAGGCCGTCACTGATGGACGCCGTCGCGAGATCATCAAGACACTCCTCGACAAAGTCGAGCGTCCCTTCCCTCCCTCATGGCGGCAGCTCTCCGACGACGATCTGGCTGCATGGACGGGCGCTGGCATGGCACTGGGGAACCACAGCTGGGACCACCCGTGTCTCGATCAGTGTGCACCCGACGCACAACGCGAACAGATCCGCCGAACTCACGAATGGCTGTGCGATCACTTGGGCCACCGGCCGCGCAGCTTTGCCTATCCCAACGGCAACTTCTCCGATGTCTTTGATCGTGAGGTCGCTGACCTCCGCTATGAGTTGGGACTGCTCTATGACAACAAGCTCGCAGACCTGAACGGGCCACCCCTGCAGATGTCGCGGGTCATACTCGAAGTCGACTAACCAGCGAAGCGTCTCGTGGGTGTCTTGTCAGGCGCACAGCCGGCCATGCGCGCGGTGACGACGCGGCTTGGTCGCTGAGATTTCGGCTCACGCCTCGGCGCTCGGCGCCACCCGTTAACGCTGCACTACGGTTGAAATCGCGTTCGGGTAGGGACAGACTCCATCTGAACATGCCTTGATGGGACTGTCTCCATTTGGGGTATCGATGTGCAGGGGGAACGGTATGGAGTTCAGCGAAGTAGCCAGCCAGTCCGAGGGCCTTGGCGCCTGGGTGCACATGGCAACGGTCAATGCCACCGGCAAGATGCTCAAAGCTTCCCGCATGGGTGGCTGCGACGAATGGCGGGCGAACTGATGTCTGGTGACGACACGCACAGCTACGACCCGGTCGGTGACGAGACCCTCGCCGACCCCATGCCTGCCTATGCCGAACTGCGATCCAAGTGCCCGGTCCATCTTTTCGATGGGCTCGAGCGACCCATGTACACGTTCTCTCGTCGCGAAGACGTGCAGTCGGTCCTGACTGATGCTTTGCTTTGGTCGAACCGGTTGGGTCCCGGGATCGCCGTGAGCGACAACAACGTGGGCGATTTGCAGCGTTACGACCCACCAGATCACGAGGTCCGGCGCAGATTCCTCCGTGCGCCGTTCCTGCCCCGCGCCGTTGAGGCTTCCGGTCCCAGAATCGAAGCATTGGCGCGCGAGTTGGCGACCCGTTTGGCCCCGACCGGAACGGCCGAACTGCATGATGAGTACGCGCTCCCCCTGCCGGTCCAGGCCCTTGTTGACATGATGGGCGTGTCAGACAGCGACGGACAGGACTTCAAAATCTGGGCTGATGACCTGACCCTTGGCATGACCTACCCCGATCGAGCATTGGACTCGCGGCGGGCCATGACGGCATATACCGTCGGGCAGATCCAGCAGCGCCGTGCCGCGGTAGCGGCCGCGGACCTCGGTCCCGACGATGATCCCATCGGCTCCGTGGTGCCCGAGGGTCTCTTGAGCCACATGGCCTGCCAGCCGCTCGAAGACGGGGAATTCATGCCCGATCGCGAGCTCGCGGCCATGGTCGGTCAGTTGCTGGTGGCCGGCCACGAGACCACGACCTCGCTCATCACGAATGCCACCTGGCGACTGCTCGAAGACCGTGATCGCTGGGAGCGTCTTGTGGCAGAGCCCGAGCTGATCCCGAACGTCATCGAGGAGAGTCTCCGATTCGATCCGCCGGTGTTGGGTCTGTGCAAGACCAACAACGAGCCAGTCGAACGTCACGGCGTCGACATCGCTATCGATTCGAAGGTGATGGTGCTCTATGCCAGCGCCAACCGTGACGAGGCGTTCTTTGACCGTGCCGACGAGTTCTTGGTCGATCGCCCACTGCTTGAAGCGAAGAAGCACCTGTCATTTGGGTGGGGATCCCATTTCTGCTTGGGAGCCCACCTTGCTCGCCTGACGGGCCGCATTGGCCTCCAGGTCCTGGTCGAGACGTTCCCCAACCTTCGCCTGGCCGGCCCAACCGAACGCGTCGGCGCCCCCTTCCTATGGGGCCGCAGCAAACTCCACGTTGCCTGGGACCCCAACACCTAGCCAGCAGTCGCGGATTTCTGACGGCCTCGCGCGGCGCGCGAAGCCGTCAGAAACGAGCGAGCGGGTGAGGTTGACGGCGGGGTTTGGATCAGACGAGCCAACGTGAACGTCGACTGGGGTCTGGGCTGAGAAGTAGGGAACGAAGTTCGGGGACCGCTCGGCCAGGCATGAGCAGCGAGATCACCAGCTGGACTGATGCTGGGTCCTTGTTGCTGACCTCGCCCCGAACTGCTGCAGCAAGGTAAAGGCGGACCGTAAACGTGCTTCGTACTTCGATCCCCGCTTCGTGGCGGAACAGACCAATGTCATCTGACGACGGGTGGACCTGCACGTCCAGCTCGATCGACCGATCTCTTGTAGGCATCAACAACGTCGCCGAACAGGTGTTATCGGCCACCATGCCGGTGACAGCGTTGAGTTCGACGTCGATCTGACCGGAGAATGAATCTATTGGCTCGTCAAGGTCGAGGGTCGATTTCGCGACCCATCCGCCACGGATCGTTGCGGTCGGCAAGGACTCCGACGAGCGCTCCGCCCGTCGCGGCCTCGTGGTTCGGATGCCGCCCCGATCGAACCACGGCACGATGATGTCATCGCCGTCGTGCGCGACGAGGAGTTCGTCGAGTTGCTCGGGCGCAATGGCGAGCACCTGGGCACCGTCGATGTCGATGATCATCCAGTCCAGGCGAGGGGTCCGACCTCGAAAACTGTCGTCGAGTTCGTCCCACCAGTCGGCGTCGGGAATGGTGTCGAGTCCGTGGACCTCGTGTGCGCGGAGCCCAATCAACAGGATCGATCGCCGCCCGTGGGCCGAGTTCGCAAGCCCGGCAATCAGCCTGGCCACTTTGTGCGGTTTTGTGAGCTTGCGCTTCGTCGCTACCAGGAGCCGTGGATCTTCGCGTCCGAGCACGGTGACTTCAACGGCCCGGAGGGCCAAGGTTTCGAGATCAACGCGCGCCACGGCTCAAGTCTGGAGGGCGACGCAGCCGCGCGCCAGCGACCCAGGTAGCTTCGCCCACGCGGTTTCTTGGTCCACGCCGCGGCGAACGCCGATCGAAGTCAGCCGACGATGTCGCGAAGTTGTTCGATCACTCGCACAGGGTCGGGCCCCACGGGGGTCACGTTCAAGGTGGTGACACCGGCTTCGCGGTAGGCATCGACGCGCTCTCGGACATACCCGAGGTCGCCGATCAGACTGGTAGCAGCCAGGAGCTCGTCGGGAACTGCCGCCATTGCGTCTTCTTTGTGGCCTGCGAGGTAAAGATCTTGGATCTGCTCGGCTTCGGCCTCCCATCCGTAACGTGAGACCAGGTCGTTGTAGAAGTTGCGCCCTTTGGCGCCCATGCCACCAATGTAAAGCGCAGCCATCGGCCGACCCAGGTCTCGGTAACGCCCGACTTCGTCGTCGGTGCCAATGGCGACTGGGCCACCGGCAATGATGCCCATCGAGCCAAGGGCCGAGTGTCGCTTGGCGTTGCCTCGATCGAGATCTTCGCCCCAAACCGACATCGCACGTTCGGGCACGAAGAACACGGGAAGCCACTCGTTGGCCAACTCCGCGGTCAGTTCGACGTTCTTGGGGCCGAGTGAAGCGAGCAGGATCGGAATATCGGCCCGCTTGGGGTGGTTGATGATCTTCAGCGGCTTGCCCAGCCCGGTGCCGTCTTCGGGAGGAAGGGGGAGTGTGAAGTGTCGGCCGTCGTAAGTGACGGGCTCGTCTCGGGCCCAAATCTTGCGGCAGATCTCGATTACTTCGCGGGTGGCTTGGATGGGGCGTTCGTACTTCACGCCGTGCCACCCCTCGATCACCTGCGGTCCTGACGCGCCGAGCCCGAGTATGAAGCGACCATTGGACAGGGTGTCGAGCCCGACCGCGGTCTGTGCCAGTAGCGAAGGGGTCCGCGTGTAGATCGGCAAGATGCCCGATGCGATCTCGACCGTGTTGGTGATCGATGCCAGGTAGCCCATGACACTGACCGCATCGATGCCATACGCCTCGGCGACCCACACCAGGTCGACGCCGGCCCGCTCGTAGTCCGGCACCTTGGCAAGTTGCGCCAACGGGTCGCGCGCGTACTCGATCGCCATACCGATCTTCATGAGGTCTCCGTGGAGTTGTCGGTGATTCGAGCTATGAGCTCGCGACCGCTACCTGCTGAGGATGGTGACGCCGCTGATGCCGGGCGCGCCGTACACGTGGGTGTAGGCAACCTGAGGATCGTTTGGGACCTGCCGCTTGCCGGCTTGGCCGCGGAGCTGCAGCACGTTTTCGTAGATCTGGCGAAGGCCGGATGCGCCGACGGGCTCGCCGTTGGCCAAGCAACCGCCATCGGTGTTGACCGGGAAGCGGCCATCGATGTTGGTTTCACCTTGCTGGATCATCCGCTCTTGGTCGCCGTGCTCACAGAAGCCGTTCTCTGCCATGTGCATGATTTCTGCACCGGTTTCGGTGTCTTGGAGCTGGGCTAGATCGACGTCGTCGGGCCCGATACCGGCCATCTCGAAGGCAGCTTTGGAGGCATCGACGGTGGGGCCGACGCCATCGTCGAGTGCGATCCACGGAGCCATGACCTCGAATGACCCCCAGCGACGGCTGCGGACCGCAGCCGCGTTGAGATAGATCGGGGTGTCGGTGTACTTGTGGGCTTTGTCGGCGCGGGCCAACAACAACGCAACGCCGCCTTCACCCGGCGAGCAGAACATGAACTTGGTGAGCGGGTAGCTCAGCATGTCGGACTCGAGGATTTGCTCCTCGGCGATGGGCTGTCGACGCCAGGCGTTCTCGTTGTGCTCGGCATTGCGGAAGGCCTTGGCCGACACCTTCGCCAACGTGTTGTGGGAGATGTCGTGCTGTTCCATGTAGCGGTTGATCTTCATGCCGAAGAACTGCGTGGTCAGCGCCAGACCGTTCTTGCCGTACCAGTCGCCGAGGCCCGAGGCTTTGGTGTTGATGCGGAACGCGCCGCGCTCGTGCTTGTCGTAGCCGACGGCGAGGCCCAGGTCGTAGGCCCCCGACGCAATGGTGTTGTAGGCCGAGAACATCGCCGAACCGCCGGTGGCGCAACCGTTCGCGACGTTGATGAACTGCAGGCCGGTGAGACCGAGTTTGGACACCATGGTGTCGGGTGCGCCGGCAGCTTGGCTTCCGCCGAAGGCGAACTGTACGTCTTTCCACTCGACCCCGGCGTCAACGAGTGCCTTACGGACGGCGTAGACGCCCTGTTCTTGGCCGGTGCGTTCTGGCGTGCGACCAAATGGGTGCATCCCGATGCCGACGATGGCTACTTCTGGCTTACTCATGATGGGACTCCTGTCAGCTTTCGACTGGTGAGAATGCGAATGTCATGACTTCGTTACCGTCGTCGTCGGTGTAGAGGGGCACGAACACGAGGTCCATCTCCATACCGATCTTGAGCTCGTCCTTGTCGGCGGTGGTGAGGCGGGTTTCGACCTTCACCTCACCGGGTAGTTCGACATAGCCCACGCCAAATGGTTCGAAATTGACGACGTCGCCGGCGAAGGGGGGAGCTTTGGGCGGGAATCCCTGGATGGTCCAGGTCCACAACGTGCCGCGGGTACCGAGTTCGCGATACTTGGTGTCATCGGACGTGCATCGTGGACACCCGGATTGTGCGGGGAACAGCACTGCTCCGCACTCTGCGCACTCCGACCCGATCAGCCGCGGGCTGTCCGATGGCCAGGTGAAGATGCCTTCTTCGATGGGGACTTGCGCGCCCATTCGGGGCCTCCAAGGGGTGGTCACATACCGTCCGATCAATTATTGCGCACCTGGGCCCGTCTTGCGCAGCCGTGGATGAGTTGTCACAGTCTTGGGATGCGGAGACTTACCGGGCGCTCGGAGTATTTCGGTTCGCAACGCCCCACGACCAGGCTGTGCTGAGCGATCACTGGTGGGCCGCGCCGCACCGAGCCCCCTACGACATCTCGGTGGTGATCCCAGCTTTTAATGAAGCGGGCAGGATCGCTCCGACGCTGCGCGACCTTGTGGACCACTTGGGCAATAGCGGAGGACGGTTCGAGGTGATCGTGGTCGACGACGGGTCGACTGATGCCACGGTCGAGGTGGTCCGGTCAGTGGCGGCTGAGGCCCCCGAGATCTCGGTCGTGTCGTTCGATGCGAACACGGGGAAGGGGGCAGCGGTCCGACACGGAGTCCTGCGATCGACTGGCGCCCTCGTGGCCGTCGTTGATGCCGACGGTGCTACCCCGATCGCCGAGCTGGATCGGTTGGTCGATGCGGTCGACGGTGGGGCGGGAGTGGCGGTCGGCTCCCGTGTCGGCACCGCTGCTGGCGTCGATCGGGTTACCAAACTCCATCGACGGGTCATGGGCCGGGTATTCCACGCGGTCGTGGCGATGCTTGTCCCGGCGCCGGTGCGCGACACCCAGTGCGGGTTCAAGCTGATGACACGGCCTGTTGCCGACGCGATCTTCGAGCGGGTGCAGTCTGACGGGTTCAGCTTCGATGTCGAGGTGTTGGCGCGCGCCGCGCAGGCGGGTGTACCAATCGTCGAACTGGCCGTGAGCTGGACTGATGTCCCGACCTCGAGGGTGCGCCTTGTACGTGACTCGGCAGCGATGTTCGTTGACGTCGTGGCCATCCGGCGTCGGGTCAGGCGAGACCCCTGGACTGGCCCGATGGGCTGAAATAGGCTGGGGCGGCCGTTGGTCACATCGTGCGGCCGGTGCCGACCCAGGACGGCGCGCGGAGTTCGCGCTTGAGGATCTTGCCTGTGCCGGTCCGCGGCATCGAGACGACGAACTCGACTGACCGCGGGCGTTTGTACCCGGCGAGTTTCTCGTTGCATCGCCGAAGCAGATCTGACGCCAGCGCGTCGTTGGCCTCGACCCCTGCACTCACCTCGACGATAGCCTTGACTTCTTCGCCCATGTCTTCGTTGGGCACACCAATGATGGCGACATCAGCGACGTCGGAATGTTCGGCGATCACTGCCTCGATCTCGGCCGGGTAGATGTTGACGCCCCCGCTGATGATCATGTCAATCTTGCGGTCAGACAGCCACAGATAGCCGTCGCTATCGAGATAGCCGACGTCGCCGGTGGTGAACACCCCGGGTTCGAGGTGGGCCTCTGCGGTCTTTTCCGGCGCGTTGTGATACTCGAAGTCAGTCCCCATGTGATTGCGAAAGTAGAGCGTGCCTTCCTCGTTGGCGCTGAGGCGTTCACAGTCGTCGTCCACGACCAAGACATCGATGTTCGGCATTGGCCTGCCGACACTGCCGCCGCGCTCAAGCCAGTCGTCTGCACGAATGGTCGAGATGAAGGCCCCTTCGGTGGACCCGTAGTACTCGTGGACGACCGGTCCAACCCAGTCCAGCATGGCGCGTTTCCAAGCAGGTGGACACGGCGCGGCGCCATGCCAAATGGATTCGAGCGTGGTGGTATCGAGTGCCGCGCGTTCGTCGTCGGAACAGTCCAGCATGCGCTTGAGTTGGGTCGGGACCAGGTGGACGTTGGTGACGGCCTCCTCGCCGATAAGCCTGATGGTTTCTGCGCCGTCAAATTTGTGCCGCATCACGACAGATGAACCGGCGATCATGGGGAAGAACGTGAATGCCCACTGGGCTGAGTGGTAGACGGGACCGACCAACAAGGACCGGCCCTCGGCCGGTACGTACTCACTCATGCCGGCAGCGATCAGTTGCATGACCTCGGTGGGGATCTCGCCGGCACCGGCTAATGATCCCCGCACTCCTTTGGGGCGCCCGGTCGTACCAGATGTGTAGAACATGGGGCCGCCGAGGAACTGTTGATCGGCGGGAAGGTCGGCATCGGAGGCTGCTGCGAGCGCGTCTTCATAGCTGGCCAGACGTCCACTGGCCGGTGCCCCGACGACAAAGGCGACGTTGACGTCAGCCGCCCGGGGGTCTTCCAGGGCATCGGTGGCGAGGTCAGCGAAACGGGCACCAGCGATCAACGCGGTCGCACCGGAGTCCTCGAGGACATAGGCAAGTTCTTCGGTCACCGAATGCCAGTTGACCGGAACGTAGGTGATGCCCGCGTGGGCGCAGGCCTGAAAGACCTCGAAGCATTCGCGGCGGTTGCCCATAAGCATGGCGATCGTGTCGCCCTTGTGGATGCCGGCGTCGGCGAACACGTTTATGAGTCGGCGGGTGCGGTTGTGGAGTTCGGCCCAGGTGGTGCGGCCGTGCTCGTCGGCGACCGCCATTTCGTGAGGACGCGCGTCTGCGTGGCTGTCCAAGAGCTTCGGCATAGATTCTCCCGTAAGGTCAAAACTGCCTTCCGCTGCGACCCTACTGGCGCGGCGACAACTTGGCGAGCGGGTCTTGCCCCGGTGATGGCGACCGGACTGACTGTGGGAGCTCAGCCGCGTGCGACATGGGTGTCGGAGAAGGTCGCGGTGGGCGTCACATGTTGGGCCACGAAGCGTGGCGAGTCGGTATAGACCGAGCGACTCAAGTCGACGATCCCTGATGTCTCGGCTGCACCTGCCGAGCTCTCATGAGCCGAGTGCGCCGCAGGAGTCCCCAAATGACGAGAACCTCCAGACCCACGGGCATCGCGAACGCAACTGTGGCGCTGGCGAGCCCCTCTGGCTCACTCAGGTCAACTGCGGGCGCGAGAGAGGACCCCGCGGGTGCCGTCGGCGACGGCCTTGGCCGCGTCGGCCGCAGGCATAGCGAAAAGTCCGGTGGAGCAGACCTCCAGACCGATCGGGCACGCAGCGCCGATCGTGTCGAGGTTGCGGATGATGTCCTCGAGCAAGAACTCCCCGCTCCCTGGAGCGACTCGATTGGTCGTGGTGTCGGTGTAGTAGTCCGGGTCGTCGGCGACGATCGGTCCATCGTTGAACTGGATCGAGAAGATGCGATCGCCGGGCAGCGCCAAGATGTCGTCGGGGTTGTTGGTCGATCGCGTCACGTGCCAGCTGTCTACACAGAATCCGCCGTTATCGCGGCCTGCGCGCTCGACTACCTCGAGGGCCTGCGTAGCGTTTTCGATGTCGGTGAACTCGGGCACGAACTCGAGCGCGACGTTGACGCCGTGGTCTCGGGCGCGGTCGCAAAGCGCCCCGAAGCCGGGTGCGGCTTCAGCCGGAGTCCCTACCTTCCAGCCGATCGCTTGTAGGTATGCGCAGCCGAACCGTTCGCGCATTTCCCACGCCAAGGTCTCGAATGCCAGCGCTTCTTCACTTACTTCGGCGCTGGGGCCCCAGCCGCGTGCGACCTCGATTCCCCAGAGGCGCAGGCCAGTTTGTGCCAGTGCCTCGTCGAGGCGTTCGACGTGTGCGGGATCTTGTCGCACTTCGGCCCAGCGACTCACGAATAATCCGATTCCGGCGAACCCAGCGGCTGCCGCGGCATGGACTCGTTCCACCGGGTCGGTGTGGGGATGGCTCATGTGATCCCACACGAGGTCGTTCGAGTTGAGGGTTCGGCTACTACGGTCTGCATCGTTCACAACCGCAACCTTACGC
>CAWKYX010000027.1:0-22029 GCA_963854265.1 Acidimicrobiia bacterium
AGCGAGATCGATCCTACGGGTGCAACGACTGCGACTCCCAACGCGAATCAGAGAAGAATATCCATTCCCGGACAATGGCAGGTCGATCACCGAACATGCAGCGTAATTAGTGGGTAACTTGGGATATCGCCTTAGTTATGACGGCAATCGATGCGATCGACCAAGAAATCATCGGCGTACTCGTAGAGGATGGCCGGATCGCCATTCGGGAGCTGGCTGGGCGGGTGGCGCTCTCGGCCAGCGCCACCTCCGAACGCGTGCGGCGCCTCGAAAGGTCCGGCGTCATACAGGGTTATAGCGCCCGCATCGATCCCGAACTGATTGGGCGCCCCATCCAGGCAATCGTCGAAGTTCAGCTCGATCCGGCTTCAGGAATCTTCGAAATCGACGAAGCCATCGCGGCGGTCCCACAGGTTGTAGATGCCTTCCATGTCACAGGCCGGTTCGACTATCAACTGCGAATCGCCTGTGCCGACATCGAAGGCATCGAGCTGGCCATCCGACACCTCAAGGAAGATCTCGGCGTACGCGAGACCAGCACCCGAGTAATCCTGCGCACCGTCGACGGCACACCCAAGCCGGTGGGGACGCCCTCCTGACGCTGCGCATGTAGGGAGCCGATCAGGCGGTCGCGGTCTCGGCAGGCAGCCCAGACAAGTGTGCGTGGTCGTTGTAGCGAACCAGCATCCAGCGCCCACGCTTGTCATCGGCGTCTTGGACACGAAACTCGGTCAGCGAAGTATTGATAGTCCAAAGGTCGAACATGCCTTGCGGCGCCACATCGAGCAGGTGGCGGAATGCGACATCGATCACCCCGCCATGGCACGCAATGACGACGGTCTTCCCCACGTTGTCGGCCACAACCTTCTCGAGCGCACGCGAGGTGCGGTAGAAGAACGTGAGCCGCGTTTCGACGTCGAGCACCATGGACTTGTCCGGACGCGATCGGTACTCAAAGGGACCGAACTGTTCCTGCATCTCGGCGAACGTCATCCCATCGGCCTGCCCCGGCCGGAGCTCCTCGAGGTCTTGCTCGATCTTGATCGGGAGGTCGCCTAGGGCCGGATTGATGATCTCGGCGGTCTCGCGGGCCCGCGGCAGGGGGCTTGAATACAGCACGTCTGCGGCCGGAGCGTCCCCGGCCTCCCAGCGCTCCCGAAGCGCCGTTGCCTGCCTGCGTCCGAGGTCAGACAGTCCCGTACAGGAAACTTCGCCTCCCAGGACGCGCTGGACATTGACGTCGGACTCGCCATGTCGCACGAGGATCAGTTCGGTGAGGGGGTCGTCGGTCATGGCACCATGCAACCCGATCAGAGCGCGCGGCGACCAACCCAGCGCCAGCTACCGTGTCGCCGGTGAGACCCTCCCTGATAGCAAGCGACCTTGATGGAACGCTCCTGGGCCCCGACGGACGGGTGAGTCACCGGAGTCGCCACGCGCTCGCTGCAGCAGCTGCTGCGGGTTGTCACGTTGTGGCAGCCACGGGCCGGAGCCGCCATACAGCGCTGCCGAAGTTGGAGGGCATCGACACGATTGGCTGGGTCGTGTGTTCGAACGGGGCAATGATCTGGGACCGAGCCCGCGAGTGCATCGAGCTGCATAGGCCGATCGACGCCGCGCTGGCTCGTAGCGTGATCGCTGACCTTCGAGCGGCCATTGACGGTGTCAGCGTGGGCTGGGAAACCGTCGACGGCTATGGGTTTGATCCAGGCTTCCTCGGCCATCCACAATCGCTCGACGAGCTCGGCCTGCCCACAAACATCCCCGAGCCCGATGGCAGCGGCTCGGCGACCAAACTCTTCGTGGCACACCCCGATGCAAAAACACCCGATGCCGCAATGGCGGTCCTCAAGCCGGCTCTGCCCGCTGGAGTCACCGGATCAACCTCGGGGGCCGCCTTCTTGGAGTTGACTGCTGCGGGCGTGGACAAAGCGACGACCCTCGCCCTTTTGTGCGAGCGCTTGGGTATTCAAGCTGACGACGTCATGGCTTTCGGGGACCACCTCAACGACCTCTCCATGTTGTCGTGGGCCGGAACCGGGGTCGCGATGGGCAACGCCCACCCCGATGTCGTCGCCGCGAGCGACCATCAGGCTCCATCCAACGCGGACAACGGCGTGGCTCAAGTCATCGAGGGCCTCGACCTGTAGCACCGACGGCCGCCGCCAATCGATGACAAGATGGCAATGGCAGTTACGCGTCGATAGTCACCGGACATGTGTTTGACCGGACTATGAGCCCCACGGCGTTCCCAGCGAGCCGCAGGGCTCATCCAAATGGCGATTGCCGAATACCGACAGCGGGCATGACTTCAAAACAAGGGAACGATCGAAATGACAAGGTTTACGGACAAAGTTGTGATCGTCACGGGAGCGGGCGGAGGAATCGGACGAGCGGCTTCTCTCCGATTCGCATCCGAAGGGGCCTCCATCGTCACCGTCGACATGGACGCCGACACGATCCAAGAGACGAACGACCTTGTTGAAGCAGCGGGCGGACGAGCGCACGGCGTCGTCGCCGACGTGACGGTCTCAGCCGACGTACAGAACTACGTAGCCGAGGGCGTTGAAGCCTTTGGCGGGATCGACGTGTTGTTCAACAACGCCGGGGTCATGGGACACGTTGCGCTGTTGGAGGACTACGAAGAGGCAATATTCGATCACGTCTATCAGGTGAACGTGAAGGGCGTATGGCTGGGAATGCGCCACGTCAAGCCCGCCATGGTTGCGCGCGGCGGTGGGTCGATCGTCAACACGGCATCCGGCGCGGGCCTCATGGCGACGCCAACGATCATTGGCTATGGGGCCAGCAAGCACGCGGTCGTAGGCATGACCAAGACCGCAGCGGTCGAGCTAGGCGCCGACCAAATTCGCGTGAATTGTGTCTGCCCCGGTGCGGTCAATACCACCATGGTCCGCGCTATCGAAGACCAGTCGGCCGAGCTCGGAGCCGTCGAAACTGCTGCGGACTACACCAAAATGCTGAATGAACGGACCCCACTAGGCCGGTACGTAGAGCCCGAAGAAGTCGCGGCCCTTGTCGCATTTCTTGGAGCCGACGAATCCTCCATCATCACCGGTGAGGCCTACGGCATCGACGGCGGTCTGAGAATCACCTAATCCAGCCAGGCGCTGGTCAACCGCTCGAAAGAAACGCAACTGAGCAGTGAGTAGGCGTCCGCGGGTCCATCACCAGAAGTAGTGCTGAATCAATCGGCATGACGAGATCGACAACGATCTGCTCAGTGGTACTCGGGCAGGGCAGTTGGCAGAATTGTTCTGCGGCAGGCCCGCGGTAGAAGACCACCCGGTGCCAGGTGACGGCTCGCGAGGCCTCCGAAGGCGGGGGCAGCCTGACGCGGTCGTGCTGCACATCCGGTAAGTTCGTCTGCCATGACCAAAGAGATTTGTCTTGCCGGCGGAATGCGGACCCCGATGGGGAACTTCGGCGGGTCACTGCGAGACGTCACCATGACCGAGCTGGGGGCCCATGCGGCCAAGGCGACAATGGAGCGGGCCGGCGCCGATCCAGACACGGTCGACCACATGGTGTTCGGGACGACGTGCCCGAACGAGCAGGACTCGCTCTACGCAGCCCGTGTGGTCGGAGTGAAGTCTGGGATCCCCGAGAGTGCAGCTGCACTCTTGGTGACGCGGGCGTGCGGAACTGGCATGCAAGCAATGGTGTCCGCTCAGCAACAGATCGAATCGGGCCAAAGCATCCTGGCATTGGCCGGCGGCGGGGAGAACTTCAGCCGCGCTCCGTATGTGGTCACGACTGCCCGCTGGGGCAACCCACGAGGGCCCCAGCAGCTCGACGACGTGGCCGACTGGTGCTACCGCGACCCCTTCACGCTCGAGTACATGGGCGAGACGGCGGAAAACCTCACCGACGAGTACGGCTATGACCGCGAGGACATGGACGAGTACGCCGTCCGTAGCCAGGAATTAGCGTTCGCCGCGATCGAATCAGGATTCCTTGCGCGACAGATCGCACCTATCGAAGTGCCCGACGGTCGAGGCACCCGCTTGTTCGAGGTCGATGAATCTCCCCGAGCAGACGCGACTGCAGAAAAGCTCGCCAGGCTCCGGCCGGCCTTCAAAGAGGGCGGTCACGTGACGGCAGGGAATTCGTCGGGTGTCACCGACGGAGCAGGGTTCATCCTGGTCGGCGAGCGCTCCGCTATGGAGTCAGGCGGCATTGTGCCCCGGGCGAAGATCGTCGACTGGACCGTTGTCGGTGTCGCACCGCGCATCATGGGCCATGGCCCGGTCCCAGCGGTCGAGCAACTCCTCGAACGGACCGGCCTCAAGATCTCTGACATCGACTACTTCGAGGTCAACGAGGCGTTCGCCGTCGTGAACCTCCACGTCGAGCGCCACCTCGGCATCCCCCGAGACGTGCACAACCTCTATGGCGGCGGAATCTCGGTTGGTCACCCGCCCGGACTGACCGGTGTGCGCCTCGCCATGAACGCCATGCAGCACCTCGAAGACACCGAGGGACGCTACGCGATTCTTGCCCTCTGCATGGGTGGTGGCCAAGGAATGGCCATTCTCATCGAGCGGGTCAACAGCTAACGAACACAAGAAGGGCGTCGCATCTGTCGCCATCAGCTACCGGAGGAACACCTCGTGCCTGCCTACTTCTTCGCCCAAGTCGAGATCACCGACCCCGAAGGATTCGATGAGTACTCCCGCGCCTTCTCCCCCACCCTGAAGCCATTCGGGGGGCGAGTACTGGCGGCCGACGACGGCCCGACGCAGCTCGAGGGCGAATGGCCTGCCGGTCGTACGGTGCTCCTCGAATTCGAATCCACCGAACAAGCGCAAGCTTGGTACGACTCCGACGCGTACCAAGCCATCTCCCATATACGTCGCGCCAACAGCACGAGCACCATCGCGATCGTGAAGGGCTACGACAGGGCCAGCAGGGACTAGCCCAACCCTCCGGTAACCCGCTCGCTGAATCCAGAAGGTCTGTCTGGTCTCGTGCCCGCTAGGCCGTCAGGTCTGATTCGTATTCTTCGACGAAAAAGAACCGATTGCGGGGCCGGTCGAAGAGCTTCTCTTCGTCCTCGGCGATCTCTTTCGCTGCCTCGGGCGTCGTCAACTTCTCGACCGCGGCGTCGTAGGCGGCTCGGTCGGCGTACCAGACCTCGAGCAGGACATCGAACTCCGGCTCGACCTCCTCGCCGGTGAGGAGGTTCGCATACGGCGTCAGAAACCGCCGCGCATAGCGCTCGGCGTTGCCCTTGAGGTATTTCTCGCCAATCACCCGGTGGTTGTTCTCGTAGTACTCCCGGAACTCCTCGACACTCATGCCGGGACGCCGCTTCAGTAAGCCAATGGTCTTGAACATTGCCGTCTCTCCCGAGGGGTTGTCGTCGGGTCAATCCTGCCCTGGAAGCGGGATTGTGTCGAGCACCAACGGCCATCATCGTGGCTCCGAAGCCAGAGTTGACCGAGACCCGCTTCGCGGCCCCTACGCCTCGGCAAAAACCTCAGAGGGGATAGTGCCGGCAGCGGTCTGGGTCATGATCTCGTGGCCATCGTCGGTGCACACCAGAGTGTGCTCGAACTGAGCGGACCGACGTCCATCACCAGTGACTGCGGTCCAGTTGTCATCCCACACGTAGAGATCGGCGCCACCGAGGTTGAGCATTGGCTCGATCGTGAAGCTCATGCCGGTCAAAATCTCGGTGCTTGCGCGACGGTCGTAGTAATGCGGGATGGCGAGGGCGCTGTGGAATTCGGGTCCGGTCCCGTGACCGATGAACTCGCGAACGACGCTGAGGTCATGGGCGTGTGCGTGCTGCTCGATCGCCCGCCCGATGTCATTGACATGAGAGCCATTGCGAACGGTTTCGATTCCGGCGTACATCGCAGCACGGGTCTCGCGGACGAGATGTCGAGAGTGCTCGTCAACGTCGCCTACGAGGAAGGTGACCGATGTGTCTCCGTGGAAGCCGCCAAAGAAGACCGTCACATCGATGTTAACGATGTCGCCGTCGCGAAGGGGGCGGCTGTCGGGGATGCCGTGGCAGATGACCTCGTTGATCGACGTACAAACTGACTTGGGGAACCCCCGGTAGTTCAACGGGCTCGGGTAGGCCCCGAGGCGCACCGTCTCATCATGCGCGATCTGGTCGAGCTTGTCCGACGTGATGTCGACCTCGACGTGCTTGCCAACGTGCAAGAGCACCTCGGCTGCCAAAGCACCGGCCTTGCGCATCGACACGATCTCGTCGGCAGTCCGGACCAGCGGCAGCACCGAAGGGCCCGGGTCGCCGCTGAGGGCGTAGGGCGGGCGCGCGATGTCGGCCGGAACTCGACGACGCGGACTCTGCATCGCGGCTCGGATCGGCGGATCGGAGATCGGGGCCGCAGAGACCTTTGCCTTGCGCTTTCGCTTCGCCATGAGGCCAGGGTACCGGGGTGCCTCAGGCCAAGCGAGGGCGAGCCTTGGCAACACATCATGACGACCCCTACAACCAGTGGAAACAAATAGGGCCATGCGGTCAACCGCGACCTCCTCGGCCACGGCGGAGCACCGTGGCAGGTAGGGTGCCGCGATTCGCCCCGTCACCCGCTTTGCCGACCCCCCGCGCACGCGCCCAAATTGGTTCAGCGCTACCCGCCTCAACTTCGGGGCGCTTATAACAGGGATGCTCTCGGCTTCAGCTACCCCTGTCCTTGTGGCAGGCGCGAGTCTTGAAGCACTTGCGACGTCGGCCTGGAGGTTGTGGCTCGCCGGCCTCGCCTTCGCGATAGTCGCGATCGCCCGGCGGCGCTTCACGTGGCAGTGTCTCCGACTGACGGTTTGGGCCGGCCTCTCCTTCGGTGCTGCCACCGCGCTGTTCTTCAGTGCACTGCAGCTCACATCGGTCGCCAACGCATCGGTGATATCGGTCATGCAGCCGCTGCCACTGTTGGTAGCAGCCCGGGTGATGTTCGGTGAACGGATCGGGCTGAGCGACCTTACGTGGATCGGGGTCGCCCTCGGCGGGTCGGTCTTCATGGTCATTGCGGCCGACAGCTCAGGGTCGGCCGATTTCGGGGGTGACGTCCTGGCCGCAGGGTCGATGCTTGCCGCAGCGAGCTACTTCGTCTTCGGGAAGCGAGCCAGAGAATCTCTCGACACCGACGTGTTCATGACGGGGCTCCTGTTCTGGACCATCGTTGTGATCACACCCCTCCTGCTGGTGTCGGGTCAGGCCATCGTGCCACCCGATGCCAAGGAGTGGCTGCGGATGGCCAGTCTGGCGGGCGTCGTCGTGTTGGGACATGGACTCATCAACTTCGCCAATGGTCGTTTGCCGCTGGCCGCGATCGGGCTGTTCCAACTGGTCGTACCGGGCTTCGCTGCCTTGCTCGCCTGGATCTTTCTGGACCAGAGCATCACGGTCTGGCAAGCGCTCGCGATGGCGGTGGTTCTGGCCTCGCTGGCCGGCCACACTCGCTACACGGCACGGGCGCAGGCTTGATCCGCATCCGAAGTGCCAGCTGATCTTCAGGCCAAGAAGCGACTGATGCTCTCGACCACACATGCGGGCTTGGCGCCACCCTCGATTTCGACCGTCAGTGTGACGACCGCTTGCACACCCCCAGCGACCTCGGTTGCTGCCGAAACAACGCCGCTTGCCCGGATGCTCGATCCCACGATCACCGGTGAGGGGAACCGGACTTTGTTGACGCCGTAGTTCACACCCATCGAGATGTTGTCCACGACCAACAACTGTGGCAAGAACAAGTTGGTCAGGGCCAGAGTGAGGTACCCATGGGCGATGGGCGCACCAAAGGGCCCATCAGCCGCCTTGTCGGGATCGACATGGATCCACTGGTGGTCCCCAGTCGCATCGGCGAACTGGTTCACCCGTTCCTACGTGATCGTCATCCACTCGGTCTCGCACAGGTCGGTGCCGACCGCGGACAAGAGCGCCGCGGGGTTCTCGAAAACAGTGGGCATCGACGCGAACGGAGCGGAATAGGATGACCGACGAACAACGCAGCGTTGACGAGAACGCCGGCCCGACAGGAGAACCAATGGCAGCAGGCGGCGGAACAAAGGCGATCGTCACGGCATTCTTCGCGAACCTGGGGATCGCCATTGCAAAGTTCATCGGTTTCTTGGTCACTGGCTCCTCGTCGATGCTCGCCGAGGCTGTTCACTCCAGTGCCGACACCGGCAACCAGGCGCTCCTGATCTTTGGCAACAAGCGCGCACAGCAAAGCGCCACCGAGGACCACCCGTTCGGCTACGGCCGCGAGCGCTATTTCTGGGCGTTCGTCGTCTCCCTCGTGCTCTTCTCGCTCGGATCGCTCTATGCGATCTGGGAAGGAATCCAGAAGATCCGACACCCCCACGAGATCGACTCACTCGGTTGGGCCATCGGCATCCTCGTATTCGCGTTGCTCCTCGAGGGCAATGCGTTCCGTACTGCTTTCATCGAATCCAAGAAGATCAAGGGAAGCCACTCCTGGCCGGCGTTCATTCGTCGATCGCGTACCCCCGAACTCCCCGTCGTGCTGCTGGAAGACTTCGGAGCAATGATCGGGCTCGTCGTCGCAATGGGCGCGCTCACCTTGGCTGAGGTCACAGGAAATGCCCGATGGGACGGGGCAGGCACACTCACCATCGGTATTCTGCTCGGCCTCATCGCCATTGTGCTGGCAATAGAGATGAAGAGCCTGCTGATCGGTGAAGGGGCGCTCCCCGAGCAGCTCACGATAATTGAGAACACCTTGGCCGCTCACCCTGGGGTAGAACGCCTCATCCACATGCGGACGCAGTACATGGGGCCCGAAGAGCTCCTCGTTGCTGCGAAGGTGCAGTTCACCGCAGGCATGTCCATGTCCGAGCTGGCCGATGCGATCGACGGGGCCGAGCGAGCAATTCGCGACGCCGAACCCATCGCCAGGATCATCTACCTCGAGCCCGATCTATACGAGCCCGACCACACCGGCATCACCGAGGTTGCACGCGACGCGCACGAAGACCACTAACCTCGGCGCCGTGTTCAACGCCATCTACCTCACCCAAGACGACGACAAAAAGGTCGACGCCTCCCTCACCGAACTCGACGAGAGTTCCCTCCCAGACCGGGCAGTGACCATCGACGTCGAGTACTCCACGGTCAACTACAAGGACGGCCTCGCAATCATGGGCCGACCTGGGGTAGTCCGCACATATCCGATGATCCCGGGAATCGACCTGGCAGGCACGGTGAGCGCCAGCCAGTCCGACACCTATTCGGTCGGCGACAAGGTCGTGCTCAACGGCTGGGAAGTAGGCGAAAGCCATTGGGGTGGCCTGGCACAAAAGGCTCGTCTCGACGCCGAATGGCTGGTGCCGCTCCCCGACGCGTTCACCACCGAGCAGGCCATGGCCATCGGCACCGCTGGTTACACCGCAATGCTGTGCGTGCTCTCGCTCGAAGAGCACGGCGTCACCCCTGACGACGGCCCCATCATCGTCACCGGCGCATCTGGTGGCGTTGGTTCCACCGCTGTCGCAATCCTCGCCAAGCTCGGGTATGAAGTTGTTGCGTCAACGGGCCGTCCAGCCGAAGCCGACTATCTCACCGATCTGGGCGCCAATGAGATCATCGACCGCGCCGAGCTGAGCGAAGCCAACCCCCGTCCGCTGCAACGCACCCGCTGGGCCGGAGCAGTCGACGCTGTGGGCAGCCACACCTTGGCCAACGTCATTGCGCAAACCAAAGAGCATGGTTGCGTGACGGCCTGCGGTCTTGCACAGGGCGTCGACCTGCCATCGACAGTCATGCCCTTCATTCTGCGTGGCGTGATCCTGGCCGGGATCAACTCGGTGTACGAGCCCTACGAACGCCGCAAGCTGGCCTGGGATCGGCTCGGCACCGATGTCGACGCATCCAAGCTCGCGTCAATGACCGAAGTCGTTGGGCTCAGTGACTCGATGGACGTCGCCGACCGGATCTTGCAAGGCCAAATCCGCGGCCGCGCTGTCGTGGACGTAAACGCATAGCACCCCGATCAGTCTGGGCTCGCTCAGGCTGATTCAGAAGCCGCTGAGTGTTGAGAAGACTGGATGCTCGCCGCAGCTTCGACCGCGGCGATATCCGCGATCACGTGCGATGCAAGAACGCGCACGTTCGGCTCGAGCACCATCGAGTCGTGGTCGCCCGGGACCTCGCGGACGGTCAAGTCACCGACGTAAGGGGTCCAACCGTTGTCGGCCACCTGGAAGTTGAACTGGTGGTCGATATAGCGGGCGCCCGTGACCTTGAACTCCTCATTGAGCCTCGGTCGATAGATGTGGATGTCGCCCGTGTACGGCTCTGCCGTATAGGACTCAACAGCTCGCATGAAGGCATCGGTGATTGCCTCGGTGCGGAACTCATCCTCATGGGCCTCGGCCGATTCGATTTCTCGCGCGTTGTTGTGGAAGTCGAGCTTGCCCTTCACGTACCAGCGGACCCAGTTGTGCTTCATGCGCTGCATACGCTGAACCTGCATCAGCACCTTGTCGGCCTTGGTCAGTTCGCCGCCGAGGCCCGGCACGGGCGTGTCCAGCATCACGATCATGGCGACTTCTTCGCCGGCAGCTTGCAGCTGCTGGGCCATCTCATATGCCGTGATGCCACCGCCGGAGAACCCACCCAGGTAGTAGGGCCCCTCGGGCTGGATCTCTCGGATCTCTTCAAGGTACGCCGTAGCCATCTCTTCGAACCGGTCGTGAGGATCTTCGTCGCCGCGCAGCCCTCGAGCCTGCACCCCATAGACAGCCCGATCCTCGCCGATCAACATCGCCAAGTGGCGCAGATTCAAGATGTTGCCGAACATGCCGGCGACCAGGAAGAACGCTGTTTCGAGCGCTGCCTCGGGACCAACAGTCGCGATGTTCTCCAGCAGCGCGGTGAACGCAGCCGCGGGGACCTCGTGGAGAAAGAACGTCTGTTCTGACAAGCAGGCGAGGCGTTTTACCAGGCCCCGCTCAGTCTTGGCATCCCAGAACCAGTAGTCGGGGTCGTCCTCGTCATCTTGGGGCACAGGTACCGGTACAACGGATTCGGGTTCAGGAAGCTCGGCTGGCGTGGCAGCCGCCTTTGCTTTGCGTTCTTTGGCTCCGGCGATCCGGACTCCAATGATGCCAAGCACAGCAAGCTCCGCGACCGCCCCAAGGAGATAAGGCACATAACTCAGGAGGTCCGCACTGGTCGAGGCAACGACCTCGATGTCGTACAACAACACGGCGTCGGCGATCCCACAGTCGACGCTGACGGTCCCGGAGCCAAGGGCGACATTGTCAGGGAGCCTGATGTCGGTCGAGAAGTGGCCGGCGCCGTCGCTGATCGTCGTGCCAACGCGGACCGCGTCGCGGGCCGGCGACGCGTAGGAGATGACCACGTCTGCATTTGCGGCACATTCCGTGCCGTTCTCAACCGTGAAGTTCGATCCCTGTGGGACCGCGATGGCTCCTTGAGCGCTGGCGACTGCCGGTCCGATTGCGAAAACAACGGCGATGGCGACCAGGGCCCCGAGAGGCACGTGAAGAAGCGTCGACTCATAGGTAGTTCATCGGCGGTTGTTCGCTGCACATGAGCCACTTGGCCCGCATTCTTCCGCCACTTGTGTCTCCGACTGCCGCTCACGAGGCGTTCCGCCCCGCACTAGCGCTGGGACCGATTTCACGCCCCCGCGCCGTCGGTGAAGCATCGGATCGCGAGACCGCTTATCAGATCGGCGAACGCCTCGTGTTCACGGTCAAAGACGATGCCACCACCGCGTCGCTCGTCGAGATCCGGTACACCGGCACCGCTGAAAACTTCTCGTGGATCCTCACCATCGCCGAGTCCGTTGGGGCGGATGGTCTCGCAGTTCCCGACGGGGGCGCGGCGCCTTCGCCGGACGGGCCGAGCGCGTGCGCTCAGGTCTGGACGTCGTGCCAGCGCTCGAGCCGGGCGACGGTGGCTTCACCGTCAAGGCCGGGCTCTTCGCGTTTGAGCGCAAGCAGGAAAGCCATGGCCTTGCCAACCGGGGGGCCGGGCTCAAGCCCGAGGAGATCCATGACGGCCTGGCCGTCGAGCAACGGGCGCTCGGCGGCCTGGCGGTCGGCTTCGGCCAGCTCGGCGATGCGACCTTCCAGCTCGTCGACGTGATGATGAAGCTCGATGCGTTTTCGGTTGTTCCGTGTCGTGCAGTCGCAACGGACCAACACGTTAAGTGACCCCAGGAGAGGGCCTGCGTCACGGGCGTATCGCCGAACGGCCGAGTCGCCCCATCCATCCGCGTACCCCTTGAAGCGGCCAGACAGGCGCACCAACTCGGCAACGTCCTTCACGACGTCTGTGGGGTACTCGAGCGCACGCAGGCGCTTCTTGGTCATCTTTGCGCCAACGGACTCGTGATGACGAAAGGTGACGCCGCCGTGCTCGAACGAACGCGTCTGAGGCTTGCCGATGTCGTGGAAGAGCGCGGCCAGACGGATCTTGAGATCGATCGGGGTCTTCGACGTGACCGCAATAGTGTGGGTGAGCACATCTTTGTGCTTGTGGATCGGGTCCTGTTCGAGCCGCAAACCCGGAAGTTCCGGGACCACCACATCGGCCAGACCGGAATCCACAAAACACCAGAGCGCTTCGGTTACATCTTCTTCGAGCAGTGCCGAGCTGAGCTCTTCACGCTGTTGATCGATGCTCAACGTTGTCATGTCACGACCCCTCAGCCAGAGCCGAGGGCCCCGTTACTTCTCTTCTTTGAAGATGACGTGCTTGCGTACCACGGGGTCGTACTTCTTGAGCTCGATGCGCTCGCGGTTGTTCACCTTGTTCTTGTTGGTGACGTACGTGTAGCCGGTGCCCGCTGTGGACTTGAGCTTGATATTGGGTCGCTTGTCGCTTCCGGATGGCATCAGACCTTCTCTCCACGCTTGCGCATGTCTGCGACGACTCGCTCTATGCCGTGCTTGTTGATCGTCTTGAGACCCTTGGCACTGACGGTGAGCGTCACCCAGCGCTTCTCATTGGGAATCCAGAAGCGGTGACGTTGGATATTGGGATTCCAACGACGGCGCGTTTTTCGGTTGGAGTGGGACACGTTGTTGCCGAAAGCAGGCTTGCGGCCGGTGACCTGACAGATCTTGGACATAACGAACGAACTCCACGCGCCGAGGTCTGGCGCACACAGGGAATCTTGAACCGCAGAAGCTTACCGGGACATTGGCTGACTTCATATCCGTCAAACATTGATATCCACCAAACATCGACATCCGTCAAACATTGATATCCACCAAACATCGACATCCATCAAACATGTGATCCGAAATTCGGAACCGAAGCGACCTGGTGCGGGCGCAATCTTCCGAATTTCGGCAACGCTGGGCCGCTTCGCTTTCTGGCCCCGGGCCCACTACGGTCTTGACATTACGATTGTGTTGCGAACCTCATCGGTCCGCAACACAACGAGCCCGACACCACCTGAAGGTCAGAGCAGCCCTGAGGTCAGAGCAGCCTTCAGGTCCCAGCGACAATGCCGATGGTCAGATCAAATGGCTCCGGCAACCGCTGCGGCCCATTTTGCGAGGGGACCCCCATGAGGATGACATCTCCAAGCCGAACCGCCCCGAGACAGCGATCCGCGTCGATCGCCATCTTTGCTGTTGTCGTTGCGTCCGTGGCACTGGCCGCGGCCCCTGCCGCGGTGTCTCCGGTGGCCGCGCAGGAACCTGAGGCCCACTCAGACTGGATCCCCTTCGTCGGCGAAGTCCCCATGGGCTGCACCGCTGCGCTTGGCTCGGGCAGCACGTTCTGCAGGACCCATCACAACGGCTGGGCCATCGACATCAACATGGACTTCGGCATGCCGATCTACGCGGCCGGCCCGGGTGTTGTGGGTTGGATCGAGGGAGACTGCGATCCCAACGGCGGCGACGGCAGTTGCAACAACGCCGCAGGAAACTACGTCGCAGTCGACCACGGCGATCATTTCAGCCGGTATATCCACTTGGCCTCATTCGGCTCGGAGTTCGAGATCGGCGACCCGATCACCGGCGGCCAACTCATTGGTTACGCAGGCAACAGTGGCACCAGCGGCAACGGAAGAGCGCATCTCCACTACGACGAGATCGCGCAACCGATCAGCATCACCCAACGCATCTTCTTCGGACCCATGCTCGCCTGCCACGGCGACACCGCTGTGCAATACCCCGACATCTTGGGCAAGACGGATTGGCAGGAGCTCCCGTGGGGCACGCTGCTCCGCAACGATGGCTACGAGTGTCTGGGTGGGATCACGGCAACTCCTCCCCCACCCCCGCCGCCCCTGGACCCAAGCCCCGGCGGTTCGGTCGGCCTGGCGATGGGTGACTTCGATGGCGACGGATTTGCCGACCTCGCGATTGGAATCGCAGGCGAGAACATCCGAGCGAAAGAGGACGCCGGCACCGCTGCGGTGGTCTATGGCAATACCACTGGTCTGGGCGATACCGAAGCGCTCCGGCAAGGCAAGACGCTCAAAGGCAAGGCCGAAGCCGGAGACATGTTGGGCGCAGCGGTCGCGGCCGGCGACTTCGACTGCGACGACAAGGACGACCTCGCGATCGGTGCCCCCGGCGAAGATCTGGGGGGACTGGTCGATGCCGGCGCTGTCTCGGTCAGCTACGGCGGCGGCAAGGACGTCAACAACCGGGCCACGATGATCTACCAAGGCAAGTGGGGCCTTCCTGGTCCGCTCGAAGCGGGCGATCTGACCGGATCAGCATTGGCTGTCGGCGACTTCAACAACGATGGCTGCGATGACCTCGCCATTGGTGCCCCCGGCGAAGATGTCGGCTCCCTGGTCAACACCGGCGCGGTGATGGTGTTGTACGGCTCACCGAACGGCTTCAGTGCCGAATCAGCATCCGAGCCCCTCCTCTATCAAGATGGCGGACTCGCGGGGTTCACCGAGGCTTCTGATTTCGTCGGCGCCGCGCTTGCCGCTGGCGACTTCAACTGTGACGGCCACGACGACCTGGCGATCGGGGTGCCGGGCGAATCGATCGATGGTAAAAACAACGCTGGCGCCGTCAGCCTGATCTTCGGTGGTGCCGACGGGCTCCGTCACGACCCCGTCACGCTGTATCAATCCGAAGGCATCGCCGGCAATCTCGAATCAGGCGACCGAGTAGGCACCGCTCTGGCTGCGGGCAACTTCAATGACGATGACTGCGATGACCTCGCGGTTGGAGCACCTCGGGAAGATCTCGGCGGCGGCAATGACGCCGGTGCGGTGAGCGTCTCGTTCGGATCACCCGAAGGTCTCATCATTGGAACGGTGCACTTCCAGAGCGAAGGCGGCCTCGGCGAAACCATCGAAGCCGACGACAACGTCGGCGCGGCGCTTGTAGCCATTGATCTCAACTGCGATGGTGTCGACGATCTCGCGGTAGGCGCCCCAGGCGAATCGATCGCTGGAATCAAAAACACCGGCTGGGTCGGAATTATGGCCGGCTCTCCCTCGGGCCTGGGGACCTCGCTGGCTTCGTTGTTTCAAACTCGTGGCGGCCTCCCCGGCAAGGACGAGGTCGGTGACGCGTTGGGGACGACCCTTGCCGCCGGCGACACGAACGGCGATGGCTGTGAGGACTTGGCCATCGGCGTGCCCGGCGAAGGCATCAGGTCTCGAGCCAAAGCGGGTCGGGTGATCGTCGTCCTCGGCGGACCGAACGGCCCGTCCGGCACAACAAACTGGTACCAGAGCAAGAACTTGCCAGGATCAAGCGAATCCGGCGACCTTCTTGGTGGCCCTGGCATCTGGACGCTTCTGGGCCTTTCGCTCCAGTAACGGGGCTCAGACGGGTAGGGACCTCAACTCACCACTTGTGGCGCCGATTGGCCGTCCGTGAGCTCGAACGAACCCCCGCAGCACACCATCCCGGCGGATCACCTCCCCAGCTTGCTGGGGGCCTCCCTCGACGCGTGTGTCATCCTCCGTTTTGCCCACGATCAACTGTCGATCGTGGGCGGCAACGAACTCTGGTCTGACATGTGTGGGACCCCTATACGCGATCTCATCCGACGGACGCCGGGCAGCTGCATGTCGAGCGAGCTCGTCGCGACGATCGAACGACGGATTGCCGACGGCCTCCCCGACCACATCTCGGCCATTCCTGACGGCCCCGAGCACCTGGTTGGTTCCAGAGAAGCGCTAGTGTCGCTACTACCGATTGCCCCGACGAATGGCCAAGCGTTCGTGATGGTCACCGCACGTTCTGTCAGTGCACCGCTAGTCGAGCCCGAACACGTGGGCATTCTCCAGGCACTGGGCGAGGGCGTGATTCGCATTGATCGCGAGCTTCGCATCCAATACGCAAACCCTGCTACCCAACGGCTCCTGGGATACCGGCCCGACCAACTCGCCGACACCGACATCCGCTCACTCGCCTGCGATGACTCCATGGCCACGTTGTCCGGCCACCTCGCGTCGACCTCGGCCGTCCCATCCTCGGTACGTCTCACCATGCGCAGCGCCCGCGGTGCCGACGTCATGCTCGAAGCGACGACGACGTTGATTCGCGACCCAGAACCCTCCGTGATCATGGCGCTCCACGATCTCGCCCACCAGCAAGAACACGAAGAGGCGCTGGCGGGGTTGTCAGCGGTCGATACCCTCACCGGACTTGCGAACCGTGACACCTTCTCCGAACACCTCAGAACCCTCGCAGAAAGCAGTGACGGACGCACTTTGGTGGTCGCGTTCTTGGACTTGGACAACTTCAAGACCATCAACGATGCGCTTGGCCACGACCAAGGCGACATCGTGCTGCAGACCATCGCCCAGCGGCTCGACCACGCCATAGGCGACCATGGCATGGTCGCTCGCTTCGGCGGCGACGAGTTCGTTATTGGCTGCTTGGGAAGTGGCGACGACCACCCCCAGGAACTGATCTCCATGCTGGGCCTCGCGTTTGCCGACCCGGTCGAGCTCGGAGGCAAGGAGTTCCAGGTCACCGTGAGCGCAGGTGTTACTTCGGCTACCGATGCCGATGCCATGCGGCCCGATGCCATGCTCAAGGCCGCCGACATCGCGATGTATGAGGCTAAGGACAAGGGCAAGGATCGCGTCGCGATCTACGACGAGTCGCTCGAACATCGCGCCACGGCTAGCATGGAGATCGAATCCGATCTTCGCCAGGCACTCGAGCGAGAAGAGTTCGTTCTCCACTACCAGCCGATTATGGACGTCATCCGTGGCCGCTGCGTGGGGTCCGAGGCTCTCGTGCGCTGGATGCATCCCGAACGCGGGCTGGTCCCGCCTGATGAATTCATCCCCGTCGCGGAACAGACGGGCCTCATCGTGCCGCTGGGCGCATGGGTGCTCGAGACCGCCATTGCACAGGCCGCGGCCTGGAACAGCCAACGGGTGACCCGACGCGCACTCGGCATCAGCGTCAACCTGTCCGGGCTCCAGCTCAGTGACACCGAGCTTGAGAGCCGAATCCACGCTGCGCTCAGCCACCATAGCTTCGACCCTGGCCGCCTCACGCTGGAGGTCACCGAAAGCACGCTGATGACCGACGCCAACGAGACCATGGCCACCCTCGAGCGACTACGCCATCTTGGCATCCGTATCGCTATCGACGACTTCGGCACGGGCTACTCGTCGCTCGCGTATTTGAAACAGCTCCTGGCCCGGGCACTCAAGATCGACAAGGCATTCATCGATGGCCTCGGGATCCTCAACGAGGATACGGCGCTGGTCACCGGCATCATTGGACTCGCGAACGCGTTGAGTCTCGAAATCGTCGCAGAGGGTGTCGAAAACGAGCTCCAGCTCCGAGAGCTCCGCCGGCTGGGCTGCGAGTTCTCTCAGGGGTACTTCCATTCTCGGCCGCTGCCCGCCGAGGATTTCGAGCGTTGGCTCAACGGCGGCGAGAACGAACCACCCGTCCTCGACCGCTCTTTCACCGAGGCCAGCTTCGGGGCAAACCCCATCATCGACGCGACAAGTGTTGGAGCCGGCCTCAGCACCGCTGCCGACGAACTCGACCACAACGTGTCGCCGCTGCCTGTAGAAACAGGCGCGAGCCCAATGCTCTTCGACCAGGACTCAAGCGCAACCGCTTCCGGCGTCTGAATCAAGTCGACCGAAAACGGCGGGCCGGGTTCGCCCTGAGCCGGCTGAGGGCCTACATTCTCGCCGGTGTCCAAGCGCGTCGTCACCTGGGTGATCATCTGGGGCCTCACCCTCGTGGGCGCCCGACTTACAGTCCTCGCACCCGAGGTCTGTCCAGCTGTCACTGTCGCGAGCACCCACGACGCGTCCATAGCTGCCGCTGACTGGATCATCAACAACCAAAAGCTCGACGGCCGGTATCTGTACGACTGGGACCTCGACATCGCAGGCCCATCCTCAGCGCCATACAACCTGGTGCGCCATGCCGGCACCACCATGTCGCTGTATCAGTTCGTGCTGGCGGGCGAGGAGCAGTATCTGGCCGCAGCCGATGAAGGGTTGGTCTGGCTGCTCGATCAACAGGTAGGCGATGGCAACGTCACTGCGATAGCTCCAGGACCCACATCGCGCGCCAAGTTGGGAACCGCAGCGCTGACTGCAGTGGGGCTGGTGCACCGCCGCCAAGCCACCGGCGACACCCAGTACGACGACCTCCTCCGATCACTGGGCCGCTTCATAGTCGGTCAGCAACGATCGAATGGCTCCATGTTGAGCTTCTGGAGCCCGGTCGAAGAGGCGCCCGTTGCGGGCGAGACCTCACTGTTCGCCACCGGCGAGGCGCTTTGGGCGATCGCACTGTTGCACAACACGTGGCCAACCGAGGGTTGGGACGACCCGGCCTGGACGACGCTCGAGTACATGGCCACCGACCGTGACGAGGACGAAGATGTCTGGCCTCGACCGTGGGCAGACCAGTGGGCGGCGTACAGCCTCGCGGAGATGGCCGAGTGGGGACTCGCCGATCACCACATGGACTACGCGCGGCTCTTGGCCGGCCAGTGGGGCATCGCCGTACGTTGGGAATCACAACGCAACGGTGGGATCGACGGACTGGTCCACGCACCTGAGTCCATCGCCGCCGGCCAGGGCACATGGCTCGAGGGAATAGCAATGATGCGCAAGCTCGCTCTGGCCGACGAGCGCTTTGGGGACCTCACCAATGATCTTGGCGATCGGCTCCAGTGCGGAGCAGGTCGCATGATCGCAAAACAACAGACCGGTACGGGCGCCATCGAAGTCGACGGCGGCTTCTTCGTCGACGGTGTGACACGAGTCGACGGCCAACAACACACGTTGAGCGGGCTCATCTTCACTGAACGTCTCCTACGCGAGGAAGATCCATCATGAACGGTTGGGTAGCAGCAGTGTTGAGTCTCCTTGTGGTCGTGAACCCGGTCGGAGTTTCACGGGCGGTGGCTTGGCCGGACCGCACCGCGTCATCATGGCGACGCGAGGTGTCGACCATCGTGGGCGCAGCAATCCTTGCCTTGGTGACCTTGGGGCTCTTAACGGCTCCCCTGCTCGACCTGGCTGACCTGACGACGCCCACCTTCCGGCTGGCAGCCGCCCTGCTGATTGGGTTGACGGGAGCCGTATGGATGATCGCTCCGACGTCACCTGTCGAGAGCCTCGACGACCACTCGTCGGCGCGGGTCACGCTGGGGCTGACGATGTTGTTGACGCCGGGACCGGTGTTCGCAGCGATGGCCGCTAACGGTGATGGCGGCGCGGCAGCAGGTGTGGTCTCGGTCATCATCGCCATGGGAGCAACACTGGCGCTGCTCGTCGCCCGACGCCTGCCAGAGCCTGTGGCCATCTGGGCCACGCGGTTCATCGGGGCGCTCACGATCGTGGTGGCCGTGGGCATCGGGATCAACGCTGCCCGGACTGTCTGACCAATCTCCGTCGTTTGTTCGCCAAGTCGTCGACCTGGCTGAGGAGCTCAGTCGACAGGTAGCAATTGTGCGGCTTGGCTCCTAAGGGTTAACGGGCCGAGGTCAGTTGTGCCAGCGTTGCACTCACGTAGCTGACCACGATCTGGTCCATGACGGCGACCGCCTTCTCTGCTTCATCGCCGTTGATAACGAAACTGAACAGCACTTCCGCACCGTCCACGGTGGTGAGAACGCCGGTCAGGGCGATGACATCGAACAAGGTGCCAGTCTTTGCGCGGACGTTCCCGATCGAGGTGCGCGCAACGATCTCACCAAGCGCAGTGACCGTGGGTTCGGCGCTATCGGGCAGCGGCTCATCCTCTGCAACATCGTTGGTGTTGCCGGCCGCGAGATCCAACTGAACATCGGGCCCGAATCGAGCAGCGAGCGTTCCGTCGGTGCCGGCATCGGATAGTCCAGCCAGCAGCGTTGGCCACCACGGCTGTCTCTGCGCGAGCCTCAGAGCCTCCACCAACTCGTGAGCCGCCAGCCGATTGAAGCGGGACAACCCCGAGCCATCGCCACCAGCGTTGCCCAGGTCCAGTCCGAGCCCCGCTATGTGGTCATAAATCACGGCTTTCCCGGCGTCGATCTCGCCGAGGCCCACGTGCTCAAGCCCAATTTGGCGAACCAGCGCCTCGGCAATCTCATTGTCGCTGCGCCCCAAGATGATGTCCACCATGGTGCGTGCCGAGGGCGACGTCTGGCGGGCAACGTGAACTGCTGAGCTGGTCGGCGATCCGACCCGCGCCTGGCCTCGAATGCCGATACCCGCTTGGCTGAACAGTTGTGCAATGAGCTGCGCGTTGCCGAGATCGGGATCGGCGAGGTACGCGTCGTCGCCGCGGTGCTGATTGTCATCGATCATGAGGCCCGACATCGGGCCGACATCGACAGGCAGATAGCGCTCGGGCCATCCGGGCCCAATCCGCGTGTCGGGGAAGTAGGACGGGTCAACCACCACGTCATTGATCACCGGGGCCACATCGTCGCCGTTCCGAGCAGCGAGACGGGCCTTCAATGCAGCAGCGAATGCCACGACGTCACCCTGGCGGAGCGTCGGGTCTCCGCCACCTACGACGAACACGTTGTCATCGTCATCGAGCAGGAGATGGGTAGCGAACCTGAACGTTGGATCCAACAGCTCAAGGGCACCGATGGCCGTCATGATCTTCTGGTTCGAGGCCGGCAACAACTGCTTGTGCGGCGAGCGTTCATCGACGTATCCCGATCCCTCGACAAAAACCGCGAACGAATACTGCACCCCAAGATCGTCGAGTGTCGCGAAGTTCCGGTCTACCGAGGTCCGCAACACCTCCGTTGATAGCAACGGCTCGGGCGTCGGTGTCGGTGTCGGCAGTGGTGTCGGTGTCGGCAGTGGCGTCGGTGTCGGCAGTGGCGTCGGCGTGGCCGCGATCTCTGCAGCCGTGACCGCAGGGGACGTCGGCGAAGGAGCGCCGTCGTTGGAAGAGCCCGTAGCGACCGGGCCGGGCGACGCGCGCGCCGGGAGAATCTCGGGGATGCCGACGTCAGAGGACGCAGAACAACCCACAGCCGCTGTTGCGACCGTGAGCAGCGCGGCGAACGCGCGCACGCGCCACCGGGGGGTCGTTCTCGCCACGCCCATCATCAGAAGCGTAGGAGGTCGAAACCCTCGAAACAGAGACCCCACCCCGAACGGGGAGGTACAAATCGGCAGTCGTCGCCGACAGCGCCGATACCCTTTGGTCACCAAGCCCTCGCCCTCGTCGGGCCGGTAGGAAACCCTGAAGGGCCTGGTCGGGCGGGGTGGTGACGGTCGGTTCGGAACGGATTTCGTCGATTTCGGAACGCGGTGGAAGACGGGTTACCTGCCGCGAGGATTCAGAAACGGATGGTGTGCACCCGGCTCCTGGCGGACTTGGACTCAGTAGCTGTCTCTGATGTGTCGTGGGGGACCGATGCGAGTTCGGTAAGGGCGGGGACGAATTGCCTTCCCGGAAACCACGTCGCTGGGGGTGTTCGTGGGACACACATAGGGACAGGAAAGATCGCGGGGTCGCGTTGATTGATCAATGCGTTCGTCGGGGTGGGGGCGACGGTGCTGGTCGATGTCGAGGGTAGCTGGCGGTGGCGTATTG
>CAWKYX010000028.1:0-22001 GCA_963854265.1 Acidimicrobiia bacterium
TGGTCGCGTCCTGAATCCACGATTCAGCGGCTATCTGATTCCCGGTATCGGGGACATCCCCGAACAAGTCCGTTCGGTGCTCTTGGAGATCCCCGATCCTCAGGGCCCTTTCGGCGTGCGGGGCATGGCAGAGATGCCCTTCATGCCTTACGCACCTGCGATCGCCGCAGCAGTGCACGATGCAACAGGTGTCTGGTTCGACAGCTTCCCCCTCACCCCCAGCCGGGTCCGGGCAGGTCTGGCCGCGGCGCTCGCCTAGCGTCCGGTCGAGGCAGGGCGAATTGGAGCCGAAACCACCACTTCAGGCACTACGTGTACGTGCGGGACACTTCACTCTGACGCACAGTCTGCCGATCGGAACAGCAATGAACGAACAACGCCATGATGGGCTGTTCTCGACTGCGATGGCTCAGTTCCACCGAGCCGCTGACCTGATCGATCTGGACGAGACCTACCGCGGGCTGCTGTCCCAACCCAAGAACGAGATCATCGTCAACTTCCCCGTGAAGATGGACGACGGCACCTAAGAGGTGTTCCGCGGGTACCGGATACAGCACAACAACACACTGGGTCCCTACAAGGGCGGGATGCGGTATCACCCCTCGGTCAACCTCGACGAGGTCAAGGCGCTCGCCGCGTGGATGACGTGGAAGACGGCGCTGTGCGACGTCCCGTTCGGCGGCGGAAAGGGAGGGGTTGCCTGTGACCCCCGGGCGCTCTCCACCACTGAACTTGCACGGATCACGCGCCGGTTCACCTACGCCATCGGGTCAAACATCGGCCCCGAGATCGATGTTCCAGCGCCGGACATGGAAACCAACGCGCAGACGATGGTCTGGATGATGGACACCTACGCAGCGTCCACCAACGACTCCACAGCGGCCAAGCGAGTCGTGACCGGCAAGTCCGTGGAATGCGGCGGCTCGCTGGGCCGCGAAAAAGCAACCGGCCAAGGCGCCGTGTTTGGCCTACAGCACTGGGTCGATGGGCACGGCTACAACCTGGGCGGGATGAGTGCCTCGATCCAAGGCTGGGGCAACGTCGGCGGCAACCTCGGCCGACTGCTCGGCGTGCATGGGGTTCTCATCAAGACCGTCTCAGATCACACCGGGGCGATCGTGGCGGACGAGGGCATCGATGCATTCGACCTGTCCCACTGGGTGGAAGACAACGGCGGCGTTGCCGGCTATCCAAAGGCCACCGAGATCACCGCGAACGAATTCTGGGACATCCCGGTCGACCTCTGCTGCCCGGCGGCTCTGGAAGCACAGATCACAGCTGACGTCGCCCATCGACTGCAGGCAAAGGTGGTCGTGGAGGCCGCGAATGGCCCAACCACTCCGGCAGCCGACGAGATCCTGCGCGAGCGGGGCATCGAAGTGTTGCCTGATGTCTTGATCAACGCCGGGGGCGTAGTCGTCTCCTACTTCGAGTGGCTCCAGAACCGCACAGCCGAGCAGTGGAGCCTCGACACTGTCGATCGTGGTTTGATGGACAAGATCTGGACAGCCGCCGACAAGATGGCTGCGGTCCAGCTCGAATTCGGGTGCACTCGGCGCGAGGCCTGTTATGTCGTGGCGCTCCGGCGCCTCCACGCGGTCTACGAACAGCGCGGCATCTGGCCCTAAAGGAGCCAAGCCGTTGGTGTGGATCTATTCCAGGCAAGCGGCCGAACGACGACAGCTACACCGTGACCTTCAACAAAATGTAGAATTCCCAGATCGTGAACGACCTTCGGATCAACGGACCCCGTTTGCTTGAACGCCTGGCCGAGTTGGCAGCGATCGGAGCCATCGAGGGCACGGACGGTTGCGCCAGACTCGCGCTTACCGACGAAGACAAAGCGGGCCGGGACTTGGTGGTCACCTGGATGCGCGAGTTGGCGATGGACGTCACCATCGATGGCATCGGAAACGTCGTGGCGACGTGGTCAGGTCCCAGCACCGACCGGTCGTTGGATCCGGTTATGACTGGTTCACACATCGACACGGTCCGGACCGGGGGGCGCTACGACGGCAACCTCGGCGTATTGGCTGGGCTGGAACTCATCGAGACCCTGACAGAAGCCGGCATCTCTCCAGAGCGCCCTATCGCCGTTGCCTTCTTCACCGACGAAGAAGGAGCTCGGTTCCCTCCTGACATGTTGGGCAGCCTCGTCTACGTGGGCGGCTTGCGGCTCGAGGATGCGCTCGATATCGAGGGCATCGACGGCGCCATTGTCGGCGCCGAGCTCGATCGCATTGGTTACCAGGGGCTCGCGCCTCTCCCTGGGCCAGTACCCCACGCGTTCGTCGAGCTTCATGTCGAACAGGGACCGGTTCTCGAAGCCGAAGGCATCACGATCGGCGCGGTCGAAAGTGTTCAGGGGATCAGCTGGACCGAACTAACCATCGTGGGTCAGTCCAACCATGCCGGCACGACCCCGATGAACCACCGACGCGACGCGGGCTACGCGGCTGCATGTGTGACCACCTTTGTCCGAGACCTGGCCACCGAACTCGGTGGCTGCCAAGTGGCTACGGTCGGCAAGATCGACCTCCACCCGAACCTCGTCAATGTTGTGGCCGCACAAGCCACCGTCACCGTGGACCTTCGCAACACCGACGAGACCATCCTCAAAGAAGCCGAGCGCCGGCTAGAGATATTTTGTGACCAACTCGGGGGCGCTCAAGGTGTCACCATCACCCCGCGGGTCCTGGCCCGGTTCGAACCCGTCGTGTTCAACAGCACAGTGGTAGATCTCGTGGCTGACACCGCCGCCGCCCTTGGCCACTCGGTAAACCGCATGCCCTCGGGTGCCGGACACGACGCCCAGATGATGGCAAGGGTCTGCCCCACCGGCATGGTGTTCACCCCAAGCCGAGATGGCATCTCACACAACCCCGCCGAGCACACCGACCCAGCAGATATCGAGGCCGGAGCCAACGTCTTGCTCCACACCGTGATGACGCTGGCCGGAGGAACTCCATGACCGACGCCACCCTTGACCCCGACGCTGCTGCTGGAGGACCCCTGCAGACCAGCGGAGGTCGCCGGTTACGCATCGCCGCGGCCCAGCTCGGACCCATCGCACGCAACGAGGGCCGTGACAGCGTCGTGGCTCGCCTGGTGGCACTGATGGAACAAGCTGCATCAGCCCAGGTCGAGCTGGTGGTCTATCCCGAGCTCGCGCTGACCACGTTCTTCCCCCGCTGGTATTGCGAGGACGAAGACGACCTTGATCTCGACAGCTTCTACGAAACCGAGATGCCAGGACCGGCAACACAGCCGCTCTTTGACGCCGCCAGAGACCACGGTGTGGGTTTCTGTCTGGGCTACGCCGAGCTCACCCCCGATGGCCACCGCTACAACACCCAGATCCTGGTCGAACGCGATGGAAGGATCGTCGGGAAATACCGCAAGGTGCATCTCCCCGGCCACCGCGAACACGAGCCGTGGCGCGAGTTTCAACACCTCGAGCGGCGATACTTTGAACCGGGCGACGAATTCCCCACCTTCCGAGCATTCGGAGGCATCGTCGGCATGGCCATCTGTAACGATCGGCGGTGGCCAGAGACCTATCGGTGCCTCGCGCTCGGTGGCGCCGAGCTCATCCTCATTGGCTACAACACCCCGCTGCACTACGCCCCTGACCCCAGCCAAGATGCCCTCGCGTCACATCACAATCATCTCGTGATGCAGGCGGGCGCCTACCAAAACGGCTGTTTCGTGGTTGGCGTGGCCAAGGGCGGCACCGAGGAGGGCGTCGAGTCGCTCGCCGACAGTTGTGTGATCGCCCCGACCGGTCGCGTCGTGGCATTGGCAGCATCGTCAGGCGATGAGCTCGCCATAGCGGACATCAACCTCGACCTTTGTTCGAATTACAAGGACACGCTGTTTCAGTTCGAGCGCTACCGACGCCCCGAGGTCTACACCGCCATCACCGCACAGCGCGGGGCCACCCTGCCCCCACCCGTTGAAACCCATAGGGAAACAGAAATCGACGAGGACCAGTCATGACCACGTTCGACCTCAATGGCACGCCTGTCACCGTTCGTAGCGATCATCCCCATCTGCTCAGCGCCTTGCGTGAAGAGCTCGACGTCATCTCGCCCAAAGACGGCTGTTCACCCACTGGCCAGTGTGGTTGCTGCACGGTCCTCGTCGATGGAAAAGCTCGCGTCGCGTGCCAGATGGATCTCGAAAAGATGGCTGGCAAGACCATTACCACGCTCGAAGGGATGGACAAGGCCGAGGTCGACCGGATGTCGGCAGCGTTCGCGGCATGTGGCGCACTGCAGTGCGGGTTCTGCACACCGGGCATCGTCGTCCGAACCAAAGCCTTGATCGACAAAAAGGGTAGCGACCTGACTCGCGACGATGCTGCGCGCCACCTGGGTGCCCACCTCTGCCGCTGCACGGGCTACATCAAGATCCTCGATGCTGTCGAGATGCTTGCCTCAGGCGAAGTGGTCGAACCCAAACTGCCAGGCGGCGTGGGTAGCCGGGGCATGAAGTACGAAGGCCGCGAACTCGCTGTTGGGATCCGACCGTTCATCGACGACATGCGCCCGCCAGGCTTGCTGCACGGCGCGTTCAAACTGGCCGACCACGCTCGCGCCGACATCATCTCAATTGACACTGCCGCGGCCGAAGCGGTCGACGGTGTCGAGCGGGTCCTCACCGCAGCTGACGTTCCGGGTGTGTTTCGCGTCGGGATCATTCATCAGGACTGGCCGGTTTTTATTCCCGTCGGTGGCCGCACCAGCTACCTCGGTGACGTGCTGGCCATGGTGGTGGCATCGGATCGCGAGACCGCGCGTGCCGCTGCGCAGCTGGTCGAGGTGACCTACGACGCCCACGCGCCGATGACCGATCCAGCGGCCGCCGTCGCGTCTGACGAGAACGCAGTCTGGGAGCTTGACGGGAACGTGCTGTCGACATCGACGTACGCCCGTGGTGATGTTGCTGGGGCGCTTGCTGATTCTGCGCACGTCGTCGCGGCAACGTTCCAGACCCAGCGGATCGACCACGCATTTGTCGAACCTGAGTCCACCCTCGCAGTCCCAACCGAAGACGGCGGGATCTACGTGTACAGCGGTGGCCAGGGGATCTGGGACGACCGCAACGACATTGCCCGCGTTCTCGACATCGACCACAGCGAAGTGACCGTCGAGCTCGTCTCCAACGGCGGCGCATTCGGTGGCAAAGAGGACATGTCAAACCAGGGCCAGACCGCGCTCGCGGCGTGGCTCCTGCGCAAGCCCGTCAAGACGACCTTCTCGCGCGAGGAATCGTTCTTGGTCCACACGAAGCGGCACCCCATCCGCATGGAATACAAGGCAGGCTGCGACAGCGAGGGCAAGCTGCAAGCCCTCCACGTGCGCATGCTCGGAGACTCAGGACCTTACGCGTCAGTCGGAATGAAGGTCCTCGAACGCGCCGCAGGCCATGCCAGCGGGCCCTACGTCGTTCCCAACATCGATGTCGAGGCCGTGGCAGCGCGTACCAACAACTCCGTGTGCGGTGCGTTCCGTGGATTCGGCGCCAACCAGGCCCAGTTCGCCATGGAAGGCATCATGGATCGGCTCGCAGATGCCGTCGGTATCAACAGCTGGGACATGCGGAACCGCAACGTGATCGACCCCGGTGATGTCTGGGGCCCTGGTCAAATTATGGACGACGGCTGCTTGGGAGCTCGTGCTTGTCTCGATGCCGTCAAGCCCGCCTTTGATGACGCCGTTGCCGAAAGCAAGCCAGTCGGGTTGGGTCTTGGTCTCAAGAACTCCGGGCTCGGAAACGGGTTCAAAGAGATCGCCCGGGCCGTCGTGCGCTTCCGCGAGGACAACATGGTCGAGGTTCGCCATTGTTGGACCGAGATGGGCCAGGGCGTCCACACCGTCGCGCTCCAAGTCGCCGTCGAGGAATTGGGTATCGAGGCCGAGCGGATCGAGGTTATTGTCGACACCACGCGTGAGCTCGGCGCCGGTCAGACCACAGGATCTCGCGGGACCCTGATGGGCGCCGGCTCGGTCCAAGACGCATGTCACAAGGCTCTGGCCGGAGGGTGCGAGATCGGTGTCGACTACGAAGGCGAGTACCGCATCGACTGGACCAATTCGCTGTCCGACGGTCTCGAGAACCCCGTCATCCACTCCACGTTCGGTTATGCCGCACAGCTCGTGGTACTCGACCCCGAAACAGGCAAGGTCGACAATGTCGTGGCCGCCCACGATGTCGGCAAGGCCGTCAACCCGCTGCTCTGCGAGGGCCAAATCGAGGGCGCTGTCCATATGGGTCTGGGCTACGCGCTCAGCGAGGGCTTCCCGTGCGACGAGCTGGGTATGCCGGCCAACATGACGCTGCGAAGCCTCGACATCATCCGCCCCAAGGACATGCCGCCCGTCGATGTGATCTTGGTCGAGTCGGCCGAACCAAACTCGCCCTATGGCATCAAGGGCGTCGGCGAGATCGGACTCGTCCCGACCGCTGGCGCGGTCGCCACGGCGTTGTGGCAACACGACGGCCAATGGCGCACGGAGCTTCCAATGGTCAGCGAGTCCAATCGCGAGCGAGCCTCAGCGTGGCAGTAGGGCCAGGGCTCGCGCAGAACCAGACCACCGGTCTGGTGTGCGCGCACCACCACCTCTACTCGGCGCTGGCTCGTGGCATGCCCGCTCCGCCGCGCACACCCGGGTCATTCCTCGACATCTTGGAGTTGGTCTGGTGGCGTCTCGACGTCGCACTGGACCTCGACACGATTGAATGGTCGGCCAAGCTGGGGGCGCTCGAAGCACTCGAGCGCGGCACCACGTGCATCATCGACCATCACGAGTCGCCCAACGCCATCGAGGGTTCGCTTGAGGTAATCACCTCCGCCTGCGCAGAGGTTGGTGTCCGAGTCAACGCTGCTTACGGGCTCACCGATCGCCACCCCGGGGGTTTCGATCAGGCGCGGGGCATGACCGAGGGTGCCCGGCTGGGGATCGAAGAGAACCGGCGCCATCTCGCCGCAGGTGGCCGGGGCATGGTCGGCATTCACGCCGCCTTCACCTGCTCGGACGAAACCCTCGAAGCTGCTGCTTCGCTGGCCGCCGAGTTCGGCGTCGGCGTCCACATCCATGTTGCCGAAGGCCATGCTGACCAAGGCGCAGCCAGCCGATTGGCTGACCTCACAACCAATCAGTGGTTGATCGTCCACGGCGTTCACCTGGCCGACGATCACAAGCTGGCGGGAACCATCATCCACAACCCGCGCTCGAACATGAACAACGCCGTTGGATACGCACGGCCAACTCGGTTCACGAATCCAGTCGGGTTGGGTACCGATGGGATCGGCGCCGACATGGTCGACGAGTTCCGTGTTGCCTACGTTCGACTCCGCGAGGACGACGTCACCGAATCGCCTGACATCGTCTGGGCCATGCTCGCCACAAACGCGTCATTATTTCCCGAGTCCGCCGACGACATCGTCACCTGGTCCTATGACGACATGGACCCGTGGCGTCTCGCGTTCACCACCGGGGTGTCGCCTACCCACATAAGCATTGCGGGTGAGACGGTCATGAACAACGGTGTGCTCACCAACGTCGACGCCCACGAGATTCGAGCCAAGGCCGCCGAGGCCGCGCAACGACTATTCACGAAAGTGGAGACCATCTGATGACCCAGCCCGTCGCCATCTACCTCCAAGATGCTCACGACATTCGAGACGCTATGGAGTACGCGCAATATGCCGAGCAACGCGGCTTTGATGCCGTGTGGCAGGCCGACTCACGCCTGGTGCGCGAGGCGTGCGTCCCAATGGCAGCGTTCGCAGCGACGACCGACACCATCAAGATCGGCAGCGGCGTTGTCGACTGTTGGACTCGCAACCCCGCTCGTTTGGCATCGACCTTCTCAACCCTCGACGATCTGGCGCCTGGTCGAATCATCTTGGGCATCGGCGCATGGTGGGACCCTCTCGCATCGAAGGTCGGCGTGGAGCGTGCCCGCCCGCTGATGGTCATGCGAGAGATCGTCGAGTCGTGCAGAGCGTTACTCCAGTGTGATGGCCCGGTTACCTATGACGGCGACTTCGTGCACCTCGACGGCGTCGAGCTGGACTACGTCCACCAAGAACGTCGTGCCAAAGACGTGCCGATCTACATCGGAGCCACGGGCATGAAGATGATGGAGCTCACAGGCAAAATCGCTGATGGCGCCGTGCTGAACTACATGGTCGACCCCAGCTACAACATCCGAGCAATGGATGCGCTCGAGAAGGGTGCGCATGCATCAGGGCGAGACATCGACGACATCGACCGCCCCCAGCTCATCGTCTGCTCGGTGGACGAAGATCGCCAGGCTGCACTCGACGGAGCGCGCCTCTTGTTGACCCAGTACCTCGGCCAACAGCCCCACATCATGGCCGCCAGCGGCGTGTCCGACGAGCTGCTCAACGACATCCATCAGGTGCTCACATGGCCGGCAACCCACGAGGAAGTCGTCGCCGCGTCGAAGCTGGTCCCCGACGACGTCGTGCAGCGCTGTACCGCGTCGGGTACCCCCGAAGAGGCCAAGGCCAAAGTCCAGGAGTACATCGCAAACGGGTGCACCACGCCGATCCTCTATCCCCTCGGCCCCGACGTACGCCTCATGGTCGACACATTCGCCGACTGGACGCCCTGACAGCCCTGCAGGCCTGACCTTGGTGGGCTCGGCGGCGCAGCGACAAGCGTCTTGGACTACTTGAGGGGCAGACCGTAGTGTCAGCGCATGGCGCATGCGGATGGAGAGCTGGCACGACTGGACGCCGTCGCGCTCGCCCAGCGCATTCGAAACGGTGACCTGACACCTGCGGAGGCCGTGCAGGCCACCATTGACCGCATCGAAGCGCTGGACGGACAACTCAATGCGGTGACCACCCGGCGCTTCGAACAGGCACTCGACGAAGCCACCGGCGATCTGCCCGATGGCCCGTTCCGTGGAGTGCCCTTCCTCCTCAAGGATCTCTGGCCCGCCAGCAAGGGCGACCCATTCCACATGGGCAGCTCGGGATTCAAGAAGGCCAACTACATCGCCAACGCCGACTCGGTCATCACGCAGCGATATCGAGACGCCGGATTCGTGCTCGTTGGGCGCACGAACACGCCCGAGCTCGGCCTGGTGGCAACAACAGAACCGTTAGCCTATGGCCCCACCCGGAACCCCTGGAACACCGACTACGGGACCGGAGGCTCCAGCGGCGGCGCCGCAGCTGCGGTGGCGTCTGGCATGGTCCCTGCGGCAAACGCGAGCGACGGCGGTGGTTCGATCCGGATCCCAGCAGCGATGTGTGGCTTGGTTGGTCTCAAGCCAAGTCGGGGCCGGATGTCGATGGGCCCGCTCCAGGACGAGTGGGGCCTCTCGGTCCAACACGTCGTCTCGCACTCGGTGCGCGACGCCGCGGCGATCATGGACGTGACCGCGATCGCGACCCTTGGCGATGGTGTCATCGCCCCGGCCATCGGTCAGCCCTACGCAGCCCGCGTCGGCGCTGATCCTGGACGCCTCCGGATCGGCGTCTGGAGCGAGCCACCAAGCGACGACCTGGATCTCCACCCCGAGTGCCAACAGTCTGCGAACGACGCCGCGGCACTGCTGGAAGCGTTGGGCCACGACGTGTCGGTAGCGCACCCAGCAATGGCGGACGACCGTGAGATTGCCATGCAGTTCGCGGCAGTGTGGCTGTCGGGCGCGGCCGCAAACGTCATCAATCTGGGCGCGATGCTCGGACGCGAGCTGACCCAGGCCGATCTAGAGCCGGCAACTTGGACCATGGCCCAATTAGGTTCCGACCTGTCTGGCGTCGACGTGCTGCAGGCCCAGGGGGCCATGCACACGTTCCGGCGGGGCATGGCTGAATGGTGGGAGGACGGATGGGATCTTCTTCTCACACCAACAACCATGCAACCAGCTCCTCGGATCGGCGAACTGACCTCGACCAGTGAAGAGCCGCTGCGCAACGCAATCCGATCGATCCCGTATGCCGCCTATACCTCGATGTTCAACGTCACCGGCCAACCGGCCATCTCGCTGCCATTGCACCACACGGCCGGGGGCCTTCCGATCGGCATACAACTTGTCGCAGCCTACGGCCGAGAAGACCTGCTGATCGAAGTCGCCGCTCAGCTCGAAGCCGAAGTCAACTGGGCCGCCAACCGGGCCCCCTTGCACGCATGAGGTATCTATGACAGCGCTCCCCGATGATTTCGGACCTGAAGAAGAGTGGGACGATGAGTGGAACGCCGACGACTGGCATGACCTCGGGGTTGCCGACCGGAACTACCGCAACGAAGAGACCTGGGGAAACTGGCTGCTCAAGCTGGCCGCCGTTGCCATCGTGCTCCCGCTCGTGCTCGGCCTCCTGGTGTGGATCCTCATCCTGATCTTCTGAGGCCCTACTCCCTCTGTCGGCAGGGGTACCGTGACGGCATGACACGAACCGTTTTACGCGGTGCCAGGACGGGCGATGTGGCCTTTTGCGATGGCCTCATCGTCGCTACCGGCGCCATCGAGCCACTCGATGGTGACACCGAAGTCCACATCGACGGCGACATCATCACACCAGGGCTGATCAACACCCACCACCACCTCTATCAGTGGATGACACGTGGACAAGCCACGGGCTGTGACCTCTTCGAGTGGCTGGTGACGCTCTATCCGGTCTGGGGACGCATGGACGTCGAGGACGTCCACGCCGCGGCGGTCGTTGGTCTCGCCGAGCTCGCTGCGACGGGCTGCACAACCGCATTCGACCACCACTATGTCGTCCCGCGCGGCGACGACCAAGTGTTCGATGTCATCGTCGACGCTGCCCGTCAGGTGGGCGTCCGCCTGCATCTGAGCCGGGGATCAATGGACCTCAGCGAAAAGGACGGTGGCCTTCCGCCCGATCATCTGGTCGAAGACCGCGACGCGATCCTCAGCTCGACCGAGCGAATCATCGCCGAACATCACGATGGGGTCATGGTGAACATCGTTGTGGCACCCTGCAGCCCGTTCTCGGTCACCAGCGGGTTAATGGTGGAGTCCGCCGAGCTGGCTCGTCGCCATGGCCTTCGTTTGCACACACACCTGTGCGAAACGATCGACGAGCAAGACCATTGCCTCGAACGGTTTGGGCGCCGACCTGTCGATCAGCTCGCCGAATGGGATTGGCTGGGCGATGACGTCTGGCTCGCCCATGGCATCCACTTCAGCGACGACGAGATTGCCACCCTGGGACGTGGCGGTACCGGAGTCACGCACTGCCCGTCATCCAATGCGCGGCTCGCCGCGGGAATGTGCCGCGTGGTCGACCTGCAAGCCGCCTCGGTCCCTGTTGGGCTGGGTGTTGATGGCGTCGCCAGTAACGAAGTGGGCGGGTTATTCCCCGAGCTGCGCCAAGCGCTCTACACCGCGCGACTCCGAGAAGGCCGTGCGGACGCGCTGATGCCGGCAGACGTGCTGCAACTCGCCACGATGGGTGGATCCCAATGCCTGGGCAGACCCGAACTCGGGCGTCTCGAGGTCGGCGCCGCTGCCGACCTCGCCATTTGGCCCGGGAACGACCTCGGCGACATCGCCGACCCCATCACCGCGCTGGTCATGGGGCCCGATCGGCGGGTCCGGCATCTGTTCGTCGCCGGCGAGCAGCGCATTACCGACGGCCATCTCAAGGGCGTCGACGTCGCGGCCGCCCACAAGCGCTTAGCGGAACGCTCCAGGCGGCTCTGGGCCTGAGCACCGCGGTCGTCTAGCCTGCCTGTCATGCGCGCGGAGTTCACCGTCGAACCGTTTGTAGATGGCCACCCAGGACCCCACGTCCAGGCCGCAATCGCTGCAGCCGAGGCCTCAGGCGCCACGGTCGAAGTTGGTCCCTTCGGGACCGCGATCGCAGGCGCTGACGACCTCGTTCTTCATGCCATCGACGCTGTGGTCCGTGCGGCCACCGGCGCCGGAGCCACGCGTCTCACGCTGCAGATCACGACCGACAGCTGACGGGCCCACCAATAAGACGGCCGGCGTGGGGACCACTGAACCTGCCGACCCGAGGTGCGACAGGCCGAGCTACGGCGCCCCAAGACGCTCACCGGCTACCGTCACGGCATGAGCCGCCAATACATGGACCTGTCGGGGCCTGAGATCGCCACCGAAATTTCGCCCTCTTCTATACTGCTTCTGCCCATCGGTGCCGTCGAACAGCACGGGCCACACCTCCCAATGTCAGTCGATGCGGTGATCGCTGACGAGACTGCGACAGCGGTCGTCAACGAATGTGGTGACGAACTCGACGTCTGGCAACTCCCGACGATCTCCATCTCGAAGTCCAACGAACATGCGTGGTCGCCGGGAACGCTGTACTTGTCGCCCGAGACAATGATGGCCATGCTGCGAGACATTGGACGGTCCGTGGCCAGCACCGGCGCCGAACGGCTAGTGCTCCTGAACGCACACGGCGGCAACACCACCCACCTCGGCACGGCGCTACGCGAGCTTCGGCTTCAGTTCGGCCTCAAGACTTTCCTGATGCACCCGTCGCTGCCACCGGCATACGGGGGCGCGTCAACCGAGGAAGAGCTCGGTATGGGAATCCACGGCAGCAAGAACGAAACCTCCGTCTTCATGCATCTACGCCCCGGCGAGACGAAGCTGGAGCTCGCCGAGCGCAAGGTTCCCGAGGCCATCGCCGAAAACGAACACGTAAAGTTCGGCGGGTCAGTGTCATTCGGATGGCTCTCCAACGACTTCGACCCCGACGGCTACATCGGCGATCCGACCGGGGCCAGCGAAGAGCTTGGAGCGGAGCTCTTCACACACGCTGTTGGCAAGTTGGCCGAAGGTATGGAAGAAGTGAAAACGTTCGATTTCGGACGCTGAGCCCGACTACTCGATAAGTCCTAGAGCAACAGCCACGCGCCGTAGATAGGCGTATTGGTCTGCCATGTCGAACATTGGCAGCAGGAACTCGTCGAGACCGTGCTGGCTAGCGATCTCGGAGATCTCCTCGCCACATGCTCTGGCACTCCCCATGATGATGAAGGGTTCGACCCACTCGTCACGCACGTGTTCGGCGGCGGCCTCGAGACCACCAGCCATCGCGTTTCGGATGCGATCAGCGTCGGCGTCCGAGAGGCCAATCGCGTCCTTCACCGCCTGTGGGGCATCCACCAGCCGATACGTCATGTGCGGCCGGACGAACTCGAGATCATCCTCGTCGGTGACGACGGCGGTCGAGTAGCAGATGCGGGCGGGACCGCTGCTGCGGATCCGCTCCACCGACGCGTTGAGGCTCGGCTTGTGGATGAAGTCCAGCATAACCCCGTCGGCCAACCGGCCGCCGAGCTGCAGCATCTTGGGGCCCCGCCCGGCAAGCCAGATCTCGATGTCCTCGCGCCCATATTCCATCGAGGCAGACCGCATCGTAGTCGACTGCCCGTCGTAGTCGGTTGCGCCACCAGCGAAGAGCGCCCGTGCCACCTCGATGGTCTCCGCTACCGCCCGCAGCGGCTTGGTCCGCGCCAAGCCGATGGGGTCAAGCGTCAACGAGCCACCCGCACCGATTCCGAGAAACGCTCGACCGCCGCTCAGCTCGTCCAGGCTGGCAATGGCTGAAGCCGTGGTTGCGGGATGGCGCGTGTACGGATTGGTGATTCCAGGCCCGATCTCGATCGTGGTTGTTGCCGCGGCGATCGCACTCATAACCACGTGGACATCTCGGGTAACCAAGCCCTCGTCGTAAACCCAGCATCGATCAAATCCCAAAGCCTCGGCCTCGACAGCGAGCGCGACCATGTCGGCAATCGGGCACTCGGGGATCACGTTGATGCTGCGCTTCATGGGACCGTCCTTCAGGCTCGTCGACGACCACAGCGGGTCTCAGAGACGCTCACACTACGCGATCGTGATGTTCGACTGCGACGACAGTCACGCCAGGCTCCATCAATGTCAACGCCGCGACGAGGTCATCCACGAACGACCGATTGACATCGGCCACCTTGGTAATCACGATCGCGAGACGGCCCGTGTCGGCCAACTCCTTGCGCGCGCCACGCTCGTGAAGCAGGACGGTGGCGGCCGCCTGTGGTGTGAGGCGCTGGTACGCCGTGCACCCAGCCAGCGCAGCAACCCGCAAGGGTCGATGGCACTGGTCGGCAATAACACGGCCCAACGCATCCGCCCCGATGACCGACGCCATGACGGTCACCGAGGAGGGCGCCACAGGCTCGTACTCCGCCGGCGCCTTGAACGGCCGTTGCCGCGATCCGTCGGCTTCGATGACGACATGATCGATGGCCCGAAACCAGAGGTTGCACCATTCGGGTGGGACTCCAAAAGCCTTCTGTCTCTCGGTGGCCTTCCAGATCATCACCGGCGACACGGCAGTCGCGGTCACAACCTCGTCGACCGAGGGGGACAACAACACCGGACGGCCGCCATGTTGATCATGTCCCATCTTGGTGGTGCAGGTGAGTGCAACCGATCCATGCAGCTGATCACCAAGAGCATGGAGCACGGTGGTTTTCCCGCCCCCACCAACAATGGCCACGTGCTCGTGGAGCCCGAGGTCCAGTGATCTCGCGAGCTGGCTCAGCGGAGTTGGTTCGACCACGTCATCACCGCCTCTACAGCGGCCCCGCCGATGGCCAGTGCCTTGTCCGATATCTCGTCCACACGGGCGTCGATCCGGGGATCGACATCTCCCACCTTGAGGCCCACAGGCACCACCTGGCCCGGCTTGATGAGGCCGCGCACAATGCCATCGAAGGGTGCGGTGAGCGCCGAACCGTCGACCTCGCCCAGCAATTCCCCGGCTTCGACCACGTCGCCGATCGCCCGGGTCCAGGTGATCTCTCCGGCGGCGGGAGCACGGAGTACCCGTTCACTCCCCCGGCCGCCCACCAGACCTGGTGTACCGGTATCGGCCTCGGCCTCGCCTTCCCACATGAGCCTGCCGAGTCGCGGCCCGCGCATGGTCTCGACAACTGCGTGGCAATCCATCCCGGCTCGAAAGCCAGGACCCAACGCGACCACGAGCGGAGCATCGGTCAGGGATGTATTGATATTGCGCTTGGCCAAGCGGGCGTCGACTACAACTTGCGCGCTGATGTCGGGAAGATCCGGCGCCACCACCACCCCAACGTCACCACTGAACGCGATGTGTACGGCCTCGTCCGCTGTCCGCGCACGACGGCCGACCATACCTTCGACAGACACGCGCCCGTCATGAATCGCCGTGGACAGAGCAACCGTGCGCCGCACCGTCAGCGGGTTGTCGAGCTCGCACACGACCACGGGGAACCCCGCACGGGTCAGGCGCCATGCGACACCGGTCGCCAGATCACCACCCCCGCGAAGCAGGCACAGGTGGTCAGCCGCCACGTTCGTGCCCGATGACCTCGGCGAGGATCGATACCGCTATCTCAGCGGGTGTCTCGGCGGCGATCTCGATGCCAATCGGTGAGTGGACTCGATCCAACGCCTCCTCGGAGGCGCCTTCGGCCACCAGGCGTGCCCGCGTGGTTTCCCAACGCCGACCGCTGCCCATCAACCCGATGTAGGGGGCAGGCGTCTCCAACAGCACCGGCAAGATCTGCGTATCGAGATCGACGTTGCGGGTAACCATGACCACCCGCGTGAACTCGTCAATCGGTTGGGCCTTGACTGCATCTGCGATAGTGCCGCTCAAGATGGCTTCGGCGCCCTCGACGTGCTCGGTGAGCTCGGTTCGGTCATCCCAAGCAATCACCCGGTAGCCAAGCCAGCCTGCGAGCTCGATCACTGCAGTGCCGACGTGGCCGATCCCAATGACATAAATGGTGGTCTGTGGCATGTGTGGCTCCAGATACAGCTCGACCTCGCCCCCGCAAACGCCGGGGTCGCCCGCGCCAGGATCGAGAAGCGAATAGGTGACGCACCGCGACCGGCGTGAGGCGATAACTTCGCGGCACTCGCTCACCACGCGTGCCTCCATCTCTCCCCCGCCGATGGTCCCTGACAGGCTGCCATCGGCATAAACGAGCATCTTTGAGCCCGGCCGACGGGGAACCGAACGACGCGAATCGATCACGGTGGCACAGACCACGGCGCGGCGCTGGTCGATCGCGTCGACGAGCTCGTTGAGAATATTCATGACGTGCTCCAGAGCCGATTCGCCTGATGCTGGGTTCTTGCCCGCATCTGCTCGAGATCGGCGCCCAACACCTCCCCCGACCGGACCCGCCACTGTCCTGCAACCATCACGTCTCGGACGTGGGTGTGATTGCGCCACAACACCAGCTGGTCGAACACGTTGTGGGCGCTCAACGGTGTCGGAAAGCGGCCATCAACAATCTGGAGGTCGGCCGACCATCCCGGCTCGAGTCGCCCGACCCGATCTAGGCCCAGTGCCTTCGCCCCACCCTCGGTTGCCATGCCCAAAACAGTTGCAGCAGGCATGGCGCCAGGGTCGAGCAAACGGGCTTTGTGTAACAAGAACGCGCCCCGCATGACCTCGTAGAAGTCATTGATATAGCCATCGGAGCCCAAGCCAACAGTGACGCCAGCTCCAAGAAGTTCGGGCACGGGTGCAATGCCGCCACCAACTTCGCAGTTGGCCAGGGGCATGTGGCTCACGCGCATCGAGGTCTCGGCGATGATGGCTCGCTCGCGGTCAGACAATTGCACACACTGGCTGGCTAGAAAGCCAGGGCCCGCGACCCCGATGTCGTCGTAGAACTCGAGCGTGCGCTTCCCGAGATGCTCCTCGCACCACGCGCCCTCGTGGATGCCTTCGTTGCAATGTGCATGGGTCAACACGCCAAGTTGTTCGGCGAGGCCAAACACCCGCCGGATGTAGTCCTCCGAACAGGTGAAGGTGGTGTGGAAACACATCATCCCTGACACCAGGTCACTTCCCCGCGCGGCCTCGATGAGGTCTACGTTCTCGGTGAGGCCGAGGTCGGCAATAACTGGGCCGGCTCGTTCGGTTGCCTCGAAGCTCAGGATTCCGCGGATACCGCGCGCCTCAACGATCTCCTTCTCGGCCAACAGGGCACCAGGCAGCGCGTGCGGGGCTTCGAGAATGTCGTAGAACGACGTGGTGCCCGACCGCAGCATCTCCGCACAAGCCCAGTCGGTAGCGGCCACGATCATGTCGTGGTCAAGGGCATCTTCGACTTTGGGCCACCAGTAGTCGTCCAGAAAGCTCCAGAACCCGTCGGGTGCTTCGTCGACGGGGATGCCATGAGCAAGGACGCCGTACATGTGCACATGCGCGTTCACGAACCCGGGCATCACCACGTGTCCCGCTGCGTCGATCACCTCGTCGTCGCGGTGATCGGCGCGGAGCTGACCGTGGGGCCCAATGGCATCGATGACGCCGTCAATGACCCGCACGCCCCAGTCCTCGGCCGGCTCGCGGTCGGCCGCAATCACCAACCAATCGGGCAGGATGAGGCTCATAGGACCCGGACGAGACCTATCGGGTACACAGCCACCAAGCTCACCCTTGTTGTGTCAACGCGTTGAAGACGCGTTCAGGAGTGAACGGGAGATCGTCAATGCGAGCACCCGTGGCGTGAAGGATCGCGTTGCGAATAGCGGGAGCAACCCCGTCCTTGGGAATTTCGGCCACTGCCTTGGCTCCGAACGGACCGGAGTCCTCCATTGTCTGGACGAGGTAGACCTCGGTCTCGGGCATCTCATCGGCCCGATAGATCTTGTACGGCCCCAGCGAGGCGTTGAGCATCCGGCCGGACTCGTCGTAGGCGTACTCCTCGCAATGGGCGTACCCAAGCGCTTGGATCATGCCGCCTTCGACTTGACCTGAAGCTGTCACGGGATTGATCGCGACGCCACAATCCACTGCCATGACCAGTTTGACCACCGTCACCTGGCCCGTCTCGACATCGACCTCGACCTCGGCGAACTGCGCCGCGAACGGCGGCGGGCACTCGGGTGACACATAGGACGCCGTGTCCATGATCTGTTCTTGGTCCTGCCAATGCAGCGAGTCCAGCGCAATCTCTTCGAGCGACACCGACGAGCCGTCGGGTGCCCAAGCTCGCCGGTCTCGGAGCTCGATCGTGCACGGCTCTTCGACGTCGAGCAGCATGGCGGCCCGTTCCTTGATGCGCACGCGCACCTTTTCGGCCGCGAGCTTGGCCGCAGTACCGGAAATATAGGTAGTGGATGACGCATAGGCACCGGTATCGAAGGGCGTCATGTCGGTATCGGAGGAGTACACCTTGATGTCCTCGAGCCGCACACCCAGGACTTCGGCGGCGATCTGGCCAATGACAGTGTCGGCACCGGTTCCCAGGTCGGTGGCCCCAATCAACATGTTGAACGAGCCATCGTCGTTGATCTTGATGCTGCACCCGCCCATGTCCAGGAATGGGATCGCGGTGCCGTGCATGCAGAAGGCAAACCCCAGGCCACGCCGAATGTTGGGACGATCGGCGGGTGTGGTCCAAACCGGATCGAGCGTGCGGTGCCACTCGGCTGCTCGCTTGCCCTGGGCCACACATTCCTCGATACCCGAGGACAAGACCTTCGGGTACTCCTCCATTTCGCCCTCTTCGACCGAGCGTTCCCCGAGATGGGGCGCGATGTCGAGTTCGCTTCCCACGACCACCCAATTCTTGCGTTTGAACTCGATGGGGTCCATGCCCAACTCGTGCGCAATGTCTTCCATGTGCGCTTCCAGCGCAAACTCGGCTTGCGGAGCGCCATACCCGCGGTACGCGCCGGGCACGGGAATGTTGGTGTAGACAACATCGCAGTCAAACTTCTTGTTCGGACAGTTGTACGACGTCAGGCCCCGCAGGCCGCTCACGGTCTGCACCGTGTACGCATGGGTGCCGTACGGGCCAGTGTTTCCGATGATCCGGAGCTCTTGAGCCACCAGGGTCCCGTCCTTGTTGACTCCAGTTTTGTAGGTCAAGGTCTGAGGATGACGGGTGCGCGACGACATGAATTCTTCTTCGCGGTTGAGCTCTACTTTGACCGGAAGTCGAGTCGCTCGCGCCAGATGCGCTGCGATGTCTTCGATCAACATCTCTTGTTTCGCGCCGAAGCCTCCGCCGATGCGAGGCTTGATGATGCGGACGTCTTTGATCTCCATGCCGATGAGCGGGGCCAGCATGCGCCTGGTGTGGAACGGCACTTGGGTGGCCGTGCGGACCACCATGCGCTCATCGGGATCGAGCCACGCGACCGATATGTGGTTCTCGATCGGTACCGGTTGAACCTGGTGCACCCGGTAGGTGTGTTCGAAGACTCGATCGGCCTCGGCAAAGCCGACGTCGACGTCACCGCGCTCTGCGCCGATGTGGTGCACGATGTTGCGGTTGCGATCGTGAATCTCGGTGGTGTCGTCTTCGTCGTGGATCACCGGAGCGCCGTCGAGCATGGCTTCGAGCTCATCGAATACCGCGGGCAAGACCTCGTAGGTGACGTCGATCAGCCGCAGAGCCTCGTCGGCGATCTCGGCCGTGTCGGCTGCAACGGCAGCTACCCGGTCGCCGACGTGGCGGACCTTGGTATCAAAGCTCACCTGATCGTGGGGGTGCGGGTTGGGCCAGCTCTGTCCGCCCGACGCGTACTTGATCCTCGGGGTGTTCTTGTAGTGCAGAACCGCGCGCACGCCGGGGAGCGCGACGGCCGCGCCATCATCGATCTCGATGATGTTTGCGTGGGCGTGAGGGCTGCGAAGTACTTTGCCGATCAGCTGACCTCGGTCCTCGAAGTCATCGGTGAACGCCGCGTTGCCCTTGACCAACCGAAGGGCGTCGACCTTGACCTCGGGCTTGCCCACGACGAACATCTCGGGCACATCGCGCGACGGGATGAGCCTCGGGATCGCAGCCGATGCAATCGGGCGCGGGTCGTCGGGATCAACGTCGACGGGATTGCGACCATCGGTCATGGGTGTCAACACGAGTGGACCGAATGGTTCGGTGGTCTCACCACGCAACACCGCTGCCGCTCGCAGGATCGCCTCGACCGGCTTCGTGTAGGCAGTCTCACGATCGAGAATGCCCGACAACATGTCGCGGATCTCGTCCTCGCTCGGGCTCGGGTTGTCTTGCAGCAACGCCCACGTACCCAAGATGCTTGCGGGGGTCGAGTAGCCCGATTGCATCGCGCCGGTGGCAGCGAAGGCCGCCTGAATCGGATGCAACTCAGGTTCGTTAAACGACTCGATCGTCACCACATCGTGGCCATCTGCTTGGGCCGCAAGCATGCAATCGGTGTTGATGAGTTGGCCGTCGATCAATACGGCCGATGCACCGGTCTCGCCGGTGTCGGATCCGTAGCGAACGCTGACCAGACCCTGACGACGCAGGACCACCATGAGCGTGTCGAAGGGTTCGCATTCCAGGGTCGTGTGCAACCCGTTGAGGGTGAGTGTGATGTTCATGACGACACCTCCGAGACTGCTCGGGCAGCGAGCACGGCTGCAACGTGCAGCCGGTACTCGGCGGACCCACGAAAGTCGCCTGCAGGGTTCAGCCCCTGAGTCGGGTTGGCCGGGTCGACCAGCACGGGCACGTCGGCAACCCCGGTGAGGGCAAGCGCGATCCCGGTATTGGATCGGCGCGCTACCGCCGCCACAATCGGAACATCGGCAGGCGTCCTCCCGGTCACCGCGACCGAGCCGATGCCGGCAGTTTCCACAGTCACCGAGGTCACGATGCGGTCACCGACGCCCGCAGCCAGCAGGTCGGCCAGCGCTACAGGATCGGTGTCATGGAGATTGACGGTCGCCCCATGGGCCAACAACCCCGCCAGCAAGACGCTGTCGGGGTCGGCCAGGGCCACCGTGCCACCGAAGGTGGCCTGGTTCCTCAGCGCTGAGGGGAGCTCGCGTCGAGCTACCTCTCGAAGAAGAGCGGGCAATCGATCGTCGCGACTGACGTCGCCGAGGCGAGCCATGGCCCCGATACTCGTGACGTCACCGGAGACGGTGACCTCGGCGAGCCCCAGGTCTTGCAGGTCGACCAGCTCGACGCCGGTTTCTCGCGCGATTCGGGCATCGGGCACCACAACGGTGCCACCACCAATCGCTCTTGTGTTCGGGTCGGACAACAGCGTGGCAGCCTCATTGAGACTCCCGGGCCGGTGATAAGCCAGCACACTCGGCATGGCCAAGCTCCTCGCTGAACCGTCCCTCCCGAGGATGCGCCACCGGTCGAGCACGACTCATATGTGATCGTGCGTCGAGCACGAGTCATCTGTGAATGTGTCGTGACCTTATCGCGCCAAGTCTGTCAGGGCGCGGGGTCCACCGCCGGGGCGGTTCGCCGTGACTGTCGGTAGAGCGTGGTCGCCGCCCAGACACAGGCGATGGCAACCAGGACAGAGAACACGTGGACGGCCACAAAGCCATCGCGAATCCCGTCGACAGTGTCGGCATTCACCGCTGCGCCGTCGCCGCTCAACAATTCGCGAACGGTCTCTACGTCGCCAGATCGTTGGTCGACCACGAACAACAGAATCGCGCCACCGACGGCCACGCCGTAGGTGATGCACAACGTTCGGATGAACTGATGGGCGCTGTTAGTCCGCCCCATCTCATCGGCGGAGCTGCTGGCCTGCAACAGGGTCAGTCCCGAGGTGGACACGAATCCAATCCCCAAGCCGACAAACGTGAAGCCCCCAAAGAGAACCACGAGCGACCACGACTGCGCCACAGCGACGGCCGCGATGCCAACACCCGGGACCAGTACCAAGCTGCCCACCACGATGAGGTCAGGTTCGGCTCGCTGTTTCAGCAGGCGACTCGTCGCCACCGCCCCAACAGTCCAACCAACGGTCAAGAACAGCACAGAGAACGCGGCAGCCGATTCCGACCAGCCCCGGACCGTACGCACGTACAACGGCAAATAGTTGTCGGCAGCGAGACCCGCGACGAGGACCAAGCCCGATGTGACGTGGACACGGTTCAGGGGGAACCGCATCAGGTGCGGACGAACCAAGACCGGATCGTCAACTCGTTCGCTGTGGCGCCAATACGCAGCAGCGAACGCAATCGA
>CAWKYX010000029.1:0-21888 GCA_963854265.1 Acidimicrobiia bacterium
CCTCCCCTTCGAGGTCGGGCTCTTGTTGGTCATGGGCATTCCCGATGGCGAGGGTTGGATCGACTGGAGCGCGGACCCAGCCGCACAAATCAAACGCTGGAACGAGTGGGTGCTTGAGGGGCTGCGCTTTGACGTGGAGCACAACAACTTCTGGGCCCGGCCGCTCGGACGGCGTCCGGCAGAGATTGCCGACCGAATCACCGCCCTCGAGGCCGCGTTCGATGGACTACCCAAACTGTTCCCCCTCCACGGCCGTCAGGCCATGCCACTGGCCATTGCCGAGAACACAACATCGAACAGCGGCAATCCCGTCTTGTCCATCAACGGGACCGAGATCAGCGTGTATGGGTATGACCTGGCCGCCTTCTTGAATCGCGACTTCGATGTTCCTCTCCCGATGTGGCCCGCCGAAGATCAGCGACACTTTGGTTTCTGGTCAGATCTGGCCGACATCTGAGCGCCTGGGGTATGCCAACACCCCAGCAAAGTTCAGAAACTGCCCGGCCATGATCAACTCGCCAACCTCGTCAAAGGGCCCGTAGTACGTCCCTCGGACCAGGATCGGACTCAAGGTCAGGATCGTGGCCGAGGCCAGGCCCACGCCAACCGCGTCGGACAATACGGCAGGTCAAGACGCCGCACAAGCGCCACGATCTTCCATCGTTGTCGAGTCAGCGCGGGAAGCCCCACGGCCAGCACACCGGCAACGAGGAGACTCAACGGCCGCATGCGGTGGTGGAGTATCTCCGTGTTGTGCAGGTTGATCTCGTCTTGACGGTTGACGAACTCGAGCGCGCCGTCCTCGCGCGTTCGGTCCCAGACGACTCCGGGCGCCAACGCCTGTGCCGTGATGATCGACCCCACAATCAGCAGTGTGGGTCCGGCCACCTGCGGCCAGTGCACCGGCAGCGGCGCCCGGTTAGTGGCAACTGGCAACGATGGGGCCAAGTGGCGAGGTAGTTCATTGGTCAAGCTTCGATCAAGAACCACGGTCGAGGGGTGGTGCGTTTCCCCCAAACTGTCCTGGGGCCGCGCCCGGGGTCTCGGTCGATCGGTGTCACTCAGCCGGGCACGGGACGAACTCAGGGCCCACCAACAGATCCTTTTCGAGTGACACAAACCCAAGCGCTTGTGTTGTCGGGCACCAGGACAAGTTGCCCACGTACTCAACGTGGAAGACGGCCTTGCCCGCCTCGATGAACGGTGACGCCAACTCACACTCGCGGAACTCCATACATCGCTCGTTGAGCGCCTAATCGAAGTCGTTGACCACCTGATCGACCAGACCAATCGCGTTCTTCAACCCGATTGAAAGCCCGCGACGGTGTGCTTCATCTGCCAGCCAGCGCAGGTACGCGACCTGCTCATCTCCGTCGATGTCGAAGCCGACCGCAGTCTGAAAGGCGTCCACGTTGTCCGGCTCAACCGCGTCGCAGCCCTTCGAGACTGCAAGGTCGAGGCGCGCTTGCATCAACGGGCCGAGAACATCAATTCGACGGACATCGAGCCAACGCTCTCCGGGCCACCCATTGCTCGCACCCAAGACATCCTCAGGAAATGCTGCCGCATCACTCCGTCATTCTTCCCATGACCCCGCACTGAAGTAGCAGATGACCTTCCGGCCGTCGTCGCGAAGCTCTTGGATCGTCGCGACCGGAGCGTCAAACAGGTCGATGTCGTAGGCATCGACATCGACTGAGGTATCGATGTCGCCAATCAACTGCCATTGGAAAGTCGTACCCGGTACCGGCGTCCAAGGGGGAGGGGTCGGAGTCAGCGTTGGTGTGGGCGTTGCCGTCGGGGAAACTGCTGGCGTTGGGGCCTGAACGGGAGTCGGGGAAACTGCTGCGTCCGGGCCCGGAATGGCCGGGTACGGCCTAGTCTCGATTGCGCCGTTCCGCGATTCGGCAACAGCGTTCGCCACGCGCATGGTCATCCGGTGAGGCCGGGCTGGCGCGTTATGTCGGACGTGTCACCCCACCGGGATCTGCCCCGCCCATCCGTCGAGCGCAAGCGCCGCCAACCCTTTTCGGGTGATCCGCCATCTCACCCTTGTCCGTGACGTGGGAAGATTCCGCACATGGCCATCCCTGCTTCGATCACTGACATCACCCCCGAGTGGCTGACCGAGGTCCTACGCGGATCAGGCGCGCTCGATACCGCAAGCGTGTCCGCCATCGACTTCACCGACATCGGCGAAGGCACGGGCATCTTCGGCGAAATCTCACGGGTGGGCCTCAGCTACGACGAACCCGGCGCCGGGCCCGCTTCTGTTGTCGCGAAGATGCCCTGCCTCGAACCCGAGAATCTGGCCGTTGCGCACGCACTTGGGATCTACGAACGCGAGATTCGCTTCTTCGAGGAGGTCGCACCCAGCACCAAGCTGCGGATCCCGGCGTGCCACCACGCTGAGCTAACCAACGAAGGGCACTTCGTACTCATCCTCGAGGATCTGAGCGTTGGCTATGAGGTCGGCGACCAGGTTGTAGGGGCAACGCTCGACCAGGCCCACAGCGTTATTGATGCTCTTGTCGGCCTGCACACTCATTGGTGGGAGACCCCTCAACTCCACGCGCTCGCCTGGCTCCCTGTTCCCGACTCGCCGGCGTATATGGCCGCAGTACCCGGTATCTACCGGGCGGGTCTGCCGGTGCTGCGAGAGAGCTGGGCCGACCGCCTTCCGCGGGCCAGCATCGACCTGGCTGAGCGTCTGGATCCTCGGTTCGAGGAGCTCATGACAATGACAGGCGGCGGACCACAGACCTTCGCTCATTCCGACACCCGACTCGACAACCTGTTCTTTGAACGGGCGGGCAACGGTGTCGCCTTCATCGACTTCCAACTTTCCCTGCGCGGGCGTGCGGTCACCGATCTGGCCTACTTCATTGGGACCAGCGTCCAGGGCGACGTCGCGGCCAACAACTGGGAGCCCCTGCTCCGACGCTGGCACGACCAATTGACCGATACCGGGATCGACTACGCGTGGGACGACGCGGTCCTCCACTACAAGCAATGCGCCTTATTTTATCTCTGTGGCGCCATGTCGTTGATCGGGACCTTCGACAGCGGCAACGAACGTGGCGCTGCGCTGACCGAGGCATACACAACCCGGATCTTCAACCATGTGGTCGACGCTGAGGCAGGGTCGGTCCTCGACTGAACCACTCCGAATAACGCCGATCGGGCGCCCACATGCTTTCGCATGGGTGGCCCTGTTGTTCGGCCGGCCACTGTCCTACAGTGACGGCGTATCTACAGTGTAAGTCGACCGCGTCGCCCTCGGTGTCGTCGACGACCCGGAGAAGTCCCATGGCCGATGTCGAGCCCTCGCCAGCACCCTACGAGCGTGATTTCGACCACACGTCGGCCCACTGGGCGCAGCACGCACCCGAGATCTGGGACGAGTACCGCACCGCATGTCCGGTCGCGCGAAGTAACGCCTTCGGCGGCACGTGGCTCCCCACGCGCCATAAGGACGTCGCAGCCATCGCTCACGACACCGAGAATTACACCAACAGCGGTGCCGTCATCTCGCCAGAACGACCAGAGATCCCACCGCCGGTCGGGTTTGCTCCGCCCATTACCTCCGACCCGCCATTCCACGCGATCGCGCGCCGGATGCTGCTACCCCCATTCGCTCCCAAGCCCGTCAAGGCCCTCGAGCCCTTCACCCGGGACTACTGCAACGGCCTCCTCGACCAATTGCTCGCAGACGGGCCCGCTGGCGACGCTGCAGTTGGCTATGCCCAACACATTCCCGTGGCAATCATCGCAAAGATGCTCGGCCTCCCCGAATCCGACGGCGAGAAGTTCCGTGGCTTCATCCACCGGATCATGGAGGCTCCCGGCGCAGGCCATGACATCGCCGACGACGAGACCCTTGAGTACTACCTCGACGGCCAAGTTGCCGAGCGACGCCTGAACCCACAGTCGAATGAGGATGGCGATCTCATTGACTACCTGATCAACGCCGATATCGAAGGCATGCCACTCTCGGACGAGCACATCCGTGGAACGATCGCCCTCCTCCTGATTGCCGGGATAGACACCACGTGGTCGGCTATCGGAGCCAGCATCTGGCATTTCGCGCAACATCAAGACCAACGCCAGATCCTTCGTGACGATCCAAGCCTGTTGCCTTTCGCCGTCGAGGAAATGTTGCGGTTCTACGCGCCGGTCACCATGGCGCGTCTCGCTTCGACCGACCACGAGCTTGGCGGCTGCCCCGTCAAGAGGGGTGATTGGCTCTTGCTCCCATTTCCCGCCGCCAATCGTGACCCCGAGGCATTCGAGCGTGCCGACGAGGTCCTGATCGACCGCAAACAAAATCGCCACGGTGCCTTCGGGCTTGGTATCCATCGCTGCTTGGGGTCGAACCTTGCGCGTATGGAACTGACGGTCGCCTTGGAGTGCTTTCTCCATCGCGTGCCCGAGTTCGAACTCGCTAATCCCGAAGGCGTACGGTGGTCCACGGGGCAGATCCGCGGACCACGCGAACTGCCAATCCGAATTCTCTGAAGGGGGCATCGGTGAAGACCACCTACAACCGCGAAGCATGCCAGGGTCACAATCGCTGTTACATGCTTGCGCCCGAGCTGTTCGATGTCGACGACGAGGGCTACGCCATCATGCTCATCGACGGCGAAGTCCCCGCTGGGCTGGAAGAAAAGGCACAGCTCGCCATCGATAATTGTCCTGAATATGCCATCGAGCTCGGCTGACGGCGTCCCAGATCAGTAGCGCCGATTTGGCCAACTTAAGAGACCCGTCAAGAAAAGTGCGCACCCCTCCGATACCTTGATGACCAGCAAGGTCGCTCAAGTCGAAGGAGAAGAATCATGGGATCTCTCGGATCATCAGAACTCATCATCATCCTCGTGGTGTTGCTGGTCCTGTTCGGTGGGGCCAAGCTGCCTCAGCTCGCTCGCTCGTTGGGCCAAGCCCAAAAAGAGCTGAAAGAAGGCCTCAAAGAGGGCGCCGTCGACGAGGACGAAAAAAGCGCCTGACCACAGGCCGCCCCTCGCGATGCCCAACAACCATCATGAGGTCAATTGGTATTCGATGCCTGCTCGGCTTCGCGCCAGCTCATCGATCAAGTTCGCGTTCCGGAAGCAATACGCAAGCTTTTGTGCACTGTCGCGGCTGACACCTGCACCTGACGCAATATCGGCGGTCGTGAACGTTGCGGGAAGACCGTCAGGAAGAAGCTGCAAGAGGTCGCCCACATCGGCAAACCGGTGAACCTCGAGGACCTGGTCGAGCTGGCGATCCACCGTGCGCCACCCACCGCGCCCGCGCCGCGCCTTGGGATCGGGAACCTGGATTTTCACGACCGACGCCAACACCACATCGAGCTCCAGGTTCGGGTGGTCCAACAGGGTAGGGATGCTGACCAGCTCATCGAAAAGTGAGTAGATCGACCCGCGCTTCGGTGATCGGCGCGGCTTGGTGTCTCGACGCTCCAGGATCGTCTGCACCGCGATGGGGTGCACCAGCAACATCCGATGATCGGCGAGCAGCCGATCCAGCTTCGACCCCATTGATCCAAACGCACCGGTCTGAATCTCGATCAACAGCTCGTCAGGCGTCTCGGCGCCGCGCACGATATCGATCACGAACCCTTCGAGAGGCACCTCGAAGACATCACCCGTGCGCGCATAACGAGTCTTCAGCGCGGCATGAAGCGAACCCTCGTTGAGGGTCCCGATGTGAGAGTCGGGCGTGACTCGGCGAAGTGGCATCGCCTCAGACGGTAGTAGCGGGCCTCGGCTCTGAGCTGGAGGCTTCGTTCACAACGCGCGTTCGAAGAACCGTACGACCTTGCCCGGACCGTGCTCGAGGTCGTCGATACCATTCCAACCGTTGGCGCGATGAAAGGCAACCGAGACAGGATTGGGTGGCTCGATGTTGACCTCACATACCAACCGGTCCTTCCCGCAGTCACCGGCGTGTTGGGCAAAGGTGTCATACAACCGGCCGGCCAGCCCACGCCGCCGATGCGTGTCGGCCACGATGATTCGGTCGACGTAGCCGAAGTTGTCGTATCGCTCAGCCAGCCATGCATAGTTCCGACTCTCATACGCCGCCCCTGGAGCGAACGTAACCAAGAGTCCGCCCAACCGTCCGGCGTCATCGACAACCCAGGTCTGATCTGCCATGGCGACCAACGCACCGAAGGACTCGACATCATGAAGGTTTACCGCAGGCACGGCCTGGTTGTTCATCACCAGTGCCTCAGCCATGTCGCGCGACTCAATATTTCGGATCTCCAACACCGCCCGATTCTACGGCGGACACGACGCCGTCACGAACGTGCACGGCGTCCAACGCCGCTCGGCGGCGAACGCCGCCAATACAACGGCTACAGCTCCCCCCGCTCTACCCAGTAGCTTCGTGGCCATGCCTCCTCTCCGGTATCCCGTGGCCCTTGACGATTCCGAGCTCGCCAACGGGTTTGAGGCCATCCGCCAGGAGATGAACATTCCGGCGTTCTCGGCCAAAGGACTCGCACAGGCCCAGTCAGCGGCCGCCACCGGACCTGTGACTCCCCCGGCTGCAGATCCCACCCGCTTAGACCGAACCGACGTCGACCTCGTCGCCATCGACCCCCCCGGTAGTCGTGACCTCGACCAGGCCTTCGGGGCAGAACGTCTGGGAGATGGCTATCGCGTGCACTACGCGATCGCCGACGTCGCCGCTTTCGTTGCCCCTGGCACGACCCTCGAGGCCGAATCGCTCGAGCGGGGCGTCACCCTCTACGCGCCAGACCGTCGCGAATCATTGCACCCCGAGATCATCAACGAACAGGCCGCGAGCCTCCTGCCCGGTGAGACCCGACCGTCAGCCATGTGGGCCATCGACCTCGACGGCGGTGGCCACATCACAAACGCAACCCTAACCCGCACCACGGTCCGAGTCTCCCAAGCCATGACCTATCGGGAGGCCCAAGCCGAGATCGACGGACCAGATCCTCGCGAGTCACTCGCCTTGTTGTCCGAGATAGGCCGACATCGCGAGCAGCTCGAACGCGAGCGCGGCGCGGTCAGCCTGGCCCTGCCCGCCCAAGAGATCAAGAAAGACGAACACGGCCACAGCCAGCTCGTCTACGACGAGACGCTGGCCGTTGAAGGATGGAACGCGCAGATCTCGCTGCTTACCGGCATCGCCGCGGCCGACATCATGTTGGAAGCCGGCGTCGGCATGCTTCGAACCCTGCCGCCGCCCGAACAAGAAACGATCGATGGCTTGCGCCGTACCGCGCGCGGGCTCCAAGTGGAGTGGCCCGAAAGCGAGTCCTACGCCGATCGCGTACGCGACCTTGACCCTAACCATCCCCGAGAAGTCGCCCTCCTCATGCGCTCGGCACGTGGCTTGCGTGGCGCCGGGTATGCCTCGTTCATCTCCGCCGACCAAATTCCGTCACAACCACAGCATTCAGCGATCGCCTCGACCTATGCCCACGTCACGGCGCCGCTCCGTCGCGTGTGTGACCGCTACGCCAACGAGGTCATTCTGGCGATCTGCGGCGATCGGGAACCGCCGGCCTGGGCGCTCGAGATGCTGCCCGAACTGCCGTCAGTCATGGGGCGAACGCGCCAACGCGAGCAGTCGCTCGAACGGGCCGTCGTGGACTACATGGAGGCAATGGTTCTCCAGCCATCGATCGGTCGCGAGTTCGATGCCGTCGTCATCAATCACCGACGTGACCAAGCCATCATTCAGCTGCGAGATCCCGCAGTGATCGCCGGCATCGAACCCAAGCCCCAGCTGGGTCAGCAGATCAGGGTCAAGTTGCTGTCCGTCGACACCATGGCGCGGCAGGTCCAGTTCGAGCGCGTCAGCTGATGAGTGACGTCGCTGTGGCCGGAGCCGGCCTCACCGGCTGCCTGTTGGCGGTGCGTCTTGCTCGCGCTGGACACGACATCAGCCTGTTCGATCGCCGACACGATCTCCGGGTCCGTGACGATGACGCGGGCCGATCGATAAACCTGGCGCTCTCCACCCGCGGTTTGGACGCGCTCAACCGAGTCGGGCTCGAACAGATCGTCCTCGAGCAGGCCATCGACATGCCCGGTCGCATGATCCACGACGCACACGGCAAGACCACGTTCCAGCCCTATGGCACCGAGGCTCACCACAAGCTGCACTCGGTCAACCGTGACGAATTAAACATCGCGCTGCTCGATGCCGCTGACGCCACGCCGGGCGTAACCACCTATTTCGAGCACCGGATCCGCGACCTCAGCGTCCGCAGTGGCGACCTCATTGTCGAACACCGCGCCGAGACCCGCACCTCGAACTTCGACGTGATCTATGGAGCCGACGGCGCCTATTCGGCCGTACGCGGTCGCCTCCAACGTATTGGCCGAGTCGACTTCTCCCAGGAGTTCCTCGGCCATGGCTACAAAGAAATCGCCATTCCGGCAGGCCCGAACGGCCCTCTGCTCGATCCCAACGCCCTCCACATCTGGCCCCGGGGCAGCCACATGATGATCGCGCTCCCCAACCCCGACGGATCATTCACCGGAACGTTGTTCTGGCCGTTCAGCGGGTCCCCCGGATTCGAGACCGTAGTCAGCGAGGCCGACGTCGCCGAGGTCTTCCGGTCGCAATTTCCTGACGTGCTGGCCCTGATCCCCGATCTCGCCGCGCAGTACGTCGCCAATACAACAAGCTCGCTTGTCACAATGCGAAGCGGCCCGTGGCACCACGAAGGCCGGGTCATGCTGATCGGCGACGCCGCGCACGCGGTAGTCCCCTTCTTGGGCCAAGGCGCCAACGCAGCGCTCGAAGACGTCACCGTGTTGATGGACCTCTATGACCAACACGGCCACGACGCCCACGAAACCGTGTTCGACGCGTTCTATCTTGAACGCAAAGCCGATGTCGATGCCCTGGCCAACCTGGCAATCGAGCATTACGACGAAATGCGCACCGACGTTTCCTCCCGCTGGTTCTTGCTCGGCAAATCCCTCGAACGCGCCCTGACATCAGCGATGCCGGCGCGGTTCGTGCCGCTCTACACGATGATCAGCTTCAGCAGAACGCCTTACGCCGAAGCCGAAGCCCGAGCCAACCAACAGCGTGATCGCCTCAGAATCGCCGCCTCGCTGATCGGGCTGTTGCTGGTGGCGGCCGTCGTAGCAGCCATTGTCCTCGCGACGTCGTGAAACCAGCGAACCCAACACCGGGGAGCGATAATGACAACCAATGACGAGCTGAACTACGCGACGTACCTCCATCTGGACCAGCTCCTGGAACTCCAAGAGCCCCGATCGGTCCCCGAGGAACACGACGAGCTGCTGTTCATCACGATCCATCAGGCCAGCGAGCTCTGGTTCAAAACTCTGCTCCACGAGCTCGACAAGATGAAAGCGGACTTGTCAGCCGACCACCTGTTCCGCGTGATCAGCAGTTTTCGTCGATGTGTCGCCATCATGCGGGTCCTCATCGATCAATTCACGGTCCTCGAGACGATGACCCCGCTGTCCTTTCTCCGCTTCCGCGACCGTCTCGAGAGCAGCAGCGGCTTCCAATCGATGCAGTTCCGCGAGCTCGAACACGCGCTCGGCCGCAAACGCGCGGACATCTACTCGCACTATCCCGACGATTTGCCAGGACGCGCCGAAGCCGAACAACGACTTCACGAGGCGTCACTCCCCGACTGCTTCTATGACTTCCTGGAACATCGCGGGGTCACGATTCCAACCAAGCTCCGAGACCAACCCGAAACTGAGGGAACAGTCGCGAACGAGGCCGTGCAGGCCGGCATTGCGAAGCTGTACCGGTCAGATGGACGCTACGTGATCCTGTTCGAGCTCATGATCGATCTCGACGAAGCCACCCAAGAATGGCGCTATCGCCACTTCAAGATCGTCGAACGGACGATCGGGGACAAACATGGCACGGGTGGGTCATTGGGGGTCGAGTTCTTGAAGCCGACAATCTTCGAACGCGTCTTCCCCGACCTGTGGGCCATCCGTCGCCAGTTCTGACAGAGTCGCCGTCACGGACCGGGCCTCGATGCCCAGCTCTACCAGCCTCGCTCCACTGAACGCGGGCCGGCCCACACTTGTCGGTTTCATGCCGTGGCCACCAAAGGCTGAGCGCCACGACGCGGGCGTCGTATCATCACGGCCGTGACGATCCCCCCCGTTGACGAGACGCTCCTCGCCGCAGCCACAGAAATCGCCGCGGAGGCGACCGCCTTCGTGCGCGAAGGCTTCGCACGTGACGAGATGGCCATCGAACTCAAGCCTGATGGCTCCGAGGTTACCGACGTCGACCTTGGCGCCGAGGAACTGGTCCGCCGCCGAGTATTGGAACGTTTCCCGAATGACACCGTCGTCGGAGAAGAGGCGGGCGTCTCCGAGGGCACCAGCGGGCGCCGCTGGATTGTCGATCCCATCGATGGCACCGCGTCATTCGTGCGGCGAGTCCCATTGTTCAGCACGCTGCTGGCCGTCTTCGACGAACACGGCCCAGCCGTCGGCATCGTCGCCCTCCCGGCGCTCGACGATGTGGTCGTGGCCGGCCGCGGGCGAGGCTGCACGCACAACGGATCGCCATGTCATGTGTCGAGCATCGATACCGTCCGCGACAGCTGCGTGTCGAGCAGTGCATTCGACGGAGAGTGGTGGCCTACCCATGCGTTGCTCAACGTCACGAACTCTGGCGCGAAGACACGCACATGGGGAGACGGCTACGGCTACTTCCTGGTGGCCACCGGTCGGATCGAAGCCATGGTCGAACCAAGCCTGAACACGTGGGACATCGCCCCAATGCTTGTGATTGTTCCCGAGGCTGGTGGCCGCATCACCACTTGGGACGGCACGAGCGATCTGGAGCAGGGCGCGGGCTGGATTGCGTCGAATGAGCACATCCATCAAGCCCTGCTCGAAGCCGTCGCTCAGCCCAGCCAGTGACACCCGTCGCTCGGGCCGGCGGCCCTCCAGCCTGATCAGACCGGGCAATCCGCCCTGCCCGCATCCGCGGCGCCGGCGGCCTCGCAGACTCGGTCGCGCCAAAACGTCGAGTGCGGGAGCCGAAGCTCCCGCACTCGTATCAGAAACAGGCCTCGAGGCCTTTGGTCAGGCCGGCATTCCGTCAGTCTTCCGGTCAAAATGTTCGGTCGCTTCCCTAGAAGGTGAAGGCCTCAACACTCATCGCAGGCTTCAGGCGGCTCTTCCACGAGCTGGCCTCACCAATCGAATCGGCGTAGCGCTCCTTGCGACGAGCCACTCGAGCACCAACATTGTCTTCTCCAGAGGGAGCTTGGTACTGCGCCTGGATGCCTTCTTTGAGCATCGCCAGAGCTTCGGAGCGAAGCTGGGAGATTCGGCTCTCGGTAACACCGAGGAAGCGTGCGAGTTCTTGAGAGGTACGGCCCTCGAGGAAATAGCCGGTTACCACGAGACGGTGGCACTCAGGAAGCAGATCAACAGCGTCGGTGAGGTACGAGTGCAGCTCACGATGCTCCATCTCTTCACATGGCTCGCGGATCGTGCCGTCGGGCAGGACGTCAACCAGCGTGAGATCTTCGTCGGCGCCTTCGTAGACCTCATGTTCGAGAGCCAAGACAACCGAGCGGAACATACGCTCCTGCAAACGGTTGAGCTCACCGATGGTCATGCCGAGGGCTTCGGCCTTCTCCTCGGCGTTAGGCAAGCGACCAAGTTCGGTGGCGAGGCGTTGCTCGACACCCTCCAGACGTCGGGCGAGCGTCCGAACACTCCGTGGTGCCCAGTCGGCGGCACGAGCCGCGTCGAGGATGGCTCCACGGATCCGCTGTGCGGCGAACCGCTCGAACGGAACGCCGCGGGACTCGTCATAGCGACGGGCGGCCTCCACGAGACCCAACGCCCCGGCGCGAGCCAGGTCGTCACGGTCGACGTGTCGGGGGAAATGCACCGCTACTTGGTACACCACGTGTTTCACCAGCGGTAGGTGCTGCTCAATAAGCAGGGACAGACTCTTACCGGGAGTGGCTTGTGCCATCATCGCCCTTTCTTCGTTTCGCATCGGTCTCCGCACCCCTTGTTGAGCAATACAAGTGGACTCTGGGGTTCGTCCACAACATCCTCAGACGTGCGATGAACCTTCGACATGAATCTGAAGGACCTTGAGCGAAAAGTCTCTGGGGACGTTCGCCTATGCCCCCAGGTCGGCCACGCGACCAGGGTGTTTAGCGACGGTACGTAGCGCAATTGAGACGAAAGGCGCAGGTCAGATGGCCCAGAGCGCGCCGATCGCGGTCAGCCGGCCACCGCGCGTCTGTCCCTGTTGCACGCCACCAGATTCTTTTGGGTTAGGAGGTCAACGAGCGGCATCGAGGCCGTCGGCCGGCTGCTGGGAACCAGCCGATCAACCCCCAGGCAGGTCGGCCAAACCCACGAACTCTTGCGCATGCAGACCACGCAGCGCTAGCTGGCGGAGATGCAACGTTGGGTCAGGCAGGCTGGCGAGCCCGCGAACGCCAGGGCCGCCAGCGGTACGCGTCAGCACTGCAACCGAAGCCGTGGAAACCACAGACGCGGCCGCAATGGCGGGGCGTTCGACTGCGCCGAGCACGCGGATTTCCCGGCGGCCCCCGATGCGGCCACGTAGCTCGACCCGAATCGCACCCGTACCACCTTCGGGGTGTGGTGGACTGAGCATTGGAAGCCACGATGTGAAGCGATCCTGGCGTGTAGCTGCGACTCGTGCCGTCAAACGGACAGCGTCCTGGAAGCGGTCACGCATCACCATGGCGTCGGGCAAGGCTGCTCGGTAGCAGTCTGCCCCAGAGACGGGCTCAGGGAACCACACCAACTCACGGCCCGATCCCCCAGCTCGCCGGACCCAACCCCCGTTGCGCCAATCACGCGCAGCGCCCTTGAGCGCTCGATGGTGTTGACGGGCACACGCTGGACCACCGGTCCCTGCCTTGGCAACGTGCACCTCATCGACGACGTCAAAGCCGACAGCGCCATGGGCAGCCAGCAAACACGTCAGGCCCGGAGCGAACCCAACCCCAACCAAGACTGTGGTGCCGGCCGCTCGGGCCGGCTGTTCCATCGCCAGCAGGCCTTCGACATCCTCGATCCGATCGCTCGTCGACACGACGGACACTCCGGCCAGCATTGCCTGACGGGCCGGGCCGATGTGGTGGCCGCTGGGAGCTGCCACGACTACAAGATCCACACCCTGGTCATGAAGCCGACCTTCGGTCAACCCCGCAGCCCGCGGCCCAAGGCCCTGAACCACCGACCCCAGGCGACCTCGATCGGGGTCGGCCAAAATGACCTCGGTCGTGAGGTCGCTGGCAAGCAGTTGTCGAGCTACATGAGCCCCGACGGCACCAACCCCCAATATTCCAATGCGTACAGCCATGATCGTCCCGCGAGAGCCAACGACGTCAGTCGTCGATTTCCAGCTCTCGCCAGCCACCGGTCTGGGGTGGAACGCCGCCAGAGCCACGGACTCGCAAGAACGCTGCAACGCTCCCCATTGCGCCGAGAGCAAGGAAGAGGCGTCGAATAAGTCTCATGGCGTTGCATAGTAGTGCCGACACCCGTGGCGAACGCAGCGCCGCTCCAAGCCGCCTGCGACCCTGCGGCGACGCCCAGCGGCTCAGGGCCGTGCTGGCAGCATGCGAGGCACCAGCGGCGCTGAGCCAGAGCCGCCACAACTTGCCTCTGTAGATTGGCGCCCGGCCTCCCCGGCACAATTGTATTGGGAACCTCGGACCTCTGCCGATATCTGCATTGCGCGCTTTGGGACCTGTGCCGATACCGTGTGTGGCTGCAGCGCATCTTCGATGCGTCATGCGGGCCTATAGCTCAGTCCGGTTAGAGCGCACCCCTGATAAGGGTGAGGTCGCTGGTTCAATTCCAGCTAGGCCCACGCAATCGGCACCCTTCGGGGTGCCTTTTCGCGTCCACGGCGCAACCGATTTCCGACGGCCCCGCGCGCGGATTTTGCTGAGCACACAACGAGAACCCCGCGCGGAGCGGTCAGAAATCAGGGGCCGGGGTCACGCAGCTAGGCCTGGGCTGAAGAGGCGGTGGCTAGCGGCGTGCTGGTGGAGGGCGGCGACGGCGACGGCGCCTGGGGGGAATGGGACGAGCCGATTCCTCTTCGATCATGGTGATACGAAGGCCACCAGTCAGATCGCTGATGAGATTGAACAGCAGGCACATCAAGACGTTGAACGTGGTGCCCGCGATGGAAAGTGCCAAGCCACCAAGCGCGTACCCGCGGAAGATCTGCCCGGCGTCGAAGTCGAACGTGTCCAGGGCGAACAGCTCGAGCACCAGGCTTTCGATCTTGTCGACAGTGCCAGAGCTCTCGGCAACGCCCCAGATCATGAATCCGGCTACCAAGAAGATGACCCAGAGGCACGCGTAGAAGAAGATCGAGATCTTCAGAACCGACCACGGCTCCACATGGCGGATGATCCGTCGAACACGCCGGGCTTGAAGGCGCACCCGGCGGCGGCGTTCCATGCGTGACATGCGCCGAGGCGGTGGCGGCCCGCTGTGCGCGCTGGCGTCGTCGAGGACCAGCACATCGCCGGCCTGAGGCCGAGCCGATGGATAGGCCGCCTGCCCACCGAAGTCCAGCTCAAACTCGTCAGGATCGCCGTCGAAGAGGAGCTCCTCGGCGTACTCATCCTCGGTGAAATCATCCTCGAGATAGTCCGTGCCGTCATAGCCATGCTCGTCAGGCAGGCGCATGGTGTCGCCGAAGGGGCTGGCCTCGCCGTCGAATGCGTCAGGATCCGATTTGTTGTCGGCCTGCTGGTCGCGGGCCTGCTCATCATCATGGGAGCGGCTGGTTTCTGCATTGTCGACATCGCCGACAAGTTCGTTGTCGGTGGCGCTGTCGCCGGAGTCGGCAAGATCACTGGTTTCGGACTCGACGACGTCACCGACTGCTGCGTCTTCGGCAGGCTGATCGGTGGGGTCGTCGACGTCGGACCCTGTCAGAGAGTCGGCGTCGCTGGGCACAACGAGCAGTGTAAAGGGTGGAGTAGGGGCATTTGTTGGCACTCGCCCATCGACCCAGAGTCAGCACACGATCAGGTGCACGGGATCGCTCGCGGGTAACGGCTGACAGAGGCCGGTTTGAGCCGAAATTGAAGCGATTTGGCCCGCTACGTCGAGGGGGACGTCGACCGCGAGACCTAACTCATGCAGCGATGTGCCCGGCGGCGCCACGGGATAGGGGTTCGCGAGCCGATTGGCCCAAAGTCGCTCTTGCTCAGCGCGGCTCCGACGGCCCGACCCGATCGGAATGTCCCGGCCGAGGACGCGCTCGGCGCGAGCGAGTGCCTCGCGCATCCGTGGATCGAGCCCCACCCATTGCGGCCGGGGTCGTTCTGCGCGCGCGGCCGCGCGCGCAGTACCAGAACGCACCTCCACGTCGATCACATCGCCGTTTATCAGGTGCTCCACAACAACACCGTTGGCGAACGCCAGGTCAACAACATCGCCACCGCCCGCCACGGCGAGAGCCACCGCATCGGCTCCCGCTTGGGCGCGGGCCCGATCGCTCGATCGCTCGATCGCTCGCTCCCCGACCATGATGGCAAGCACTGCCACGCCGGCTACTAGCCAGAGTTCTAGCGCCACCATCGGCAACGCCTGGCCTCGTGTCTTTCGCGACCCATTCATGGCCACGGTCCTTCCCTCGATCACGCGTGTCGGGGAAGTCGACTTCTCGGTTGGGGGAGTTCGGGGAAGCTCTTGAAGCTGATCGTCGCTGTTGGGTTGGTCTGCACACGCAGCGCAAGCGCGCCGTTTGGCCAGACCAACCGACGTCAGTCGGCTATGTCGCCGTTGTCAGCGTCGGTTGGGTCCAATCCATCAGCGGCACTGGCCGCATCGATGCCGGTCTCAACCGAGTCATCATCTCGCGACGCTGCGTCAACAAGATCAACGCCGTCTGTGCCGTCGGCCTCGTCGTCAGGGTCAGCATGATCAGTGCCCTCGCCGTCGGCCTCATCGTCAGCTATGAGGACCGGAGCGACCGCTGCGACGGAATGGCCCGCGGGAACGGCCATGACCTTAACGCCGGTTGCATAGGCCCCCTGCACCGAAATCGAGCTGACCGGGAGACGAATCAGAACACCATTGGATGCGACCAGCAGGACCTCGTCGTCCTCGCCGACCGCTCTGGATGCCACGACCGCGCCTTTGCCGCCGACAAGTTTCATGGCAGTCACGCCCTGGCCGCCGCGGTGCTTGGCATTAAACGCATCCATCTCTGTGCGCTTACCATAGCCACCTTCGGTGATGAACAACAGTGTGGCGCCCTCACGCAGGCTGCTGAGCGAGACCACTCGGTCCGCTTCCTTGAGCTTCATACCTCGCACGCCCGCCGCCGCGCGGCCCATCGCCCGTACTTCGGCTTCGTGGAACCGCATAAGCCGACCGTTGCTGCTGACGAGACAGATGTCATCCTCGCCGTTGGTGGGGATGACCCGCACCAACTCGTCACCCTCTTTGAGGTTGATAGCAATGAGGCCATCGCGGCGCGACTTGTCGTATTCGGTGAACTTCGTCTTCTTGACCTGTCCCTTGCGGGTCGCAAACACCAAGAACCGGTTCGTCTCGTAGTCACGAGTATCGATGACTGCAGCAATCTCCTCCTTGGGCGAAAGCTGCAACAGGTTGACGATGGCCATCCCGCGAGCCGTGCGACTGGCCATAGGGATCTCGTGCGCCTTGAGGCGATAGACCTTGCCGAAGTTGGTGAAGAACAACAGGTACGCGTGCGCAGACGTGTGCAACAGCGTCGTGACCACATCTTCGTCTTTAAGTGCTGCCCCCGCGACACCACGACCACCACGACCCTGGCTGCGGAACTCGTCGATCGCCACAGTCTTGACGTAGCCGCCCGCGCTCAGGGTGAAGACGAGGTCTTCGTCGTCGATGAGGTCTTCGATCGCGAACTCGCCAGGATCGATAGCCAGCTCGGTGCGGCGGTCGGTCGCGAACTCCTCGCGGATCTCCGAAAGCTCTTCAAGGACGACGGCGCGCAACTTGGTGTCGTCGGCCAAAAGCTCCTCGAGCTCGCGAATGGTCTCGCGCAGTTCGGCGAGCTCTTCTTCGAGGCGCGAACGACCCAGTCGCGTAAGGCTGCGCAACGCCATGTCCAAAATGTGCGTTGCCTGGATCTCGCTGAATCTGAAGGGCGCCACCATGAGGCCCTCACGTGCGGAGGCCGTGTCTTCGGAAGCCCGAATCAATGCAATGATCTCGTCGATCATGCCGGTCGCCTTGACCAGGCCTTCGACGATGTGGGCTCGGGCCTGCGCCTTCGCGAGTCGGAACTCAGCCCGCCGGGTCACGACCTCGATCTGGTGACCAACCCAAGCAACGAGGGTGTCCCGCAAGGTCATCGTGCGCGGGATGCCGTCGTCGAGTGCCACCATGTTGACCGAGAAGGTGTTCTGGAGTGGCGTGCCCTTGTATAGCTGGTTGAGAATCACCAAAGCGGGTGCATCACGCTTGAGCTCGAAGACCAAGCGGGTCTTGCCCTTCGCGGACTCGTTGCGAATGACGCGGATGCCTTCGATATCGCGGCGGTCAACAAGTTCGGCCGCCTTTTCTTCGATGGTCTCGACGCTGGTCTGATACGGGATCTCGGTGACAACGATCGAGGTCTGCTTGCCGTCTTCGACGATCTCCGCCTTCGCTCGAACCTTGATGGAGCCACGACCGGTCGTATACGCGTCGTAGATGCCTTGACGTCCGAGGATCTGACCGCCCGTCGGGAAGTCAGGGCCTTTCACAAACTCCATGAGCGCGAGGTTGTCGGCATCGGGGTTGTGCAGCAGATGTGCGGCCGCATCGGCGACCTCGCCAAGGTTGTGCGGCGGAATGTTGGTGGCCATACCAACCGCGATGCCTTGGCCGCCGTTGACGAGCAGGTTCGGAAAGCGAGCCGGCAAGACCTCGGGCTCTTGAGCCGAGCCGTCGAAGTTGTCCTTGAAGTTGACGGTGTCTTCGTCAATGCCTTCCAACATGTGCATTGCGAGGCGCGACAGGCGGCACTCGGTGTAGCGCATGGCCGCGGGCGGATCGCTGGGTGATCCGAAGTTGCCGTGGGGGTCGATGAGCGGGTGCCGGAGCGAGAACGGCTGACCCAAGCGGACCAAAGCGTCATAGATGGCGGTATCGCCGTGTGGATGATAGTTGCCCATCACTTCGCCTACAACTTTTGCGCACTTTACGTGGGACCGGTCGGGTCGAACATTGGTGTCATACATGCCCCACAAGATGCGGCGATGCACTGGCTTGAGCCCATCGCGCGCGTCGGGCAGCGCCCGCGACACGATGACGGACATGGCGTAGTCCAAGAAGGACTGCTCCATCTCCTCTTGGATTTCGATGGCTTCAATCCCAGCGGCGCCATCGTCGCCGGTCGGCAAGGTGGTGTCACTCATATGTCGAGGAACCTCACATCTTTCGCGTTGTTCTGGATGAAGTTCTTACGGCTCTCGACGTCTTCGCCCATCAGCACGGAGAACACCTCGTCGACCACGGCAGCCTGTTCGACCGTCACCTGCAGCAGCGTGCGCTGCGCTGGATCCATCGTGGTGTCCCAGAGCTCATCGGCGTCCATCTCGCCCAGCCCCTTGAGTCGACCGAAGTCAGCCTTGTGGTTGGGATGCTCTTCGAGGAACACGTTCTTGGCGTGGTCGTCTTTGAGGTACACCTTCGATTTGGATACTTCGGTCGAATACAACGGTGGTTGGGCGATGTAGATGTGGCCGCGTTCGACGAGGTCGCGCATCTGGCGGAACAGGAACGTCAACAACAACGTTCGGATGTGACTGCCATCGACGTCGGCATCGGCCAACAAAATAATCTTGTGGTAGCGGATCTTTTCGATGTCGAAGTCTTCGCCGAAGTTCGCGCCGATGGCCGCGATGAGTGCCTGTACCTCGGTGTTCTTGAGCATCTTGTCGACGCGGGCCCGCTCGACGTTGAGGATCTTCCCGCGGATGGGCAGGATCGCCATGATGCGAGGGTCTCGAGCGTCCTTGGCCGAACCACCGGCCGAGTTGCCCTCGACAATGTAGAGCTCAGACTCTCGCGGTTCGCGGCTCGAGCAGTCGGTGAGCTTGCCCGGCAGGCCCGCGCCGTCCAGCGCTGACTTCCTGCGCGTCGCGTCACGGGCGGTACGCGCCGCAATCCGTGCCTGGGCAGCCTGAGTTGCCTTTTGCATAATGCGCTTGGCTTCAGCGGGGTTCTCTTCGAGCCAGTCGGAAAGCCGGTCGTTCGTGGCCTTTTCAACCAGCGAGCGCATCGAGACGTTGCCAAGCTTGCCCTTGGTCTGGCCCTCGAACTGCGGATCGGCCAAGCGGACCGAGATGATGGCCGTCAAGCCCTCTCGGATGTCTTCGCCCTGCAGATTGTCGTCCTTCTCTTTCAGGATCCCCTTATCGCGGGCATAACTGTTGGCCGCCCGCGTCAGCGCGGTGCGAAAGCCCTGTTCGTGCATCCCACCCTCGATGGTGGCAATGCCATTGGCGAAGGAGTGAATGCCATCAGAGTTGAATCCGGTGTTCCACTGAAACGCCAGCTCGACTTCTTGGTCTTCTTCGGAGGCCTCGAGGTAGCCAACGGTCTGAAAGAGAGCCTCTTTGGACGCGTTGACGTGCTGGACGAAGTTGACGATGCCGCCGGCGTACTGGTAGGTGGTGTCGTGTGTCGAGCCGCCTGGACGCTTGTCCTTGAAATCGATCTCCAGCGCCTTGTTGAGGAAGGCCATCATCTGGAAGCGTTCGAGGAGGGTGCCTGCACGGAACTCGATGCCCTCTTTGAAGATGATGGGGTCTGGCCAGAACCGCACCATTGTGCCGGTGCGTCCAGGCGGAGAATCACCAATCGGCTTGAGTTTCACGTCGGGTTCGCCGCCATCTTTGAACGACATGAAATATCGCGTGCCGTCGCGATCGATCTCGACCTCGAGGCGAGTGGACAGCGCGTTCACGACCGAAACCCCGACCCCGTGCAGACCACCGGAGACTTTGTAGCCGTCGCCACCGAACTTGCCGCCGGCGTGAAGCACGGTGAGGACAACTTCGGCGGCAGTGAGGTCTTCGAACTGGTGATGTTTGCCAACCGGGATGCCACGCCCATCGTCAGACACCTGGCAACCGCCATCGGCCAAGAGCTCGACTTCGATACGCGAGCAATGACCCGCCATGGCCTCGTCGACACTGTTGTCGACAACCTCATACACGAGGTGGTGCAGCCCGGTGGGGCCAGTGGACCCGATATACATTCCGGGTCGTTTTCGGACGGCTTCGAGGCCCTCCAGAACCTGGATGTCCTCGGCACCGTAGGAATCAGTCGTCTGTGACACGCAGCGACCTTTCACGCCTCGACAAATCCGGTCGGCGACGCCGAGCGGGCGGGGACTTCGAAGGGTCACAAACCGCTTGTTTCAGCGGAAACAAGCCGATGAACACCCCGAAATCACGTGGGTGTGATTGTACCAGTCGGAGGTGACACTTCGGGGTTTCCCGATGGGCTGGAAAATGACTGGTTTTGGCTCATTTTGCGGACCCGAAGGGCTTGTCAGCCGGGCCGGATGACAACCTTGACCGAGTTGATGATCGTGCCCTCGTCCAGCTCCGCGATTCGTTCGATGATGGTTGGTTCCAGCCAACGCAACTCTGTGCCCCAGATGGCATCATCGGTGCGAACGGTCAACACACCGTTGCTCACCTTGACTGGCGCGCAAGCCGCTCCCGCAGCATCACCAACGATCTCTGACCACCGATCCATGATGAGCTCGATAGCCGACGTGGGTACCCCCGCGAGGCGCGTCATCAACCGTTCGATTGACATACCCAGTGGCGCAGGATCAACGTGTCTTTGAGGCAGCGGCTCCCAGGGCATGGCACCACCTTCGCGCGTCGACGTTGGCCGCGCTCACGCGGGACTTCCGATCGTTCCTGCGTCGACGCGCAGATGCTGGATAACGCTATCGAGGGCCGGCGTGGGAGAAGCGCTCGTGATCATGGTCTGGTCGGCAACCAACAAACCCAGCAGGGCACCGGCCCGATCCACGTCGAGCTCGGAGAAAACGTCGTCGAGCAACAAGACCGGACTGGTACCGCTGACCTCTGCCAGCTCGTGGTGACCAGCAATGCGCAACGCCAGCGAGAGCGTGCGTTGCTCACCCTGCGACGCATGCGTCCGCGCCGGCATGGCCGACAAGGTCACGTCCAGCTCGTCTCGATGGGGCCCGACCAACGTCGTGCCGCGACGCAACTCGTCTTTCGCGGCAGCCTCCAGCTCGACCAACAACCCCCGCTCGAGCCACTCGGGTGCATAGACCAGATCCACGCGGTGACCCTCGCCTGCCAACTGGATGTACGCCTCAGCCACGCGAGGTGCCAGTCGCTCAACCAGCTCAAGCCGTGCCCGACCCAGGCGTTCCCCTGCGGTAGCCAACTTGTCGTTCCAGACCATCAACGTGGATTCAACATCGGCGGTGAGCCGGCCACCCGACGAGCGCAACAATGCGTTGCGCTGCTTGAGAATCTTGTCGACATCAGTGCGCACCTTGTCGTTGCGCGGATGCAGCTGCACCAGCAACTCATCGAGGTAGCCCCGGCGCAGACCCGGCCCACCTTTGATGAGTTCGAGGTCATCGGGACCGAAAACGGTGGTGGGCATCAGGCCAATCAGATCCCGAGCTCGGCCGAGCTTCTGTTTGTTGACCTGAATCTTGTTGGCGCGACCGCGCACGAGGTGCGCTTCGATCAGCAGCTCCCGATCCTCGGCCTGGACCAACGCCCGTACCGCGGCTTCGTCGGCACCCGTACGGATCAATGCGTCGGGCGGCGCCCCTCGAAACGACCCCAACGAACCCAAGTACGCG
>CAWKYX010000030.1:0-21645 GCA_963854265.1 Acidimicrobiia bacterium
GCTCGAAGCTGGCACGGACCTGGGCCAGTGCATCGGCTTCAGTGAGATCGCCGACTGGCACAAGAATGGTGAATTCCTGGCCGGTGTAGCGACACTCGGCAAACCGCAGCGTGCGCACACCAGTGGCGTCGGTGCCGATGGATCGCTCCCACTCGTCTGCCTGGCGCTCAATCTCGCCGTACTCAACAGCCAACTCGTCGCCTGTCATATCGGCCAGACCACGCAAGAGCGTGGCGGTGAAATCTTGTCGCAAATCAGCCAGCAACATGCCGAGCGCCGAGAATGCGCCGGGCATAGCGGGCACGATGACCTTGGGAACCGAGAGATCACGGGCGAGATCGGTTGCATGGAGCGGGCCGGCGCCGCCATAGGCCACCAGTGTGAACTCGCGTGGGTCGCGGCCGCGTTCGAGGCTGACTCGCCGGATTGCGGCTGCCATGTTGAAGTTGGCCAGACGGATGATCCCGAGTGCGGTGGAGGCCACATCGCTGCCAAGTCGATCGGCCAACGTTGAGATCACGCGCTCTGCTCGGCTTTCCTCCAGAACCATCGACCCACCGAGGAAACGCTTGGGGTTGAGCCGACCAAGGACCAGGTTTGCGTCAGTAACCGTGGCTTCGGTACCACCGGTGCCGTAGCAAGCCGGGCCTGGAACCGCGCCGGCACTCTGTGGTCCAACGCTCAAAACACCGACATCGTCGACATTGGCAATGCTGCCGCCCCCGGTCCCGACTTCGACGATGTCGAGGGCAGCCACCTGCACGGCGTAACCGTGTTCGTAGTCGGGCACGTAGTACTGCGACGTGAAGAGGGCCTCGCCGTCCTCGACCAGACAGGCCTTGGCTGTTGTCCCGCCCATGTCGAAGGCGACGGCCCGGTCGATGTCGAGGGTCCGTGCCACTTCGGCGGTGGCCATGACACCAGCGGCCGGTCCGGACTCCACCATCACGATCGGGCGGCGTCGGGCCACATCGGCAGTGGTAACACCGCCGTTGGACTCCATCAGGTAGAGCGTTCCCGCAAACTTGTCGCGGGCCAGGTGCTGCTCGAACTCGTTGATGTAGCGGTCCACGACATTGCCGACGTAGGCGTTGATGGCCACCGTGGACGTGCGCTCGAACTCGCGGAACTCCTTGGACAGTTCGCTCGACTGACAGACGTAGACGCCCGGTAGGTGTTCAGCGAGGAGCTCCCCAACCCGTTGCTCATGGCTGGCGTCAACATAGGAGTGCAGGAAACAGATGGCGACCGACTCGACCTCGAGGTCACGAAGCTCGGCGGCGATATCGAGCACTGCCGCTTCGTCGAGTGGTTGGACCACGGTCCCGTCGGCGCCGAGACGCTCGGGCACCTCGAAACGCCGTTCGCGCGGCACAAGCGGCGGGAGGCGGTTGTAGAGCAGGTTGTATGGCTCGGGCCAGTTTGTGCGGCCAATCTCGAGCACGTCGCGGAAACCGGTGGTGGTAAGCAGCGCCGTCTTTGCACCAGAGTTCGTGAGAATCGTATTGATCACCACGGTGGTGCCGTGACGCAGTACGGCCACACCTTCGAGCGAGTCCGGCACGGCATCGATGGCCTCGCTCAGGCTTCGTACGAGATCGGCCGGATAGGTCGGAGTCTTGGCGTAGTGGATGGCCCCCGTCGACGCGTCCGACGACACGATGTCGGTGAACGATCCGCCGATGTCAATCCCGAGCAGGCTTCTGCTGGTCATCTCGGCCCCGGTCAGCCGCGCTTGTACGGAGACACGGGATTAGTGATTGAACCCAAGCCTTCGATGCTGCTCTCGACGACGTCACCTTCACGCAACCAGCGTTCTGGTGATTGGCCGAAGCCCAACGCCTCGGGGGCGCCGAAGACCACAACATCACCCGCTTCGATGGTTGTCCCAGTGCCGAGTTCGGACAGCATTTCGCCGACCGAAAGGATGGCATCGGAAGTAGACCCTTCGATGACGGTCTCGCTGTTGAGCTGCAGAGACGCCGCGAGGTTGTCGACGTTGCCGGCCTCGTCTGCGGTGACGATCGTCGGGCCCCAAGGAAAGAAGGAGTCCATCGATGTCGGCTTGTCCCATTGGCCGTGCAGCAACATCAGGTCATAGGCATTCACGTCGGTGGCTACTGCGTACCCGAACACACACTCCAGCGCTTCGCTGGGCGATAGGAACGAAATCGGCTTCCCAACGACGACCGCTAGCTGTGGCTCGGCGTACACCTGCTCGGTCAGATCGATGGGCCAGGAGATGGGCTCGCCCGGATCGACCACCGAGGTCGGTGACATCGTGTAGTACCGGAGCTTGGGGAGCGGCTCAAGCTTGGCTTCTCCGGCTGCCAGGCGTGAGTTCCAGCCCGCTCGAAGGATGTTCTGGCGGGGCCGGTACGGGTGGTGGAACGTGACATCGTCGGCGGCCGAGGACCAGTCGCCTGTGGCATCAAGCAACCCTGTGGCATCGACAACAGCTTGGGCTTGGGCCCAGGCATCAGGACCGGCGGTGACAAGGTCACGCAGGTCCGCCGCAGCGGGTGCGTCGATCCCCGCAGCGGATGCTGCAGCGTCGAATCCAGCGACGCGGCCATCGCCAAACGTGAACCCGATGGCTTCGTTTCCGTTGGCAGTGAAGCGGCACAGTCTCATTGGATACCTGCCATCTTGATCGTGTTGTGGACGACGCCGATGTCGGTGATTTCGGCGGCCAGTTTATCGCCGTGTTGGAGCCAGGTTTGGGGCAGCTGCTCGAAACCGGTGCCTTCGACGGTTCCGGTCACGATGATGTCGCCGGGCTCGATGGTCATGCCTTGGGAGAGCACCGCTATGAGCTCGTTGATCTTGTAGAGCATCTCGCCGATTGAGGTGTCCTGGCGCAACTCACCGTTAACACGTTGCTTGATGCGCAAGCGATACGGGTTGGGAATGTGCCGACGGGTGGCAACAAGGGGGCCCAACGGACCGAACATGTCTTGACTCTTGCCCCGGAAGTACTGCTGGTGGCCCAACTGCAGCTCTCGGGCCGAGACGTCATTACAGACGGTGTACCCAAAGACATAGTCCTCGGCTTCGCTGGCCGGAATGTCTTTGCCCTTCTTGCCAATCACGACGGCGAGCTCGCACTCGTAATCCACTGTGACCGTGGCTCGCTTGTCATAGACGATGTCTTCTTGGTCGCCGACGATCGATGGCAGGCCTTTGCAGAAGAACTCGGGTACCGGAGGCACAACGGCCGGCCTCGGGATACGGGCGAACCCTGCAGCCATGTGTCCGTAGTAATTGGCGCCTACAACCCACATGTTCTTGGTGGGCAAGAACGGCGCATCGAACTTGATGTCGCTCGTTGGCCACCACCACGTGCCCTGACCCGAGCCATCAAGTGGCGAGCTGTCGAGTTGTTCGTCGAAAGCCTCGGCCAGGGCCCATGCGTCGTCGCCGGCTTGGATGATGGACAACATGTCGCCTGGCAGCGACGCCGCGTCATGACCCGCGGCTTCTGCTCCCCCATGAAGGTCGACAACTGCCTCGCCAATGACGAGGCCCACCCCCTGGTGGCCGTCGACGGTATACGTCGCGATCCTCATTGCTCCTCCGCTTCCCCCGGAACCCCCCGGGACGGGCAGATTGCTGTATGCGCAGTCTTCGTCAAGATTCCGCTGAGTGCAAGCAATTCCCTAGAGAGAATCGGAATCGCGGAAAGACTATGCGGACAACGCCCGACGCTACGCCCCACCAAATCGGCCAATCGAAGTCGACGTAAACGATGGCGTCCCCGCGCGAATCTCGGTGACCGACCACGGCGCTGGTGTCGCACCTGACGAGGGGGCCCATTTGTTCGATCGCTACTACCGAGGATCAATCGGAGGCGGATCGGGCATCGGCCTCGCATTGGTCAAGCAAGTCGCCGAGGCACACGGACACATCGATGTGACCTCTGCTCTGCCCGGCGCCAACCACGACGCTGCACGCAAGAGCCCGCGAATGGCTCCTCAAACTAGCGGCCGATGTCGAGCTAAGTTGCTCGCCTCACCAAAGACGACCAAGCAAACAAGTGGAGGCAATCCCATGGCAACGGCACGAAAGCATGCGTGGATCGGACGACCGGCCGACGAGGTATGGAGTGTGGTCAGCGACGTTGGAGCGGTCTCGAACTGGTTCCCGGGTATCGATGAGAGCTCTGCGGGAGACGGCACTCGGAGCTGTCGAATGGGTGACATGAACATCGGGTAGGACATCGTGACGTGTGATCACGCATCGCGCCGCCTCCAATACACGGTGACCGGCGGCATGCCGATCGAGCACCACCTCGCGACCGTCGATGTGATCGACAACGGCGACGGATGCATCGTCATCTACGGCACCGACGTCAAGCCGGACGAGCTCATCGACATGGTCGGCCCGGCTCTCGAGTCTGGCATCGAGGGCCTCAAGTCAGCGTGCGAAGCCAGCTAACGCTTTCGCCCAGGTAGCGGGTCGACCGGCGCCGAGCGAGCGATGGATCACCCAACGACAGCGATGTCGGCCGACTCTGCTAACAGCATCTGAGCAGCTTCTAGACGCTCACGGGGGGCGCCGTCGACCTCGCGCCCGGGATCTAGATCCCGCAACGTGTCATCTACCCAGGCGAGGAAGGTCTCTGTCGCCGGAGCGATGTCTGACTCGTGGAGGTCGACGACGTCACGAAATACATCGCCGCTGGTGCCATCGATAGTGATCACATCGCCCTCGTTGATCGTGTGAGCTCCAGCAACGGCGTGGCGTTCGAACACCGCCAGGCCTTCGCCGACACCAACAACAGCGGGGATGCCCCAGCCTCTGGCTACTACTGCGGCATGGCTCGCCAGTCCGCCGGTCGAGGTCAAGATGCCTTGGGCCACACCCATGCCGTGGACGTCGGCAGGCGAGGTCTCGGGGCGTACCAGCACGACTGCGACGCCTTGATCGGCCGCATCGACGGCATCGACGGCATCGACGGCATCATCAGCGCTGAAGTACGCCTGCCCGGTCGCCAACCCTGGCGACGCGCCCAACCCACCGGCAATGGGCTCAGCCGTCGTAACGGCATGGGTGGCAGACAACACCGTGTCGAGCTGGCCGCCGGTGACGCAACCGATCGCGCCGGCGAGGCTGAGCGGGAAGTCGGGATCGGTCGCCATCGCGACTGCGACTTCCACCGCAGCCAACGGCGTCCGCTTCCCAACGCGACTCTGGAGGATCCACAGCTTCCCGTTCTCGACCGTGAACTCCACATCGCATATATCGGCAGTGTGGCGTTCGAGCCCATCGAGCACTTCGAGGAGCTCCGCGTAAGCCCCGGGCACCACGGTTTCCATCTGGGTGAGTGGCACCGTCTGGTGAGTGCCCGCGACCACGTCTTCACCTTGGGCATCTGAGAGGTAGTCACCGAAGAGCACGTGTTCGCCTGTCGAAGGGTCGCGCGTAAACACCACGCCAGTTCCCGAGTCGGGCCCGGAGTTCCCGAAGACCATCGCTTGGACCGTGACGGCTGTACCGAGATCGTCGGGAATCGCCTCCACTCGCCGGTACTCGATGGCTCGCGAACTATCCCAGGACCGGAACACGGCCTCAATCGCCAAGAGCAATTGTGTCCACGCGTCAGCGGGTACTCCTGGGGAGGTGCCATCGTCATGGGCAGCCAGGACGATCTCGGAGAACATCTTGTCGAAGCGTTCGCGACACTCGTTCGCGAACGGCGCGTTGGTGAGCGCTGCCAGGCCTCGAGTGGTCTCGTCAGTCAGCCCCAAGTTCAAGATCGTGTCCATCATCCCTGGCATGGAGACTGGCGCCCCCGACCGAACGCTCACCACCAGCGGCTGATCCCCATCGCCAAGCTCGCGACCCACGGCGACCTCCAACCGGCCGACAGCGACCCGAAGCTCATCGACAAGGAAATCCAACGATCCCTCTCGATGAAAGGCGTGAAAGGCATCGGTGGTGATGACAAAGCCAGGCGGCACGGCCAGACCAAGCTCAGCCGTCATCGTCGCCAGGCCTGCTCCCTTGCCGCCCAGCAACATCCGGCGCTCAGGTGCTTCCACGGTGATTGGATCGGAGAATGTGTGAATAAGCATGGCCGGCCGGCTCCGTCGATGGATCGCCCGACAGGCGGCTCACAAGCCCCGTAGACATCTGAAACGAAACCATGCCAGTCGTGATCTCGCAAGTGAGACCTTGTCAATCACCCAAGCCGACAGCGAAGACGGGACCGGTCTGCCCACCTAGTTCGCCCGCTGAGTAGTCGCCGGACTGCTCGCTGTCCAGCCGCGCACCAACCAAATTCGGAGCCGTACGCTCCGCTTCGGGCCGTCCGACTCCGAATTTCAACGGTACGACCGAGCGCGATCAGCCCGCTGGAGCGTCACTGCGCTAGCGGCCTTCGAAGGTCGGCGGCCGTCGATCCTTGAAGGCGGCGACCGCTTCGCGGCAATCGTCTGTGCCGATCAGGTAATTGAGGTGTTCCGCCTCGGCGGTCATGGCCTCATCGAAGGGGCGATAGGCCAGGCCATACATGTCCTGCTTGATGTACCGCACGGCCAGCGGAGGCTTGGACGCCAGCCGTTGCGCCAATACAGTTGCCCGATCCAAGAGCCGGTCGTCGTCGCACACTTCGGTGACGAGCCCCCAGCCGTATGCCTTCTCGGCATCCACCCGCTCGCCCGTAAGGCCCATGTGCAGGGCCCTGCCCATTCCGACGATCTGGGCCAGAAGAAACGACCCGCCCTGGTCTGGGACCACACCGACATCGACAAAGACCAGACTGAAGTAGGCAGACCGCGACGCGATGCGAAGCGTGCAAGCAGCCGCCAGCGTGACCCCTGAACCCGCAGCAGCGCCATTGACCGCAGCGATGAGGGGGATCGGTAGCTCTCGGATTCTGCGAAACAGGGCGTACCCCTGCTCTACCGCCGGCCGCCGAACCTCAATGCCGTCTGTCGTGAATGTCGGATCGTTCAGATCGCCCCCGGCACAAAATGCTCGACCTGTGCCAGTGATGATCGCGACGCGGATGTCCGGGTTGGTCTCGAGTTCGGCGACCGCAGCCATCAGGCCCTCGGTCCACTCCTCGCTCTGGGGGTTCATCTTTTCGGGACGGTTCAGGGTGATCGTCGCAACCGCTCCGTCGACATCGAACAGGACTGCGTCGCTCATGAGGACCTCCGCCCAAACTCCGGTGGCCGCTTTTCGAGGAACGCGGCTGCCGCCTCCTTCATGTTCATCGGGATCAGGATCCGCTGATGCTCCCCCTCTACTTCGAGCTGTTCGCTCAACCCATGGTGGGGCGCCACATCGATAGCGCTGCGTATCCGCGTCATGGCTTCTGACGAACTCCGCTTCAACACGTTCGCCACGCGAGCTGTCTCCGCGTCGAGGGCATCGTCATCCACCACCGCGTAGATCAATCCCCAGTCGGCGGCATCAGCAGCCGATAGTCGATCGCCCAACATCGCCAGGCCCAGCGCCCGAGCCCGACCCAGACGCGTCGAGAGCTGCCAGGTCGTCCCCAAGTCCGGCACGATCCCCAGCAATGGCCCGAACGTGGCGACAAAGAACGCCGAACGCGCGGCGATCGAGATGTCACAGGCCAGCGCCAGGCCTAGCCCTCCTCCGGCTGTCACCCCGTTGATCCGCGAGACCGTCGGCACTCTGCACTCGTACAGGGCACGAATCGCGGGATGGAAGTGTGCATCCATCGAGGGCAAGTCGCCACCGCCGCTGCCCCCATCATCGGGCCCCGGGATGTCCGCCTCCTTCAGGTCAGCTCCAGCACAGAACGCCCGCCCGCTGCCGGTCAAAATCAGCACACCAACGCTGAGATCGGCTTCCGCTGCTACGACCGCGCTCACTACGTCGTCCATCAAATCGTCGGTCATCGCATTGAGCGAATCGGGGCGGTCCAGCGTGGCCGTCGCAATGCCGTCACCGACCTCGAATCGGACCGTCCCATTCGGCATGTGAGTCATGTGTTGTCCTCTACTCGGGTCATGGAAGACGCGCCCGTTCGGCAACGTCAACGATTCATTGGGCCAATCATTGGTTGAGTCAATCGTTCATCGGGACGCGAATGGCACAACTGCGCTACTCCCCAAGGGCCCATCAGTCGATGATGGAGCCGACGACATCGTGGAAATGCTTGAGCCTGACCTCTTGCCGATTGGTGCGGTTGGTCGTGTACGCACGGCTGCGCCGCGTAGGTGCCAGTTGCTCGGCCAAGTTCATGTCTTCATCGACCACGACCTGGTAGCGCTCCCAGCGCTTGTCCATCGCCGCCTTCTGCTCTGGATCGAGCCCGGGTTGGATCAGATGGACGGCAATAAACTTGCAGGTGTCGACGTCGATCGGGATCGTTGTATAGACCTGCAGCTGGCTGACACTGCCGTTGATGATCGTGGTCGGAAACACGAAGTGGTGGCACTGGCCATAGCGGACGTGATCGTGGGTCTGCGCGAAGTTCTCGTGGGTCGGGAGCAGCGGGAGGTAGTAGGAGGAGTTTCGGGCGAAGTGGTGGTACCAGGCCTCGTGCACCACGATCTCGTCGCCGATGCTCTCGCTGTGGACGATGGGCACGTGGTACGCCTCGAGAAAGCCGTCGATCAGCACTTTCCAGTTGCAGTTGACGATGCGCTCAACTCGGCCGTTGAACACCATGTCATCCATATTCCACGGGGCCAGGTCTTCGACGAAGACGTCGAGTGCGTCTTCGAGCTGAGGAGCCTCGTCACCGGCGAGGTTGAGCCACAACAGGCCGTTCCAGTCACGCGTTGCGACCGGCACCAAGTCCATGCCGCTCAGCTGGGTCTCGTCAAAGTCCTCACGGAACGGCACTGCTTTCAGCTGGCCGGCGACGTTGTACGACAACCCGTGGAAAGGGCACGTGAGGTATTGGTCGCAGTGCCCGGACTCGCGTGTGAGACGGGTGCCGCGGTGTTGGCAAACGTTGAAGAAGCCGAGGACCGACCCATCATCCTGGCGAGCAATGAACACACTCTCGTCGAGACCCTCCCAAACCAGATAGTCGCCCGGGTTCGGGATCTCGCTGCCATGGCCAACCATGAACCATTCACGCCGAAAGATCAGCTCGATCTCGCGCTCGAGTCGGGCAGGGTCGGTGTAGTTGGATGCCGGAAACGAAGCCGGCCCAGTTCCTTCGGGCCACTTGGGCACCGGGTCGCCCCAACGTTGCTCGACCCCTGCGGACAGAAAAGCCTCTTGATCCGTCATCGCTGTCCCCCTCGCTGATCCCCAAAGAATCCTTGGGGCCACGGTTGCCCGCTCGAATGACGATAGACCGTAGGCCAAATCTCGAGCCCGGGCGCAGGCCGGCTAGGTCCGAGTGACAACACCCAAACTCGACGTCAAGTGCCGGCCCGACGCCGCGCCTCATTGAACCGGGAACTGTTGAGTTGGGGACAGACCCCAACTCAACACGTTTGAGTCACGCAGGGCGGTTGTGGGCGAGGCTGGACCGGGTGGCTTGGCCGACACGGCGACCGATCTCAACCGGGTCCATGGCCCAGAGCTCGTCGGACATGACCTCGGCTGAGATGGGGGCATCGGGAGCGACGACGTCCATCACCTCAAGGAACCGACCGATCGCGAACTCGCCCGAGCCAGGCAGGTGTCGCCGATGGATTGTCTCGAGGTAGTAGTCGTCGGTCTGGGGCGTGGCAGGGCCGTCATCGAGTTGGATCGTGGCTACGCGGCCGGCCGGCAGAGCCTCCAAGGCAGCCCAATCCGAGCCTCCGCGCGTGTGGTGCCAGATATCGATACACAGCGCTCCATTGGGTCGATCGGCTGCGCCCACCATTGCTACCGCGTCCCAGGCCGAAGCGACCTCGGTGAGCGGCAGGAACTCCAGCGCCAACCGCACGCCGGTGTGGGCCATGCGGTCGCAGAGGTCGCCAAAAAGGTCCACGGTCTGATCAAACGAGCCGTCGTAGTACCCGATCACCACACAATGGGGAACCGAAAACGTCCCGGCCATGTGTTCGAGCAGCACCTCGTGCCCAGGAGTCCGTGGATCGGGTTCGGACGTACGCCCCCAGCGATGCAGGGCCTCGAGTTCCATGATCGCCAGGCCGTGGTCGTCAAGCATCGTGGTCATCTGCGCGTCGGTGAGGCCCTCAGAAATCAGCCGGGCATATTCCTCGACGTTCAAACCAATGCCATCGAACCCACCGGCCGCCGCGGCGGCTAATCGCGCGCCAAAGTCCACCCCATCGCGACCGAAGGAGAAGTTGGCAAGGATTGTTCGACGGCTGGCTTGGGGCACGAGGTCACCCTCGTCAGTCATGGCGGTCATTGCTGCCACGGTCTACCAGACAGCAAGGCGTGAGACCTGCGCAACGGCAGTGTTGATTGACAGGCCGCTGCGCGAAGTGCAGCATCGTCGTGGGCTGCGCGGCAACCACTGCAGCCGAGGAGATCTGATGCCTTTCCGATTCGCAAATGTCGCAGGCCGGTCGACATTGGCCGACGTCGACGGCAACTACTTCGACCTCGAGCAGCTCTCTGCGGGATCCGTCTCGGCAGATCCCATGCTGGCACTCGCTGACGGCACTACCTTGGCCAACCTATCCGAAACGCTGGGCGACCATCAGCCCGCCGGCACGCTTGCCCAAGCAGACCTTGGTGCCCCCAGTCCACGACCCCGCAATGGCTATGGCGTCGGCCTCAACTACGCAACCCACGTCGCCGAGTCATCAATGGAGGCCCAGGAATTTCCGATCGTCTTCGCCAAGTATCCATCGTGCATCGTCGGCCCCAACCACGATCTGCACATGCGCAGCGAGGTGTGCGACTACGAATGCGAACTGGTGATCATCATCGGCACCGGGGGCAAGGACATCGCGGTCGAACATGGGTGGGACCACGTCCTCGGCCTATCGGGTGGCCAAGACTTCACCGATCGCGGCGCCCAGAAGATGAACGACCCGCCCCAGTTCAACCTGGGCAAGTCCATGGACACCTTCGGCCCTATTGGGCCGGTGGTCGTATCATCGGACAGCTTTGAGAATCGCGACGACATCGGCCTCGAGACCCACGTCAATGGCGAGCTGCGCCAGCAAGACCGAACCTCCAACTTCCTGTTTGATGTGCCGACCATGGTTTCGTTCCTGTCGAAGTTCACGACGTTGGCTCCTGGCGACGTCATCTTCACCGGGACCCCGTCCGGGATCGGTTCAAAGCAAGACAAGTATCTGCGCGACGGGGACATCGTCACCACGACCTTCGAAGGCATCGGCACGCTCACCAATCGGTGCGTGCGCGTGTCGGATTGGAGATAGACGATGGAGCGTATGCGAGCCGGAATAGTCGTTGGCCCTGGCCAGGTCGTGTGTGACGAGGCCGACTTTGTCGAGCCAGGCGTCGAGGACGTCGTTGTCCGCTCCCAGCTCACCTCGATCTGTGGCAGCGACCTCCACCTCATCTACAACCCCTGGCCAAACCAGGTCTACCCGGCTCCGCCAGGCTTCCCCGGACACGAGGGCGTCGGTGTCGTCGAGCACAGCAACCACGCAGACTTCGTACCGGGCGACAAAGTGCTCACCGTGCCCAGCGCTTTCAGAGGCACTTGCTACAACGAGCTGCAGACTCTCACCGGCCAACGTTGCGTCAAGCTGCCCGAAACCGATGTCGCGCCTTTGCACCTCCTCATGGCGCAACAGCTCGGTGTCGTGTTGTTCGCTGCCGAGCTCCAACCCGTCGACCTGGAGGGCGCGAACGTCGCGATCATCGGCCAAGGCTCGGCCGGGATCTACTTCGCCTGGTGGGCCAAGCGCCAGGGCGCGGCCACGGTCATCGCATCAGACCTCTCGCCCGCCCGGCGAGCGGTCGGGCTGCAGATGGGCGCAGACATCGTGGTCGACGGAGCGTCGCCGGACAATCTCCTCGAAGCCGTGCGCGACGTCACCGGTGGACAAGGCGCACCCATGGTCATCGAAGCGGTCGGGAAAGCCAGCACCCTCCGCCAAGTGACCGAGCTGGCCGCCTACGACGGCAAGATCTTGATGTTCGGCCTCCCCGAAGACGACGACGACTGGCCCTTCCACGCCTACAAGTTCCTCCGCAAACGCCTCCAAATGTGGGCCGGCATCGGCGCACAACACGAGCACGGTTTGGTCACGTTCAAAAAGGCGTTGCGATACATCGCCGACGGTGAAATCGACATGGCACCAATGGTGAGCCACACCATTCCACTCGAGGACATCGGCCACGCTTTGGACCTCGCCCACGACCGCACCGACAACGCCATCAAAGTGTCGATCTCATTCTGACGAGGAATCCACCCGTGTCCGAGCAGACCCGCAGCGTCGGCGCGAGAGTGATGGCATGAGCGAACCCTTCAACTACGACGACGTCAGCAGCTATGTCCTGGATGCGGCCGACGAACTCGCCCTCGTGGAAGCCCAGAACGAGTGCACCTTCATGTGGTCAACCAAGGAAGGCTGGCCCGTGGGGGTCGTCATGTCCTACGTGTATCACGACGATTGCTTCTGGCTCAGCGTGTCCTCGTTGCGCGTTCGGGTGAAAGCCGTGCTACGAGACCCGCGAGTAGCGCTGTCCATCACGAGTAAGGGCAGCACGATCAAAAGCTCACTGAGCTTGACCTACAAGGGACGCTGCGAAGTACTTGACGACAGCGACACCATCGACTGGTTCCTTCCGGCGCTCGCGTCACGGCTCCGCCCTGGCCGGCCCAAGGAGCACGCCGAGTTCGTGCGCCTCAACAACACCGCAAATCGGCGGGTCCTCAAGGTGACTCCCGAGAAAACCATCGGCTTCGACGGATGCAAGATGGTCGCAGCGACCCAACAAGCACGCGACGTTGGGACCACTGACACATCGGGGTAAGGCACTAAGGCGGCAACAGAACGATCCGTGCTAAGCAATCCATGCTGGCCGCGGTCGAATCCGAGCAATGGCCGGCTATTCAACAACGAGAGGAAGCTCATGCAACTCGAAGGCAAAGTCGCGGCGATCACTGGCGGAACACGGGGCATTGGTCGAGGGATCGCCGAAGCGATTCTGGCCGAGGGTGGCAAGGTGGCTATCAACGGCAGGTCTGCCGACAAGGGCGCCCAGGCGCTTCAGGAAATGGGCGCCGGGGACCGAGCGATCTTCGTGCAGGGCAATGTGCAACAGCGCGCCGACGTGGACAACCTCGTCGATACCACGGTCGAGACGTTCGGCACCATCGACATCATGGTCAACAACGCCGGCGGGGCCAGTGGCTTCGCCCCCGTCGCGCAACTCGAAGACGACGCGTGGGACGAGTGCCTCAACTGGTGTCTGAACGCCACCTTCTGGGGTACGCGACGCGCACTCCAGACCATGGAGAAGAACGGCTGGGGCCGCATCCTCAACATTTCATCGGTCGAGGGTTTGCATGCCAACAAGGCAATGGTGTCGCACTACATCACCAACAAGCACGCCATCAACGGCCTGACGCGGGCTGTGGCTTTCGAATACGGCGGCGTAGGAATCACCTGTAACGCATTGTGCCCAGGTGCCATCGAAACCGACATCATGAAAACCGCCGGCCCCCAAGCGGCCGAAGCCATGGGAACCACCTACGAAGAGTTTCTCAACTCCTACGCCGAAGAAGCGTCGATCAAGCGCCTCAACACCGTTGGCGAAATCTCGTCCATGGCCGTGCACCTCTGCACCGACCTCGGCGGCGGAATCAACGGCGGCGTCATCCCGATCCATGGCGGCACCCTGCTCGCCTGAGCGAAGGCGGCTGACCTAACCGAACCCGAGCGCCGGTGGCCTAGGAGCTGCCTGCTTGAGCGCGCCAGCGCTACGGCCTGGTCCCGAGCACATGCCAGACCTGCATCTGGCCGATGCCCTTGACCTCAACGGTCCCTCGCGATTCGCACCGGAAGTCATTGCGGATGAGCTCATAGGTTGATCTAGTCACCTGGATCTTGCCGCGCTCGCCGTGGGTGGGACACAGCGAACCTCGTACTCGAGGCTGTGGCCGACCGAAATCCCGGTGGTATCGGTGTCGGCCGAGTCCCGCCGCGCCTGCGGGCTCGAAAGATTGCACTTCCAGGGAACAGTGTTCGAAATCGACACTGGTGTTGGCACGGTCGAATGGGGCCTGGCGAAGTTCACCGACATGGAATGGGCAATCGATCAGGTCTCACCCACCCGCTTGCAATAACAGCAGCAGACGGCTCGGCTCTCGCCACATACAGTGAGCCCATGGAGCTTATTGTCACAACCGATTGGCTTGCAGGCGAGCTCGGCGTCGAGGACCTGGAGGTCCTCGATTACACGGTCTTCTCTCATGTGGGCGACGGGACCTATGTCGCCGAGAGCGGCCGGGCGAACTTCGAGACGGCACACATCCCTGGTGCCGGCTTCGCTGATCTGATCGCCGATCTGGCCGACGCCGACTCACCCTGGGACTTCGCACTGCCGACACCGAAGGACTTCGGCGCCGCCATGGAGCGATTGGGCGTCGCCGACGGGCGCCGCGTCGTGCTCTATGACGAAAGCGGCTCGCGGTGGGCAAGCCGGGTGTGGTTCATGTTGCGCTGGATCGGGTTCGACCACGCAGCCACCCTCGACGGGGGGCTGAAGGCCTGGCGGGCCGAAGGACGCCAACTCGACAGCGGTCCCGACACCTCCACGCCTTGCGCTGCAGGCTCGCTCTCACTCGCACCTCGGCCACACATTGTCGCCGACAAGGCCGAGGTGATGGCTGCCATCGACGACGGCGCAACCTGCCTCGTCGACGCCATGCCCGGCGCGATCTATCGCGGCGACGTGCGACCTTACTCCCGCGGCGGCCACATTGCCGGAGCTATCAGCATCCCGGCGGGGTCGATGGTCGACGACGAAACCGGGCGCTTCCTGCCGCTGGACGACGTCCGGGCAATGTTCCCCGACCGGCCCGAAGCCCGCATGGTTGCCTATTGAGGCGGCGGCATCTACCGAACCGCTACTGCGCGATGAAACTCGCAGTCCACTCCCTCCAACGCCGCGAGCTACTTGCTCGAACACGATGCGGTGGCCGGAGTGCCGGCTTCGGCAAGTCCTGCGAGCAACGGGGCGGAGTGGGCCAAAGCCAGCGAAGACAGATCGCGGCTGCCCCGACCAGCGGGCGTAGGATTAGATCAACAAGGAGATCCATGAGCGCAACAACCCATCAGACCGACAGCCGGGCCTATCTGCGCCCAATCGAACGAACAATGCTCAACCTCGTGCGTGCCGGCAAAACCGAAGCCGACATCGCGTGGCGTCTGCGCCGTAGCCCTGGGCACGTCCGCCGAACTTTGGCACTCGCTCAGATACCTCGTGTGCCGGCGCCCGAGCAACACCGTGCACCATGGGATCTCCGACCGATCGAGCGGGCGGTCCTACGGTCCCGCGAAAACGGAGTCCCCGAGGCGGAGATGGCGGCGCGATTGCGCCGATCCCCTGCGTTCGTGCATCGGGTGAGTGCGTTCGCCGACTACAAGCTTGCCCAGTCTTCGAGAGAGGTTCCACAATGAAAGTATGGATTGACCAGGACCTGTGCACCGGCGATGGCCTCTGCGAAGAGATCGCCCCGGACGTGTTCTTTGGCATGGATGATGGGCTTTTCTATGTGAAGGAATCCGCCGACGGCTTCGGCCAAGAGAAGCTGTTCGACGGCGAAGCCAACCCTGCCGGGGCTGAAGGCACAGCACGTATTCCCGAAGGCAAAGAGGAATCCGTGATCGAGGCCGCCGAAGAATGCCCCGGCGAATGCATCTTCATCGAGTTGTAGCCGCGGCACGTCTTTGACCGTCCCGTCCCACCGAATACCTCCACGACGGGGGTCGCCCGAGCTTGTTGTTCGCTTGCTCAACAACCAGACCCAGCCCACAGTCGGTCTTCGTTGACCGACGGCGTCGTGCGTTGAGTGTTTCGTTCAGCGTCGCCGTATCAGCTGGCCTCGTCTGCGTTAACCCGCCACGACTCAGGCCAGTAGCGAAGCCAGACCGCCAAACCCAACGCTCCAGTCACCGACGATGCCACCACCGCGGGAGAGGCCCCGATCACCTCGGCAAGCTCGCCCAGTGCGATCATGCCGATGGGCAGGACCCCGATGGCCGTGCTGAGCAAACCAAGCGCTCTCCCTCGTCGCGCTTCGTCCACTGCTGTCATGACAATGAGACCCTGAGTCGACCCGAAGAACCCCAGGCCGAACGAAGCGATGAACATCGAGCCCGCGGCCAGCCAATAGCTCGACGCGGCCGCGAAGGGAATTGCGAATAACAGGGCGATGAACGAACCGCAGACGTAGAACACGCCGCGCCGACGGGGTTGGAATCGAGCGAGGACCAGTGACCCACCCATCATTCCAAAGCCGATCATCGCGGCGAGCAGCCCGAGCAGTGTTGGGCCGGCGTCCAGGTCGGTCCCGATCACTTGTACCAACGGAAGGAGCGCAAAGAAGAAGAAGTCGACGAAGACGGTCACCCCCAGCACGCTGACCAGTGCTCGTTCCGATCGCAGCATCTTCACCCCGGCGACAAACGCTTCGAGACCGCTGCCACCGCTCACCGAACGCTTTTCGACCTTGGGGACTGCCAGGGTGCATACCAACGCCAGGCCCAGCAAGACGGCCACGGCAACGAACGCTTGACCGACTCCCAGCGCCTCGATCACCGTGCCGCCGACAAGCGCTCCAATGGCCAGCCCGCTCGCCGACGCGACCGACTCCAGCGCCATCGCGTTGTCGATATGTCTGGCCCCGACCATGTCGTAGATGATCGCTCGCCGACTCGTCATGTCGACCACCCAGCCAACGCCGACGATGACGAGAAATGGGTAGACCATCCACAACTCGAGACGATCGGTCATTCCCGCAAGGCCGAGTCCAATGGCCAACGGAATCAGCACGACGAACTGAACAATCACCGTCAGCCGACGATCGTAGCGATCGGAGAGGACCCCGCCAACGAGCCCGCCCAGCAGCAGCGGTGCCCACATCGCGACCCCGGTCAGTTGCACGAGGCGCGCCGAGCCGGTCTGGTTGTTGACGACGAAGGCCCCGATGAAGCCCGCGCCCCACCGAGCAATCGACCAGAACCAACCGGCGGAGAGTAAGAACCCGAACCGAGGAACGACCAGCGCATCGAACATTTTCGGGTGCGAATCACCCATGAAACCAGCCCCCAGTGTCACCATGGGGTGTAGTGCCTGTCAGGCCGTACGGCGAATCAGTGGCCCTCGCCGCCCGCGATGCCGAGGCGCACATCACCACCACGATGCCTGCATCCATGTCGCATCAAGCACACCCGGCAGATGCACCACACCATCACGAGTGAAAGCCTCGATCATGTCGTCGGTCACATACGGATGGCGCATCGGAAGCTCCATGTTTTCTCGAGTTAGCGTCTGGGTCCGGTGAACGCGTTGATCAGCCATGGCTGCTGGCGTTCGAGGTGTCGGGTCAGGTACTCCCGAATCTTCGCCCGCGTGTCGCAGGTCCGGTCGGGGATGGCGCTGATGCACACCTCGAGCACCCGGCGCAGATCGGCAGCGTCGGCTTGCAGTTCTTCGAGCGGCCGATACTGGTCTGCCCGCCGCGCTGTGGTGGCGTCGATGTCGGTGGCGAGCGAGGCCGGCACCTCACTCCGGAGCTCGGTGAGCAACGTTCGGAGGTCGTGGTTGTCCTGGTCGAGAACCTGACCCTCAAGGGCAACTCGGGTCCGAACACTGCGCAGCATCTGGCCCACGGTGAGGCAAAGGCTTGATCCGTACTCGTCGTCCACGAGCGGTGCAATGACACGCTCGAAGGTCTCGATGATCGCAGCCAGTGAATCTTCGGCGGTGGGATACATCATCGCGTTCTGTTCCCCATCTCGGGCACACGCTTCGGGGCGAATCCACCGAGGGAGGCGAACGCCAGCTCGGCGCGGTAGAGGTTTTCCGTTGCGGTCCATGCGAACCGAACGTGACGGTTTCCGCCCTTGTGAACCAGTGACGCCGCGTTGTGGGTGAACAGTAACATCGGCAGCGCATAGAACAGTCGGTACCACCGCACGTTCTCCATGCTGACATCGATGCCGCTCTGCTCCCGGTAGTAGGCGAGAGCATCGTCCCAACCCCAGATCAGCCGGCCGTCGCGCTCTATGGTCGGGATCATCTCCTGGCACTGGGCCAGGTCGTATGCGGGTTCTGCAATGCAGGCGGGCTCCCAGTCCGACATGGCCACAATGCGGCCGTCACGCCAGATCTCCTCGCCGTGGCCGTTGGTCCCCTTGCACAAGGTGACCGCCGGCGCGGAGCGGGCGGTCGCTCTGAGCCAGTCGAGCCCTTCGGCCAGCACTGGCGAGGGTTCGCACCGGAACTCGGCCAGCCGACCCGAGAACCAGGCGATGAGGTTGTGGGCGACATCTCCAGGGCCATCGGGGACAGGGAAGAGATCGTCAAAGCCCTGGGACTGCCAGTCGACCGAGTGCACAGTCGCCAGCCTCCGGAGGTGTTCCTTCGAGGCCGCAATCTTCTCGTCGTCATCGGCGGGGTCGGTGCTGGACAGGAACGGCAACCGCCAGTGACCCTCAACCATCGTCCGGACGTACGCCCCGCTATCGTCAGGAGCGAGCGATGTGTCATCTTCGAACCACAAAGCGCGGGCGGCGGGCACCGCTGTGCCCTCGAGGCGCCGGTAGATCTCGTACTCGTGACGCATCGAGATCCTGAGCCGACCGCTCACCAACGAGTTCGACCACCCGCGCTGCCGCGTCGATCATCTCCACGAGGAGAAGGCGGTCACGCTGCATAGACAACGACCGCGTCAGTCAGGACACGCTCTCGCATCAGCCGATGGACTGCGTCCTTGGCGACGAGGTCGACCGTTCGACCGAACACTTCGGCCAGGGCATCTTCGAGATCGAACAGATCGAACCCAAGACGCGCCCCACGCTCCAACTTGTAGAGCAGATCGATGTCGCTGTCGGCCGAAGCGTCGCCGCGAGCCACCGAGCCGAAGACCGCCAATTCGGCTACACCGAATCGCTGGCAGGTTCGCTCCAAGCTCGCGGGGTCAATCACCTGCCCATTCATCTCGATGATCCCGGTGACAGCCATGGCTCCATTGTCGCACTAACCGACTCAAGCAAGCACCAGCTTCCGCAGAATGCGCGCTTCTCAGGAATAGGTGACTGGCACGTTCTCGGCGAAACTCAGAACTCTGAGTTGCTCATCGGAGTCAGATCCGGCTACAAAGTAAGGATAGAACCTGAGAAGTTCAGAGCGTGGAGGATCCTGCCGCGCTTGCGGCGCCGACACCCCTGAGCCACGAAACCCTAGTTCAGACTACTCAATCCGCAGGCCGGAGATCGCACGGCTGATCACCAACTGCTGGATCTGCTCGGTGCCTTCGAAGATGTCGTGGATCTTGGCGTCGCGATGCCAACGTTCGACGGGGTAGTCGCGGGTGTAGCCGTAGCCACCGAGGATTTGGATGGCACGTTCAGTCACCCAGACCGAGACGCGGCCGGCCTTGAGTTTGGCCATTGATCCTTCGGCGTTCTTGAACTGCTTCTGTTTGCCCAGCCATGCGGCACGCCAGATGAGCATGCGAGTGGCATCGATCTCGGTGGCCATGTCGGCCAGCATGAAAGCGATCGACTGGTTCATGATGATGGGTTTGCCGAATGCTTTGCGCTCTTTGGCATATTCCAACGAGTACTCATAGGCGGCACGAGCAACGCCGATGGCCTGGGCGCCCACGGTGGGGCGGGTGGCCTCGAAGGTCTGCATCGCGGCTTGGGAGTTGCCCTTCTCGCCACGGCGGACTCGAGCGAGTCGTTCGTCGAGCTTTTCCTTGCCGCCCAGGAGGCAGTGACCGGGCACACGAACATCGTCAAGGACGACTTCGGCAGTATGGCTGGCACGGATGCCGTGCTTCTTGTACTTCTGGCCCATGCTCAGGCCCTTGGTACCGGGCGGGACGATGAAGCTGGCGTGGCCCTTCGAGCCGAGCTCTCGATCGACTACCGCGATAACAACGTGGACGTCGGCAATGCCGCCGTTCGTGATCCAGGCCTTGGTGCCGTTGAGAACCCACTCGTCTTTGGCCTCGTCGTACTTCGCCGAGGTCCGGTAGCCACCAACGTCAGAACCTGCGTCGGGCTCGGAGGCGCAGAAGGCGCCGAGCTGAAGGTTCTGGGCATCGCCGTAGCACTGCGGCACCCATTCCGTGACCTGTTCGGCGGTGGCCGACGCCACGATGCCCGCCGCGGCCAGGCCGGAACCCATGATGGCCATACCAATACCGGCATCGCCCCAGAACAGTTCCTCGATGGCGATAGGGATGGTGAGACCCGTCGGGTCGTTCCACATGGCCTCGGCCATGAACTCCCAGCCGTACAAGCCGATCTCGGCAGCCTGTTGCACGATGGGGTAAGGGAATTCTTCCTTCTCGTCCCATTCGTGGCCCGCAGGGCGCACGACGTTCTCCGAGAAATCGTGGACCCATTTCTGGATCTGGAGCTGGTCTTCACCCAGCTCCATGGAGAATTCAGCCATTTTGTGCTCCTTTGCACGTGACAGGCCAGAGGCGTTCCTGCCCACAACCGGCCACTGCCGTCAATGAAGGCCACCACCGTTCAATCGGTCCCGGTGGCGATCCAATGAAGTTACCATTAGGTAACTTGATCGGCAAGCCTTCTGTCCGTGTCAGCGTCCCACGAAGAAATGACTTCACCAATTACCGTTGGAGACCGTACGCAACCCAAGGCAGGGACCCCATGGCGATCCGAGACAAGATGAAAGACAAGGCCACTCCGTACCTTCGGCCGGGCGAAACGATCCAGGCAGCCTTCGGTGCCCAAACAACGAATCAGGGGTGGGTGTTGCTGGCCGGGGTGGTCTTCTTGGTGAAGAACAACTACCGCGTCGTCATCGCAACCGACCAGCGGATTCTTGTCACTGACTCCGGCAAACTGTCCTCCACCAGCAGTAAATCGGTCGTGCATGAGCTCCCGCGCTCCACCCTGATCGGGCCCCCGACCGGGCTCTGGTACTCCACCAAAGCCTTGGGCGAGCGCCTCTACATTCAGAAGCGCTTCTACAAAGATGTCGAAGCGGCCGATAGCTACGTCGCCTGAACCGGAGCGCCGTATCAGCCGGCGCTACTGCGCCCGCTGGTCGACAAGCAGCAGCTCCACCAAGCGCTCTTCCTTGTTAGCCGGACCGCCGAAGAACCCAGACTCGTTGGGATCAACAAAGCCTGCCTGAAACTCGTCGATGTCGATGACATCGGCCAGGTGCGGCTGATCGGTGTGCACCATTATCTCGGCGTGCAGGTTCAAGCCGCCGCCGGCTGCCTCCACGGCTATGACCGAGCCGCCCAAAACCCGAGCGAACTGTTCGGCGAGCGTGAGCTGACCAACAGGACGGTCGTCACCCGACTCGCCCACCACATACGCGGCCTTGCGGGCCTTGGGCGAGCCGGGTTCGATTCCCGGCGGGCTTTCGCCACCACAGGCTTCGAAGGTCAGACGGACTTCGTTGCTTCCGGGCGTTGGCGTCAGCCAGCGAGCGGCTGACAACGTCACCCACCACCGGTGTCGGTGGTTGAGATCACTTCGTTGATCATGTTCTGCAACACATAGCGAAGCTTCGTGCCGTCGGTCGTCACGACTCTGGGCA
>CAWKYX010000031.1:0-21607 GCA_963854265.1 Acidimicrobiia bacterium
CGCTGTGTGGGGTCCGGGCGAAGGCCCGAGTAGGTGCGGGGGTCGGGGCAACGGGCGGGGTTGGCAAGGATCGCTGTGCGAGTAGGTGCGGGGGTCGGGGCAATGGGCGGGGTTGGCAAGGATCGCTGCGGGGGCGGGGAAGATTCGAAGTGCCCGGCGGCGCTGTTCCGGATCAGCTGGGAGCGAGCCCTGGCTTGCTTCTTGTCGGGGCATCCATAAAGCTGTCGCGCTATGCGGACGGAGACCGGGGTTTCCCCGACGAGGAGGCGCACACATCGGCGTTTCGCGCTCGTCGCGTTGGCCATCGTGGTCTTGTCGGCGGTCGTCGTGCCAGCGTTCGGCCAACAGAACGACGGGCCGCCGTGGCGCGACCTCGATGCGGCCCTGCGCCAACTCGCTGATGCCCAGACGGCTGTTCTGGACGCACGCCAGACCGTCCGTTACGCCGAAGCTGAACTCGACCGCTTGGACACGACCGTCGACACCAACGCTGGCGATGTTTTGGCCATCGCTGCCGAGCTCCAAGCCACTCAAGATCGAGCTCGTCGCCTCGCAGTCGAGGCCTATGTCAACGGTGGATCTCTTACCGACGCCCTGTTTGTTCTTGATGCCGAGAGTGCCAACGATTTCGCATATCGATCAAGCTTGTTGACCGCAAGCGTCGGCACGGTGGCGGCCTTCCAGGCCAAGTACTTCGAGTTGCGAGATGCGGCATCGGACGAGGCAATTGTCCTGGCAGAACGTATAGATGAGGCCAAGGCAAACATCGTCGCTGCGGAGCAGGCGATCGTTGAAGCCGAGGCAGCACTCCCGGCCCTTGAGTGGGTTGTGACCATTGCCGAGATCCACCGCGGCGCTGATGAGTTGATGGTTCGATACAACCGCATCGAAGCGGCCCCCGATGACTGGGACAAGCTGCGTTTTTGTGAGTCGTCCCGTAACTATCAGATCAACACCGGCAACGGCTACTACGGCGCCTACCAGTTTGGCACGGTGACCTGGGTCGATATGGGGGGCACCGGTCTACCGTCGGATGCTTCACCCGAAGAGCAGGATGCTCGGGCACGGTATCTGTATGCATTGCGCGGCTCGGGCTACGGCCGGGGTGGCGCGTGGCCGGTCTGCGGCCGGTTCCTGCCCTCAGGCTGAACGGTCGATCGCTGCTTCGACCAGCTCGAACAGTGCATTTCGTTGCTCGGTCGTTGGCGGTGCGAGTCCGAACAGGTCGATGAGCCACAGGCCGTCGCCGACGACGCGTGCAAGTAATGCTGTGGTGGTGTCGATCCCGTCGTCTTCCACCAGTCGCTCCTGCCATTGGTGGAACATGGCGCGAGCCGGTTCGAGGTCGCCGTCGTCGAGGGCCGCAGCGGCGAAGATCCCCGAAGCCGAATCGACCTCGTCGTGGCGGCCGCTGCGGATGTAGTCGAGGTAGGCCTGAGCGAAGGCACCTTTGGAGCGGTCGTTGGCGGCCGCCAACGACTGAAGCTCTGCATCTGCTCGACCGAGCGTGTTGGCGAGAAGTGCTATCACCAGCTCTTGCTTGGTCCCGAAATGGTAGAGGAGGCCGCCTTTGCTGACCCCGGCGACTGTGGCCACTCGCTCGAGGGTCAGGCTGGACACACCTTCGAGCCGCACGACATCACCGGCCGCTTGCAAGATCGACGTTCGGGTGCGGGTTGCCTTGGCTTGCTGAGGGCCTGTCTGGTCTGACACAGTTGGTAACTGTACCAGCTGGACGGTTTTTCATCCAGGTGCTCCAGCTGAACGCTGAGAGGAAGAGTCGAGGGGGTTGCCATGGCCGATGGCTCGTGGGATTTCATCATCATTGGTGGCGGTTCCGCCGGTTGCGCGTTGGCAAACCGCCTCAGCGCCGATCCTGCCAACCGCGTCCTGGTGCTCGAGGCCGGTCGCAAGGATTGGAAATGGGATGTGTTCATCCACATGCCCGCGGCGCTCACGTATCCGATCGGCAGCAAGTTCTACGACTGGAAGTATGAGAGCGAGCCCGAGCCGTTCTTGAACGGCCGGAAGGTGTACCACGCCCGGGGCAAGGTATTAGGCGGTTCGAGCAGCATCAACGGGATGATCTTCCAACGGGGCAACCCGATGGACTTCGACAAATGGGCGACCTCCGACGGGATGAGCCGGTGGGACTATGCGCACTGCCTTCCGTACTTCAAACGGATGGAGAACCTCCTCGTTGGCGGAGACGCCTATCGCGGCGACGAGGGGCCTTTGCGACTCGAGACGGGGCCTGCCGCCAATCCCTTGTTCGAGGCGTGGCTCGAGGCGGGGCCCCAAGCAGGGTTTCAGCGCACCGACGACGTCAATGGGTTTCGTCAAGAAGGCTTCGCGGTATTCGACAAGAACGTTGTCCGAGGTCGCCGCGTCAGCGCTGCACGTGCCTACCTCCACCCCGTGTTGCACCGTCGCAATCTGAAGCTGGTCACCCTCGCTCACGCCAACCGCATCCTCTTTAACGGCACGCGGGCCGTGGGCGTGGAGTATCGCAAGGGCCGTCGCACCCACGTTGCGCGCGGTGGCGAAGTCATCAGCTGCGGCGGAGCGTTCAACTCGCCTCAACTCTTGCAACTGTCCGGCGTCGGCGATCCCGGTCATTTGGCCGAACTCGGGATCGATACGGTGTCGGCGCTACCGGGTGTCGGCGAGAATCTCCAAGATCACCTCGAGGTCTACATCCAGTACAGCTGCACGCAGCCAGTCTCGATGCAGCCATACCTGGCCAAGTGGCGGATGCCGTTCATTGGCCTTCAATGGTTGATGCGACGTGGCCCGGCGGCCACAAACCATTTTGAGGCCGGCGCATTTGTGCGAAGCAACGACGATGTCGACTACCCCAATCTGATGTTCCACTTCCTTCCGCTCGCCGTTCGTTATGACGGCTCGTCACCAGAGGGCGGGCACGGCTACCAGGTCCATGTCGGCCCGATGTACAGCGATGTCCGAGGCTCGGTGAAGATCCGGTCTACGAACCCGCGCGAACACCCTGCGGTGCAATTCAACTACTTTTCTACTGGCAACGATCGAAAGGAATGCGTCGAGGCGGTTCGTACGGCGCGTCGTATTCTCGAACAGCCGGCCTTCCAGCCTTACAACGGGGGTGAAGTGTCGCCCGGACCGACGGTCGAGACCGATCAAGAGATCCTGGATTGGATTGCCAGCGATGCCGAGACAGCGTTGCACCCCTCCTGTACCGCCCGCATGGGGGTCGACGACATGGCTGTCGTGCACCCTGATTCGTTGCGGGTCCATGGCGTGGAAGGATTACGGGTCGTCGACGCTTCGGTGATGCCCAACGTGAGCAACGGCAACATCTATGCGCCGACCATGATGATCGCGGAAAAGGCAGCTGATGCCATCGTGGGTAACACTCCGCTCGACCCTGACTACACAGCGGTGTACCGCTCTCCGGCAGCCTCATGACAACTGACACCAACAACCAACCCAACATTCTGTTCTTGATGGCCGATCAGATGGCCGCACCATTTGTGGGCGCTTACGGCGGCCCCGCGCTCACGCCGAACATTGATCGGCTGGCTGCCAACGGTGTGCTGTTTCGGTCGGCGTACAGCAACAGTCCGATGTGTGCGCCGTCGCGGTTCTCGATGATGTCGGGCCGCCTCGGCTCGCGGATCGGCGCCTACGACAACGCGTCCGAGTTCGCTTCGGCGGTCCCGACTTTTGCCCACCACCTGCGCAGGGCCGGTTACCAGACATCGCTGGTGGGAAAGATGCACTTTGTCGGGGCCGATCAGTTGCATGGCTACGAGGAACGTCTTACGACAGACATCTATCCCGCTGACTTTGGGTGGACACCCAATTGGCGAGACCCTGAGGGGCGATTTGATTGGTGGTACCACAACCTGGACAGCGTGGTTACCGCCGGAATCGCCGATGCAACCAATCAGTTCGACTACGACGATGACGTCGGCTACCAGACGATCCGCAAGCTGCGCGACCTTGCGCGGACAGCCGACGATCGGCCTTGGATGATGACCGCGTCGTTCACGCATCCACACGACCCCTACGTCACCCGCCGGACGTTCTGGGACCGCTACGACCACGGCCAGATAGCGCTTCCCGCCGTTGGGCCAGCGGTTGGGGCCGCAGACGACCCCCACAGCGGACGCCTTCGGCGGCTGATGCGCGTCGACACGACCAATCTGACAGATGAGCAGGTGCGAGTGGCCCGCCACGCCTATTACGCCAACTGTTCCTATGTCGACGACTGGGTCGGCCACATCCTCGACACACTCGGCTACCACGCGATGGCCGACAACACGGTCGTGGTCTTCGCTGCGGACCACGGCGACATGCTGGGTGAGCGCGGGCTTTGGTACAAGATGAATTTCTTCGAGCACGCGGCACGGGTTCCGATGATCGTTTACGCGCCAAACCACTTCGCACCTAGCGAGGTCACGGCCCACGTCAGCCTCATAGACCTCGCCCCGACGCTTATCGACCTAGCCGGAGCAGACTTCGCGCCGTCGCTCGACGGATCGACGTTGCTGCCCCTCATGGGCGGAGCGTTGGATCCAGGCCGCACAGTGGTCGGGGAGTATCTGGCCGAAGGCGCGGTTGCCCCGATCTTCATGATCCGGCGTGGTGATCGCAAGTTCATCTGGAGCGCCCCCGACGGCTCTCAACTGTTCGACTTGGCCATGGATCCACACGAGGTCACCAACATGGCATCTGACCCATTGCATGCGCCGGAGGCAGCGGCGTTCCAGGCCGAGGTCGAACGCACGTGGGACGTGGCCAAGATCCACGCAGACGTTCTCGAGAGTCAGTCGAACCGGCACGTGGTTGACCAGGCGCTCCGCAGAGGGCGGTACTCGGCTTGGGATTTCCAACCCAGCACCGATGCAGCGGCTCGGTATGTGCGTAACCACCTGGACCTCAACGAGGTCGAGCGCGACCGCCGATCGCGCTGATCGACGCCGCCAGTAGCCTCGACGCCATGAGTGATCAGACGGTGCTCTTTGTCCACGCGCGCCCCGACGATGAGTGCATTCTCACCGGGGCAACGATGGCCAAGGCCGCCTCAATGGGGATGCGGACCATTGTTGTATAGGGGACTCGCGGCGATGCTGGCGAGACCAATGCCGATCTGGGCGGCGAGACCTTGGGTGTGCGTCGGGTGCGAGAGGCCGAGGCCGCATGCGCCGAGTTGGGCGTCGCGCGGGTCGAATGGTTGCCCTATGACGACTCTGGGATGGCCGGCACCGACACGACGGCGAACCCCAAGGCCTTTAGCAACGCCGAGCCAAACGAGGTCGCCGGTCAGATCTCCGCGCTCCTCCACGACGAGACGATCGGTGTTGTTGTCGGCTACGACGCCAACGGCACCTATGGCCACCCCGATCACATTCAGGTCCATCAGGTCGCACATGCCCTGGCCCCGATCGTGCCCCGCTCCTGGGTCCTCGACGCCACCTACAGCCGGGAGTATCTAGCGTCGCTGCCCGACGCCGATGGCACACTCGATTTGGCGTTCGCCGCGGCCGAAGCCGACCTGACACATTTCGTCCAAGGTGAAGAGCTTTTCCGGGCCAAGGTGGGGGCAACCGGAAATCACCAATCTCAAGTTCCCGACGACTGGGACGTCGACAATCCCGATCTCGATGGGTTCCGCGCGAGATTCGGGACCGAGTGATTTATTGCCACGCCGCCGATCAACGAGGCTCAGGCACTGGGGTCGTTCTTTGTGGCCAAGGTCGACTGGCCCGGTCCGCTGACGGGCTGACACCAGCCGCTCCCGGCGGCCACTACACTCGTTCTGCTGTGGGCGGCCCTGAGAGGAAGCAGTGAACCTGCTCGTCGTCTTCTTCATCATCACGATCGTGCTGGTTGGCTACGGCCTGACCCTGTTGATCGATGTGGACCTCGCGGTCGAAGAGCGCGCGCTCTACGGCGTTCTGGTCGGCGTCATGGTGGTTTCCACCGTGGGATTCTTCTTCTCGTGGTGGGCCGACATGTCCCGGGCGTCGATCATTGCGGCCTCGATCTTCAGTCTTGGTTTGTCCGGGCCCGGATGGCGGCGTGCTCCGGCTCGAAATGTGGCGGAGTGGCGAGACTTCGTGCGGCGAATACGCCTCCCGCTGCGAGATGCGTCGAGCCCGGCGCCGCTGATCGCGGTGGTGCTCGTGAGCGCCGTCGTCAGCGTGCGCATTCTCGACATCGCCTATGGCACGACCGCCGATGGGGGAATTTCGGTTGGGCACCTCAGCACCTTTGGCGACTGGTCGGCACACCTCGCCTATGCGGCATCGTTTGCTTACGCCGACAACTTCCCTCCCGAGCTCCCGACGGCCGCAGGGGAGAGTTTCGCCTACCACTTTGGGGTCGACTTTTTTGCGGCGATGTTCATCCCGCTGGGGACGTCGCTGCAGCGTGGTCTTCAACTCTCGGCCGGGATTCTGGCTGTCGCCTTCCCCGGCATCATCTACGTCTCGACGCATCGATTCTTCAAGAACCGACTGACGTCTGTGCTCACGGTGCTCATCTTCTTGGCCGCCGGAGGGACCGCTGCGCTCTACCGGTTCTTCTTCGAAGACCTACCCGAGAACGGTCTGGGTGTCCTGGGGGACTTGCCGCGGAGCTATGCCTTCGACGGTTTCCAACGCAACTGGCTGGACAACCCTGTCACCGGCTTTCTCTATCCGCAGCGGCCCACGATGATTGGGTTCGCGGCCGTGATGATGGGGTTGGCGTTGCTGTGGCAGGCGCGCGGCACCGGTGACAAGCGCACCCACCTCGCGGTCGGTCTCGTCACTGGCATCATGCCGGTGTTCCACGTCTTCGGGTTTGGCGTACTGATCGTCTTAGGTCTGTGGTGGGCAGCGCTCGAGTGCTACGCGGCGCGCCGGGTCGTGCAGGAATGTGTCTGGTTCGCCGCACCAGCGCTGGTCGTCGGCATTCCCCTTGTTGGCTGGCAATGGCCCAGCAGCGGAGCGAACGGACGCAACTACCGGTTCTGGTGGGTGCTCGGAGAAGATTTTGTGTCCTGGCGCGACACGTTGCCGGACTTCATCTGGTTCTGGTTTCTCAACACGGGCGTGTTCATCCCGCTCGTGGTGGTGGGCCTCGTGCGCAGCCCTGAGTTGACGAAGCGCTTCGCCCCAATCTTTGGCCTGCTCCTCATTGCCAATGTGGGCATCTGGCATTTCTGGGTCGGCAACAACGCTAAATACGTCGTCTTTTTCCTACTGCTCGGCGCTCCGTTCGCCGCATCTTTCTTGACTGAGTGGATTCGAAATGGATGGTTCTACAAGCTTGGCGCAGGCCTGGTTGTGGTCTCGTTGACCCTGTCTGGCGGTCTGGACATCTGGCGCGCTTTCGAGGGCAGCTCGGGCGCGTACCCGGCTGGCTACATGACTGGCGACGACGTGCTGTTGGGCGAGTACGCCCGCGACCGGCTCGAAGCTGATGCCGTGTTCGCCGTGGCCAACAACAACGTCCACCCCATCCGTGCGATCGCGGGACGCACCGTCGTGTCGGGATCGACCGGTCGCCTCAGCGATCTAGGGGTCGACTGGGATGTCCGAGCAGAGGACTTGCGCGTGATCTTCGGGGTCAACGAGGGGTTCGAAGATGTGATCAGCAAATACGAGATCGACTACATCGTTCTCGGGCCCGAGGAGCGACGGGCGTTTCGGCCCGTTGATGCGCCCGCCGACTGGGATCCCGCACAATTCTGGGATGCTGCAGCTCTAACGGTCTATGACATCGGCGGCTACAAGATCTATGACGTCCGGGAGTTCCAATCATGACCCGCCTTTGCGCGAGCGCGAGTGCGAGGCGCGGCCGTTCAGGTCGACTTGGTGACTATCTTGGAGTCTCCGAGCCCCCCTCATGACCGATGACTTCGTGGCGCCCGGCGCCGATCCACGCCAGCAGTCCAACGAGGACCAGCTTGGACTCTTTGACTCGCATGGACCTGGCGACGACCTGCCAACCGTGGGATCGAACGAACCCATCCCCGGCCAGATACAGCTGCTCGAGGTTGCTCCGTCGCACGAGGGACCCACCGCCACGCGACCGCCTCGAGCGCAGGACCGCACCCCGGATCCTGCCGACACAGTCCACCCGGCCCGTCTGCCTCCGCGGGTGAACCTCAAGAACACGGTTCTGGCCTTGGTGATCCTGGCCCTGGCGAGTCGATTGGCGGCCCTCGGAGCTCGACCGTTCCACCACGACGAGAGCCTCGACGCTTGGTTCTCGTGGCGGTTCCTCAACGGCACCTACGACGGCTATGACCCCGTGTATCACGGACCGCTGCGCTTCTACATCACCGGCGCACTCTTTTGGCTTCTGGGCGAATCGGAGACCACGGCGCGCTTGCTGGCTGCAGTGTCGGGGACCGTGGTTGTTGGCCAGGTCTGGTTCTGGCGTCGCGACCTCGGGCCCGTCGGCACGATCGCTGCGGTTGGTTTGGCCGTCATCAGCCCATCCTTGCTGTACTTCTCGCGAGTTGGCCGCGAGGACGCGTTCTTCTTGGCCATCACGTTTGCCACAGTGCTGGTATTCGTCGCGTTTCTGCGCAACCCGAAAGCATGGCACCCGACAGCGGTGCTGTGTCTGCTCGTGGCGGGCATCGCAGTCAAGGAATCGGCCTTCTTGACCGTGTTCATCTTCGGGGGGTTGGGCATGGTGTTGTTCGCCCAGGACTTACTGGTGGCCCCCGGGCGAGGAGTGCACTCGGGCAACGGCGCTGTCGGCTTCAGCAACGATGCGGTCAAGCGGTCCACGCTCATCGGAGGGCTCGCGGCGATGGTCGTTGCGTTCTTTTTCGGCGAACCGATCTTTGTAAGCCTCGGCGTGTATGGGCTTGCGTTGGCTGTCTTGCTTGCGTACGCGGCATGGAACGCCCACGGACGTGGTGTAGCCAGCGCGGATGTGCCCGTCCTTAGATCGATCCTGTCGGTGCCGTACTACTGGTGGCTGACGGCGGTGTGGGTGGCGATCGCGATGTTCATCTTTGTGTTCACGCAGTTTCTGACGAACTTTGCGGGTCCAGGCAGCGAGGCCGCTCCCTACGGGTCGATCGAGAACGGGCTCAGGGCCGGTTTGGAATACTGGCGAGGCGAGCAGGATACGGTGCGCGGCGATGCCCGGTGGCAGTACTACTTGGCGGTGATTCCCGCGTACGAATGGTTCATCTTGTTGTTGTCGTTCGTGGGGATCGGACGGGTAATACGCCGTCCAACGCTGGTTGGGCAAACCCTCGTCTGGTGGGCGATCTCCAGCTTCAGCGTGCACTCGTGGGCGGGCGAGCGGATGCCGTGGCTCATCATCCACCCGCTGCTGCCGTTCGTCATTTTGGCGGGACTCGGGGTGCAGGTGTTGTGGGACCATCGGGGTGAGGTGTGGCAGGTTCCGGTTGGCCTCGCGTTCGGCCTCGGCTTGTTGTGGACGCTCAACACCTCATATGAGGCGGCCTATGACCGCGGCGGTGAGCCTCAGGAGCTGTTTGTGCAAGCGGGGCAGGCGACCCCCGAAGTGCCCGAGTGGGTCGACCGCCTGTATGAGTTGGACCGGCTGGTGATGGCCGAGGAGGGTCGCCACCTAACGGTGAGCATCGACTCGGATGTGTACTGGCCATACGGCTGGTATCTGCGGGATTTCCCGACCGGCACGTTCGCTGTGCTCGATAACGACAGCACTGCGCCCGACACCGACGTGATCTTTGTGCCGCACTGGGAGCAAGAGGCGATTGGCAGCCAACTCGTCGACTACACCACGCTGACGTACGAGCATCGTTGGTGGTGGGTGCCCGACTTTGCCGTGGGGCCGGGGGAATGGGCCAGCTGGCTCTGGGACCGTGAGCCATGGGATGGGTCCGAAGCCGATCCATCGGACTGCCCTGGTTCGCTTGTGGGCGAGGTGTACATCCGCAACAGCGTATTGGTGCTGGAGCAGGAGTATCGAGACTTCGAACCGGTCGACCGGGCAGCGAAACCGGCCTATGACGGGCCGTGTGAACGCCCTGACGTAGCCGCCACCGCCGGCTGAGCTGGTAGTCGGGGTGGGGTGTCGCTCGATCTTCAGCGGTCTCCGGAGTGGCGGGAGTGGTGCCGTGGTGCCGGGGCGTGGTGCCGGGGCGAGGTGCCGGGGCGAGGTGCCGGGTGCCGGGTGCCGGTGCCGGGGCAACGGCCCGACCACCAGCGATGGGCCCGGGTCGGGCTCGCCGGCCCATGTGCATTGAGGGTCGGCCATGCCGGTTGTGACCGTCCACCGGGTGGGGTCAAAAAAACAAGGCCGGTTTCAGACGAACGAGGCCAGCTTCAGGGTGGCCAGCTTCAGGGTCGGGGGAAGAGGCCAGGGGAAGAGGTCAGCGGGGGAAGAGGCCAGCGCCGGGTGCGGGGAAGGTTTGGATCCGGAGAACCTCGGGCGCTCGCGTGTGTCCTGCTAGAGCTCTGCTGAGCGGCGGCGCGTGAGCGGCGTAGTCCGATGCTACTTCTGCGACCGGATGTTGCTCCCGCATGGCCCGACCCGGCTGGCTGCCGAGCTTCGGGGAGGGAGCCCGCCGACTGCGACCAACCTCACGCCGCGGTTTAGGCCGACATGGCAGGCAGATTGGCAGCTCGGCCGGTTCGCCAGGTGGACAGTGGGGACGTAGAACGTGGTTACCGCGCAGGCAGCTACCAGGTGCTTCTTCGGATCGTCTCGACGGCCGTGTCGATTGCCTCGGCGAGTTCGCCGTGTTTCGGATGGAACACCCGGAATCTATTGCTTGCTCGCTGGACCGATGCTCCGCTCGCATAGTTGAGGTGCCCGGCGACGACCTCGTTCGGGATCGCCAGGAACTGGGAAGCCATGTAGCAAGCGAGTATTCTTGGAGGGCTTTCCGCTCCGGGAGACGGTGTCTCAACGCTTGAGAGGGGAACGTCTAGGACCGATGACACGACCAAACTCAGCTGAGCCAGGCTCCGGTGCCAGTAATCGGGCCCGACGTTGTCTCGCTGGTCACCCAGGCTGGCCTTGTCGGCAAACGATCGCCGCGGTGAGCGGGCTTGTTGATCCTCGGTGTGTTGGGCGAACAGGATTCGGTCCGCCCCGAAGATGCTGAATACGAGTTCGGTGGTCAACCAATCTGGGCGCTTGCGTGCTCCGATGTAGCTCCCATAGCTCGACCATCGATACTGAACGAGAGGTGCATTGGACACGTCTTTTGGGTTCCGATGGATGTAGCGGGCAACGGCGAGCAGGTTTTGGTCGTCGGCCAGCTCGAGCGTCAGCCAGCTGTGAGCTGTGACGTTGACTTCGGTGGGGTGACTTCGGTGGGGTCGGGGGAACGACCGAGCCTTGGTGGGCGTGGGCAGCTACCTGCACCGGCGCTAGCCGTTTGGGTATCTAGCCGGTAAGCGCGAGCAGATCGACGTCTACCGGGCTCAGACCTGGCCACAGCGCACTGGCCTTGACTCGATAGATGACGTTGCTGGCACTCTCGAAGGCAACCTCCAACGCCGGGTGGGAAGCGATCACGGAGAGCGATTCCGGACTGCCAAACCGGTGTTCCTGGGTCCCAACGATCACGTAGGAAGCTTTGTAAGTCTGAAGAAATGACGTAATCGTCTCCACGGAGCCAGCTGTGTAGAACGTCTGGATGTCCTGGAGGCGGTTGTCGATGAGGACCTGGTAGTCCCAGCGCTGTTGCTTTTGATGCCAATCCCAACCAAGTACGGTTGGGAGTCCTGTGTGGATCGCCATCCGTGAATTCCAGTCGTATCCCCCTCCCGACCACTCCACAAGCACTGGGGTGCCCTCAACATTCTCCCGGATCCACTCGATGAGGGGAAGATCATCTGCAAGCGACACCGAGATTTCGGGCCCCGAGTTATTCGGCCCGAGCCTTCGGATGACCGGATCAGCGTCGAGATAGGCGAGGCCGTCAAGAGTCGCCGGGATCTGGGCGAACCGGGTTTCGAGCCGGGTCCGTGTGGCCAGGGCGGGGTATGCAAGCCCGGCCAGCAGCAAGAGCGCTACCACAATCCCCCAGACATTCATTCGCCAGGGTTTTGCTTCTTGGAGGCGAACTTCGGTGGATTGACCCATGCCGACGCGGATGGGTTGCGCTGGGCGTTCTGAGGCGATCCGGCCGACTTGCCAGATGGCGAACCCACCCGCGAGAGCGAAGTACTGCCATGACTGAAGCCAGAACTTGAAAACCGTGTTCATGCGTTCGATGTCGTTCTCGACCGTGATGATGTCGACCCCGCCAGCGATGGCGAACCCCAACATGAACAAGCCTGTGGCCATGAGGCGTCCGAGGTCGCGGCTGGGTCGTCGAGCCTCGGTCAGGAAGAGCATCCCGTAGATGATTGTCCCGGCAACAGCGATTGTGGCTGCCCCTGTGCTGACCCGCCCTGTCACGACGATGGTCACCGCGCTCAGCCCCAACCAGACACCCTTCCATAGCGGGCTGGCCCAGACGACGGTTGGAAGCGGCCCAGGATTGGGCTCATTTGTCTTAGCCCGCCGTCGGGCATCGACCAGCAGCGCGAGTGCCAGGGCAATAGCCAAGGTTAGGAAGATCCCCCAGTGGACCAGGAAGTCGTCGAGTGGCGAGCCGGCTAAGGCGGACTGGAGTCCGGTGTCGATGGCTTCGTTCGACCGCAGGTAGGGCCAAAAAACGAGGATGTGAGTGACGGCGACCACGCTGAGGTGGCCGATCACGGAGAGCAGCCGATGGCGTGCCCCGGCCGGAAGGGTGGCAGCGACCATGCTTGCTGCCCCGACCCCAAACAACGCCACCAGTGCGCTGCTGCCCGGACCGCCGACATGCGATGCACCAACCGCCAGTCCCACGACGCCGATGAGGATGGCCACGCTGCGACTGCGGCGTGCATCCAACTTCGGCTGCACCACTGCGATAGATCGCCCGACGACGATGGCAATGGCTGCGACGATGACGACGCTGGGCAGGTCCCACGTGTTGACCATCCGCACCAAACCCGTGGCGAGGCCCAGGCCAACAGCGAGCAACAGCGGAGAGCGTCCAGCGCCGTCGCGGCTGGCCAGCAGATACGCGAGTGCCAACGACACGGTGAGCCCAATGAAAACCATCCCCATCATGTGCGGATGGAGGTCACCGAATAAGAACGTGAAGTACGGGAATTCGGTGATGTCGAAGTTGCCCTGGTTGACCCGACTTGGTGCCCACCAGTCGAATCGCTGCAGGTTTGTGCCCGTTGCCCAGGCCCAGCTCCCGCCGAGGAACGTCATGATGTGTCCGATCACCGGGATATCCGCGCCGGCCTGCCACTCGTTGACGAGCTCCAATCTTCGATAGTGCAATCGGATCGCGTCCAAATTGCCAATACCGAGCAGGAGCAGCACACCAAGCAACCCCGCCCGCGCCGGGACCGGTGATGTCGACTCGTGGGAGGTCTTAGCCCAGCGTTCGCGGCTGAGCGCAACCAAATTGTGCACAATGCTGAAAGCCGTGGCGGCCGTGAGCGCCGCGTAGGTCGCTACCCCGAGGTTGAAGGCTACTTCTGGAAGGATCCGCATCGCCCGCATCGGAACGGTCAGCAAGAACCAGCCGAAGTAGTAGTAGTTCATGAAACCCCCGGCGAACCACGGATCCACGGCTGGAAGTTCGCTCGAACGAGCGATGGAGGTGAGATAGGCCATTTCCATGGGCTTCTCCCCGCCCAGGTGGGCCTCCCACAGATCGGGGTTGGCCGAGCGCATCCACAGTGCCAGGGCAAAGACCCCGAGGAAGACCAGCTCGGTCATGATCCAGGACCGACGATGGTCTCGGAACAGCCCGGTCATTCGCTCGCTGCCCCGACCCCACGCGATGAGGCCGACCACGGCCGTGGCCCCGAACCACGTCAGGCTGAGACTTCGGCTGTAGTCGATCAGGTCCCACGATACGGTGAGCCAGACCCCCAGGCCGATGCCGACGAAACCGATCACTTTGCTGAGGCCGTACCCCTTGTCGGGCAGCCTGCTGAACACTGTTGTGGTCCAAGGCAGCACCGCGAAGGCTGCGAGCTGAATCCACAACAGCCAGAACACCCACGGAACTGATGGGATCAGTCCCTCGGACTCGAACGTCTCGTTGAACGTGTTGCCCGTCTCGACCAATCCGACGTCGTTGGGTCCGAACTGGAGGGCATTGGTCCCCGACGCAGAGGGCACGATGTCGACGGCCGCCTTGGATTGTGCGGGGTTGAGGATCGCTGTGGCTCGCTCGACCGACCAAGTGTCTGTTTTTGCCCAGATCGTTACCGTCGGGTGGTCATAGACGGTGAATGTCTCCTCGGCGCCGGCGTCGGGGATGTCGATACCGAAAAGTGATGGCGTGTTCTGAAACTCCGCGATTTGCTCGAACCCGAGTCGTCCGTCAAAAAGCGCTTCGTAATATGCCGTAGTCGACGGGTACTTGGCCGGTACTCGCGGGATTGAGTCATACAGCCGGTTGCTGGCCTCGACGACGTAGTCAACGTGGTCAAGGCCATCGATCAGCTGTTGGACCTTGCCATCGACCACGTCGGGTTGGAACAGGTCGAACGCCACATGGATGAAGTTGAAGCCTTCGGTTCCAGCGACGCCCAGCGGGAGGCTGTCGTCCCAAGTCTGCGTGGACAAAACGGCGCCGTCGGGCAGATTCTCGGCCATCCATACTGACGCTTCGATGCGCGGATGTTCGGTGTTGTAGATGCCATTGACGAATGCGAGGCCCCAGAACGCTGTGACGACGACCATCGCACTGGCGACCAGCTGCAGCCCCCGGCCACCGAGCCTGGCACCCGCTGTAGGCCGGCTGAGTGCCCCGACCCCAATATCCCAGAGCGTGATGACGCCGAACGCCCCCAGTGCCGCGGCCACTGGGTAGGCGGGCAGGAGGTATCGGATCAGCGGGTTGAACTGTTGGCTCACGAGGCCGAGCATGATCGCCAGAAAACCGAGCGGGAGCAGGAGTTCCCATCGCTGGCGAACGAGCACGGCTCGGACAGACGCGACGATGCCGACGACTACGGCCAGCCCCAGTGCCGGACCCATCCCCCACAAGAACGCTGACTTGAGCGGAAAGAGCAGGGGTGTTCGCCCGATCCACTGCACGACCCATGGGACGTTGCCTCCGCTGTTGACACCCTCGAGGAATTCGAGATCGCGGGTGAAGCGGGGATCGACGGAAGCAAGCCCATCGAACGTGTACGGCTGGAATACGCGGTAGGTGAGGGCCGCCGCAAACAGCACCAACATGCCCGAGAACGCCCCCCAGGCCACCACATCGAGTGAGGACCGGTCAGGCTCGGCGGGACTGGTGAGGACGTTGGGCGGTTGGGCATCTTGGTCGAATAGAACGCGTGGGGTCAACGATCGCCGCTCGGCCGGTAACACGATGCCGAGCGCATAGCCCGTGACCACAACGGCGACCAGTCCCACCGCCAAAACGAGGAGCGCCTTCAGGCCAAACGGTGATGCCAGTAAGACCGCCACGCCCCCGAGCGGGAGAGCGACCGATATGGCGCCGGTGCGCACCATGTCCGCCTTGGCCCAGGGCACCAGCCATGACCAGAGGCGCCGAGCCAGAGCGACGATGGCCGGCACGACCGCAACCATGATGGCGATCGCGGGCACGACCAGCGCAGCGAATGCGATGAGCTTGCTAGCCATGGCAAGGCCGATGATGGCGCCGGTGGCCGCCACGGTTCGGAGCCGTAAGTCTCCGCAAGCGAGCTTCAGCGACAGCCAAACCCCGGCGGTGACGAAGAACGCGACCCATGGTTCCGACCCGTAGAAGTGGGCGTACTGGATGTGAAGCGGCGTGAACGCCAGCAGTCCAGCCGCGACGAACCCGGCGCGGCGATCGAAGAGATCTCGGGCAAGGAGGTACACCAACAAGACCGTGGCGGTGTCGACCAGCGCTCCGAGGAGGCGACCGACGAGGTTGGCGTTGTAGCCGCTGTCGAAGGCGTCGACGCCATCGTTGCGGAGGTCGATACCAGCGGCGGTGGCCGTGGTGACGATTGCTCCTGCGGGGAAGGGTCCGTCAGCGAGGAAGCTCGATGCGGCCTTTGTGGTGAACAGCGGGAACGTCCCATACACCCAACTGTCGTGATGGTTGTAGGGGTTCAGGCTCGAATTTTCGCTGTCGAAGTAGTCAGCGACCGAGGGTCCGGAGATGTCGGACGTGACGATGCTCCAGTGGCGCTCGTCTGGGTGTTGGTGGGTGCCTTCATCCCAGTCCAGGTTCCAAACGCGCAGAATGAAGGCGACGAGGAGCAGTAGCCCAAGCGCACTTCTTCGTGTCGCCGTTGGGTGGGCGCGAAGGAACGGCACAGCCATACGGTAGAACCATCGGCACTGCTTGGGGATTCGTTGAACGGTTCACCCGAATCGAACCCAAAGCGCAATGTGGCCGAGACCGGCCCAGTCTTAGCTGCCGAACAACCGCTGCGTGGGTCTGCCGACGGGTCCAGGGTCATCTGCACCCTCGGGAACCAGGTGCGGCGCTTCTGTCCGAAGCGCTTCGATCACTCCGCCCAGGCGGGGGTTGACCAGGGCGGTCTGACCAATAACGACAGTGGGGACAGTCTCGTTGCCGTTGGCATGTGCACGTACAGTCTCGGCGTGGTTGGCATCGTCCCAGATGTTGAGTTTGTTCATGGGAACGCCGGCTTTGGTGAGGCTGCGATCCAATGCCATGCAGAATCCGCATCCGGGTCGCCAATAGAAGTCGACGGCTTCGATCTGATCACTCATCAGGGGCTCCATTCGAATGCGGGACCCGGGGGGGGTTGGGGCCGCTTCGACAGCTTGCGCATGGGAAACACGCTCGGCGCAAGTGTCATTCCGCTCCGAGGCTACGCGAAATCGGTCAGATCGCGTTCGAGGCCCGCCAGGATTGCGTCACCGACAGCGCCCCGTGTGTTGGTTCTAGTCAAAGCGAAAGCACTTCGATGGAGTGCAGCAGCGAGTCCTGCAGCATGATCGACGGCTGCTGATTCGACAGCGTCGACGCTGACGATTTCGTCCAACCAACCGGCCTCGAGGGCTCCGACTGGGTCATAGATGCGAGCGTGTTGCACCGCCACCTGGAAGTGACGTTTACTCAGCCGATCTCGAGCGATCTCGACACCGAAGCGGGGGAGCGGCAACCCGATCGCGACTTCGTTCGTGCCCAGCTTGAACGGCCCGTCGGCTCCGATTCGGACATCGCACGAAGCGAGCAATAGCGCACCCAGAGCGAGGGCATGCCCGGTACAGGCGGCGATGACCGGCTGCGGGTGCAGGTACACCCTGTGGCACAGCCGTGCCCCGGCGGCCAGGAGGTCCGATCGGGCTGCCGGGTCGTCGCCGGCCATGACCGACAGGTCGAACCCAGCGCAGAACTTTCCCTCTCGGCCGACCAGTGCGACGGCTCGTGCAGACTCGCCAGCTCGATCGAAAGCGGTGGTCAATGCTTCGATTGCCTGATGGCCGAGTGCATTCGCCTTGCCGTCGTCCATACGGATGATGGCTACGTCGGCGGCGATCTCGATGCTGACTGCTGGACTGATCTGTTCGGTCATGGGACTCCTCTTGAAGCGTGTTTGGTGATCAAAAGTCAATAACGGAGGCGGGCAGGCAGTCCATGAGCGATCCGGCAGGTTGTGTCCAGGCGCTTTGGAGCCACAACTGCTGCGGCCGATGAATGCAGGCACGTCGTGCTGGCTCGCCATAACGGTGAAGAGCGGTGTTGTTCTCGCATCGCCTTGGGAACTCTGGTGTCGATGAATTGCAGCGTAGAGCACGAGCATTACCCGGTCTCGTTCGCCGTCGGGTCAGCTTGCTGGCGCCGATTTGGTGTGGGTAGTTGGCTGTTGGCCCTGGCCCTGGGGCTGGGTTGTGTTGGTGGGCGGTTGGCTGTTTGCCCCGGCCCCAAGGTGCGGCGCTGATTCTGATTGTGTGGTTCGGAGTGCCGCGATCAGGCTCGATGTCGCTTCAGCCCGTAACATTGCTCGCTATGGACGTCTTCGAAGCAATGAGCACGTGCCGGGCGATCCGGTATCTCAAACCGGATCCGATCGATGAGGAGCTGATCGAGCAAGTCATCACGGCAGCTACGTGGTCGCCGAGCCCAGGCAATAGCCAGGGCCGCGACTTCATCATCGTCACCGACTCGGCGAAGAAGCAGGCCATCGGTGACGCTATCGAGACCGTCATGGGCGACCGGGTCGCGGCAATGGAGCGGCCGGACAAGACGCATCGGCTCATGCTCGACGGCACCAGCCACCTCGTGGCAACGCTCAAGACGTGCCCAGTGCTGATCTTCATTTGCGGTAAGACCGTTTACCCCTACCAGTCTCCTCGCGAGATATTCGTGTGGTCCTCGATCTACCCGGCGGCGCAGAACATGATTGTGGCTGCTCGTGCGTTGGGCCTTGGCACCGTATTCACGACGTTCCAAGGCGCCGCCGAGTCGGTGATTCGCGAGACCCTCGAGATCCCCGACGACGTTCACATTGGTTGCATGATCCCGATGGGCTGGCCCGATGACGCCAAGTTCGGTCCTGTCAAACGCCAGCCCTACGACAAGGTGGTCCACCGCGACACGTGGCAAGGCGACCTCCGTACCTACCCCCCGACGGGAAATCAGTAACCATGGCCAGGCTGTTGCTCACCAATGATGATGGCGTTCACTCCCCTGGGATTCACGCGATTGCGATCGCGCTGCGCGACGCGGGCCACGACGTGGTGGTCGCTGCGCCCACTGACGAGCGCTCCGGCTGGGGCGCCGGCGTTGGCTACATGATCGACGAACTCGAATTCGATGTGGTTTCCTACGAGATCCCGGGTGCATCCGACATCGCGGCCTGGGGAATCGAGGGTCCGCCCGCATTTTGTGTCCTGATAGCGATGCTTGATGCTCTCGGCCCCCGACCCGAGCTGGTGGTGTCTGGCAGCAACATCGGTGTCAACTGTGGCCGGGGTGTGCTGCAATCGGGCACCGTCGGTGGCGCCATGATTGCCCAAACATTCGGCGTGTCGGCAGTTGCGCTTAGTCAGGTCTACGACGGTGCTCCGGTCCTGTGGGAGACCAGCGGCGATGTCGCTGTGGCTGCTGTGGACTGGCTTCTCGAAGCGCCACGCAAGACGGTTATCAACGTCAACATTCCCAACCGTCCGGTAGCCGATCTCGAGGGAGTGCGTTGGGCTCGTTTGGCCGCCTTTGGTGCCACGAACACTGTTGTCGAACCGGCCGGGGCGGGCAAGATGCGCCTGAAGATCACGCCTCGCGAGGTTCAGCTGAAGCCCGACACCGACACCCATCTGGTCGACGAAGGTTTCGTGACCGTGACTGGACTGGTTGGTTTCCGACACGAGGACGAGGTCAGCGCTGCATCGGCTCCGGCTATGGAAGTATCTCTCAAGGCAACGAACACGGTGGGAGTCCAACAATGACGCAACGACTCGATGGCAAGGTCGCGGTGATCACCGGTGCAGCCAGTGGAATCGGTGCCGGGACCGCTCGACGATTCGTGGAGGAAGGAGCCCGTGTTGTGGTCGCCGATCTTCAGATCGAGGCTGGCCAGGCGCTGGTGGCCGAACTGGGCGACGCTGCAGCGTTTGCCGAGTGCAATGTCACCAACGAGGATCACGTGGCCGGTGCCATCGACCTCGCGGTCTCTACTTTTGGTCGCCTCGACTGCATGTTCAACAATGCCGGCGTGGTCGGTGTTGTTGGACCTATTGGCGAGACCAGCACCGCTGCCTGGGACGAAACGATCGACATCTTGTTGAAGGGCGTGTTCTTGGGGACGAAGCACGCGGCGCGGGTCTTGGTTGCGCAGGGCAGTGGCGGAACTATCATCTCGACGTCATCGACGGCCGGCGTCATGGGCGGGCTCGGCCCGCACTGCTACACGGCCGCCAAACACGCTGTGCGAGGGCTGACCAAGTCTGTTGCAAACGAGCTTGCGCCCCACCAGATCCGGGTGAACGCCATCTCGCCAGGGAACACCGCGACAGCCATGACGGCCACGGTCAGGGGCGGATCTCCCGATGACGTGGACGCGGCGGCTGAACGCATCGCGTCTGGCTCACCGCTGGGGTACTCGGGTTTCCCCGAAGACATCGCGAACGCCGCGCTGTATCTGGCCAGCGACGAGGCCAAGTACGTGAGCGGCCACACCCTGGTGGTCGACGCTGGCCAGACCACCTCAGGTATGTCTGCCAACCCGATCCACACCGGGAGCTCTCAGATACTTCGCCACGCCGGCGGGCGAGAGGAGCTCTGAGTCCTCATGGGCGATTCCCCCAAGACCGAACAGGGTGCTGATGGGTCGGCTCGCGGCGCCTCGAAGGACGACGTCGCCGAGTACCACCGCGGTGGGCAGCGGCGAGCGGTCAATGGCCTGACCCGTCGGCCCGATCGATCTGAGGTCGACAACGTCTTGGTTGTCACCCGCGGCCATCCGTTTGCTCGCAACCCGTTCTACGAGATCTTCGAGTCGAATCCGGCGATCGAATGGTCCGGCGTCGAGCACCCCGCAGCCCAACAGATGTTCACGCCCGAGTTCTCGGCGGCGTTCGACTGCTACGTGCTGTACGACATGCCCGGCATCATCTTCAATCGGGGCACGGGCGGCGTGGACTCCTACCCCCCTCCCGATGACTACATCGATGGGCTCATGGCCATGTGTGATGAGGGATTCCCCTTCGTCATCATGCACCACGCCGCTGCCGCGTGGCCTGCCTGGCCGGAATGGGCCGAGCTCGTCGGGGGCCACTTTCTCTATCAAGACGGAAAATCTCGCGGGGTCGCCGTCGTCAACTCCGGATACGTGATCGATGTGCCCCACACGGTGTCTCCCGTTGCCGATCACCCGATCACCGCCGGGATCGAGCCCTTCGAATTGGTAGATGAGCTCTATCTCGCTGAGGTCTTCGAAGACTCGATCGAACCCCTGTTTCGGAGCGACTACGAATTCGTCGACACGAACTTCTACTCGGCAGCAAATGCGCTCGCTGGACGTATGAACGACCGTGAAGGATGGACGCATCCCCCCGCCTCGAACATTGTTGGATGGGTGAAGACTTACCGCAATAGCCCCATCGTCTACCTGCAGTTCGGGGACGGTCCGGCCACCTACGCCAACCCGAACTTCCGGCAGATCTTGGCGAACGCCATCGCGTGGGCGTCTTCGGATGACGCTCGGTCTTGGGCCGCCGACTGACAGGGTTTGGTCCGCGGCAGGTAGCCTCGCACCCGTGCATGTTCATCTCGATGCGATTGGCGGCGCAGCCGGCGACATGTTCGTTGCGGCTGTGCTTGATGCTGTGCCCACGGCCTATCCGGCTGTGCTCGATGCGCTCGCGAGCGTCGAGCTCCCCGAATCAGTTTCTTATGAGCTTGTCGATCACAACGATGGCACCTTGGTGGGTCGGCGGTTCTTGGTTGCGAACGACGCCGATGATTACTTGCACGGCCACGGCGACGACGGTCTCGCCAGCCACACCCACCCTGGTCATCGGTCGTATCGAGATATTCGCGCCATGCTCGAGAGTTCGGCGCTGGCCCATGGAGTACGAGACCGGGCGATCGACATATTCTCCCTACTCGCCGATGCCGAGGCCTGGGTCC
>CAWKYX010000032.1:0-21603 GCA_963854265.1 Acidimicrobiia bacterium
GGTCCTGGCGATGGGCGGGTTCAAAGTGCAAGGCAAGAGCACCCAAGCAGCGATGGCACTGTACAGCGACGCGAAGTCGCTCCAGCACGCCGGCTGCTTTGCGATTGTGCTCGAAGGTGTTCCGAATGAGGTCGGCAAGTTCATTACCGACGCGCTCGACGTTGCGACTATCGGCATCGGCGCGGGCCCCGACTGCGATGGCCAAGTTCTTGTGTTCCACGATGTGCTCGGGATCGAAGATCGGTTCAAGCCCAAGTTTGTTCGGCGTTATGCGACGCTCAAGGAGGACGGGGTTGAGGCCCTTGCCGCCTATGCAAGTGACGTTCGCACGGGTGCATTCCCGGCCGGCGAAGAGTGCTACCACCTCTCCGATGAAGAGGTTGAGGCCCTTGGTCTTTACGGCCGACCCGTTGACCGGGACGATGACCCGTTGTCGAGCTGGTAGGCCCGCAGCGCCCGTCCATGGGCGTTTGTTATGTGAACGTTTGTTATTCGGCTGCCGCTTTGAGTTCGACAACGTGGCCCTGGTCCGGAGCTGCATGAGCCGGGCGATGGGTATCGGTCTCGGGCTGAAGATCCTGTTCGGCCATCCATCCGGGTAGCTCGTCGAGCCGCCTGGCTTCTTCGGCCAGCGCCAGTTGGCGTTCGGCCAGCTGTTGTTCGACATGGGCCAGACGCAGGCGAGCCTCGGCATCTGTGCGTGAGGCTCGGTCTTGGTCTTCGCGGGCAAACTCGAGCATTTCCTCGGCGCGTTCGCGTGCTTTGTTGAGTCCGCGCTCGGCCTTGGCCCGTGCTTCGTCGACGATGTCTTGCCCGGCGTCTTGAGCGTCTCGTTCGATAGCGGCAGCGTTCGCTGCTGCCTGGGCGTGTATCTCCTGGGCTGTGGTTCGCGCCTGCTGCCCGATGTCGGTAGCAACGATGGCGGCCATCGAGGTATCGGCTTGGGGGCGTGTCGCGGCGTTGGACCCTTCGCTGATGGGGCTGGCCGGGACGGTGGCCTGGAGGTCCCGCTCGTCAGAGGCGGGGTTGTTGATACCGGCCCCGCTTGGCGTTTGAGCGCCATTGTTCGGCTGCGTCGTGCCGTTGAGATGATGAACTCGGTCTCGTTGGTCGATTTCGACCGCAAGGTGCATCAAGAACGTGTCGACATCCGCTTCGGAGTAGCCGCGCAGAATTGCTCGGCGAAACTCCTTCATTCGGATGTCGTGACCGCTCAACTGCATGATGTGTCCTGCTCTGTCCTGCCACTCACGGTCACTAGCTTTGTGCGGACGGTGACGTGACGCATGTTGAGCATGTTGCTCATGTGCAACATGAGACGTTGTGCCCCCAAGGTCGGCCAACGTCGGGGGTGTTCCCAAAGGCTCTCGTTCCGTCATTGCCCATCGGCTGTCGCGGCGCGGACCGTCGGCGCTGCTTGGTCGGCGTTGAAGAGGGGATCTGGGTTCGTCATGGGCCCGGGACGGGATCGCTGCGGCGTCGCTGTTTCTCCATCGGCATATCGCCTCGTGGCGTGAGAAATCCGTGCTCACACAACCAGTGACGGTTGGTGCCAGGCACGAAGTGTCACCCGGTAAGGAGACTTGGGTTGTCGGCAGGGAGGGAGTTCCACGGGCCGCCGTTATGCTCTTGGCACTGATAACAGAAGATGATCTGCCGGTTCCTGAGTTCTCGATTTCGTCGAGGGGTTCCGACCGATCTCGCCAACCTGTTCCCGCAGATAGCGGGGACCTCGTCGCAGACGAGTCCGTAGGAGGTGATGCTTGTCGTGTCTACGCGAGCGTACGAAATCATGATCATTGTCGATGGCGATGAAGAAGACGCCATGGTCGATGATGTCGTGAGCAGGGTTGAAACCTGGCTCACCGATGGCGGCAGCAAGCTTGCCACCACTGACAAGTGGGGTAAGCGCAAGCTTGCCTACGAGATCAACCACAAGACCGAAGGTCACTACGTGGTTCTTGAGATGGTCACCGAGCCCAGGGATATGGCTCCACTCGAGCGGACCCTCCGACTCGCGGACGAAGTTGTCCGCCACAAGCTGATCCGCTTGCCCGACCACGAAGCAATCCGTCGTGGACTGCTCGAGGCCAGCTGAGCAACGGGAACTCGGGCACGCCCGGGAAAGAGAGAGAGCCATCATGGCCTTTGACAACACTGTGACCGTCGTCGGGAACATCACCCGAGACCCAGAACTTCGCTTCACGCCCAGCGGTGCAGCCGTGGCCAACTTCGGTCTCGCCTGGAATCGCAAGGGTCGCGATGGCGAAGAGGTCGTGTCATTTTTTGACGTGACCGCATGGAACCAGCTCGCCGAGAACGCCAGCGAATCGCTCAGCAAGGGCATGCGCGTGGTGGTCTATGGACGTTTAGACCAGCGCTCGTGGGAGACCCAGGACGGCGATCGCCGCTCCAAAGTCGAGATCATCGCCGACGACATCGCCCCCAGCCTCAAATGGGCTTCAGCCGAGATCAATCGCAACGAGCGCCGTGATGGCGCTCCTGGCGGTGGTGGCGGCTATAGCGGCGGCGGTGGAGGTAGCGGCGGTGGTGGCGGCAACAGCAGTAGTGGCGGTAACAGCGGCGGTGGTGGCGGCGGAAGCCGACCTGCCTCCAACGAAGCCCCGGCCTATGACCCCAACGAAGAGCCCTTCTAACCAAGCGGCCCAGACATCATCAGACTTCGTGATGCCCTTCGGGGCAGCACCATGTCGCAGCCATCGGCTCGGCAGGAAAAACTTGGAGCCAGGCGCTCCACAGGAGAGCAGTCATGCCACCACGCACAAAGCGCGGCAAGAACAAAGACAACGCACGTCGTAGCAAGAAGAAGATCAGCATCCTCACGCAGGAAAAGATCGAGTACGTCGATTGGAAGGATGTCAACCTCCTCCGTCGATTCATCTCCGATCGAGCCAAGGTGCGCGCTCGCCGTGTTACGGGCAACAGCGCCCAGCAGCAGCGCGTCATCGCCCTCGCCGTGAAGAATGGCCGAGAGATGGCGCTGATCCCTTACACCAACCGCGTCACCACCCAGCGCGGCGGTCGCGGCGGTGGTAGAGGTCGCGACGATCGCCGAGATGACGCTCCTCCTCGCCCAACCGCTCCACCACCCCGTGCCGGCGAAGGCGAAAGCCCCGACGGTGCAGCCGAAGACACTGGAGCAACTGTCGAGGAGGCAACAGAATGAAAGTGATCCTGCGCGCCGACGTCGACGGTGTCGGCCACAAAGGCGACGTTGTCGAAGTGGCCGATGGTCACGGGCGCAATCTGCTTATCCCCAGGGGGCTGGCCTTTAAGGCCACTGCTGGTTCAGAACGTCAAGCCGAAGGTATGCGTCGCTCGCGAGAACTGAATGACGCCGCCGACCGTTCTGCAGCCGAAGAGATGGCCACCCGCCTTGTCGGGACCACCATCACCATCGCGGCACGCGCAGGTGAAGGTGGCAGGCTGTTTGGTTCGGTCACGACATCTGACGTGGCCCGAGCAGTCGAAGAGCAGGCGAATGTGGTCCTTGACCGTCGCGTCCTCTCTGCCGCTGATGCCATCAAAGAACTCGGTTCGCACGCAGTGACCGCCAAGGTCCACACCGACGTCCAGTTCGCCATCACCGTTGAGGTCATCGCCGACGACGCGTGACCCACGGGCCCCGGGGCTTCGCCCCATTTTGGGGCCCTTGGTTCACGCTTGTTTTTGGCTGCAATCGGAACTTCGGCCCTGAGGGGCCTCGGGTTCCTCTGCGGATTTTTCGGCTCTGAGGCTTCGGCCCATTTTGGGGCCGCGCCTCTTGGCACTGTGTTGGCGGCCGATCGTATAGCGGTGCTTCCACACGGGAGCGCTGCGCGTGGGTGATGGGTCGAGTCGTCCACAGGTCTGAGCGAATTTCCCCAAGCAGGCGGGCGATATCCCCAGGGTTGTCCTCTGGACTGTCACAGGGGTTGGCCATCATGGTGTGAGTTGCCATGGAAGAAGCAGCCCCCTATCCCGACGAAGACCCGTTCGGTGCGCCACCCGAACCCGCCCGAGTGCCTGCGCGCGCTACGAGCCGTGTACCCCCGCACAACATCGCGGCCGAGGAATCGCTACTCGGCGCAATGTTGCTCAGCAAAGATGCCATCGCCGACGCGATTGAAATCGTCGAGACCGCCGACTTCTACAAGCCTGCGCATCAACACGTTTACGAAGCGATTACGTCGTTGTACAGCGTCGGCGAACCAGCCGATACCGTCACCGTTGCCGCCGAGTTGGATCGTGCCGGGTTGTTGGCCGGAATGGGTGGCGGCGGATCGCTCGTCACGCTTCAGGCCGGGACCCCTGCCGCGACCAATGCGAGCAAGTACGCCCAGATTGTTCACGAGCACTCGCTGCTGCGCAGGCTCATCCACGTTGGCACCGAGATCGCCGAGATTGGCTACAGCCAGCCCGACGATGTGGTCAAAGCCATTGACTCGGCCGAGACCCAAGTCTTCAACCTGTCCCAAGGTCGCTCCGCCGACACCCTCGCTCCCATCCGAGACCTTCTCGACGCCAACCTTGATCGCCTCGAACAGCTTTACGAACAAGGCGACACCATCACTGGTACGCCCACGGGCTTCCTCGATCTGGACGAGCTCTTGTCGGGCCTGCAACCAAGCAACCTGGTCGTCGTCGGTGCTCGGCCTGCCATGGGCAAGACCAGCTTCGCGCTCAACCTCGTAGCTCATGCCGCGATGACCGCAGAACGCCCTGTGCTGTTCTTTTCGCTGGAGATGAGCCAGCTCGAGATCAGCCAGCGCTTGCTTTGTGCCGAGGCTCGTGTCGACGCCACCCGCGTCCGCAACGGCAAGCTCAGCGAGGACGACTGGTCGCGCATCAGCCACGGCGTTGGCCGATTGGCCGAGGCCCCGGTCTGGATCGACGACAACCCTCAGATCACGGTTATGGAGATCAGGGCAAAGGCCCGGCGACTCAAGAGCCGTGTTGGCGACTTGTCCATGGTCGTTGTCGACTACCTCCAACTCATGACCGGCCGCAACGGAGCAGAGAGTCGCCAGGTCGAGGTGGCCGAGATCAGTCGTGGCCTCAAGATTCTCGCCCGCGAACTCGAGTGCCCCGTTGTGGCCCTTTCCCAGCTCAGCCGCCAGCTCGAACAACGCCAAGACAAGCGCCCTATGCTCAGCGACCTTCGAGAGTCGGGTTCGATAGAGCAGGATGCCGACGTCGTGATGTTCTTGTATCGCGACGAGGTCTACGACGCAGACTCACCCGACATCGGTACCGCAGAGATCCTGGTCGCCAAACACCGTTCTGGCCCAACCGGGATGGTGCGCGTCGCGTTCTTGCCGCACTTCACCCGATTCGCAAACATGGCTCGCGGGGCCGGGTAGCGGTCGCACCACAGACGGCACGGATTCGTGTCGACCCGTCGCGTGGCGTGGCGTGGTTCCCTCAGACCACCAGGCTGATCAGCGCCCAGACGGTTGCGATGGACCCCACGACAATCATCGCCACGCTCGGCCCCGTTGGAGGCCGCTCGATCTCTCCGGTTTCTGGGTTCTCGCGAGGTTTCACCAGCGCGAGAATGTTGCCGACGGCTAACGCACCGCCGAGCGCCAAGACCAAGAGCACCACGAGGTTGTCGCCGAGCGGGTTCATGGCATCGAGTTTGCCCGACTTCGGGCCCGAACTTCCATCTGAGCACGATGTTCATCGACCAATCGACTCACTCAGGCTGAGTCGCGAGGCTCATTTGAGGGCCGGCTCACCACTTTGTGATCAAGCTGCAATGTGAGGCGACGATGACACCACTAGCCGGTGGCATCGCCCCCACTGGTCAACTGGGGAAAGGGCGGGGGTCACACTCCCTCCAACGCATCGCCACCAGGACTCATCAGAGTGCTGGATTGTGAGGCTCCCGCCCTCTCTACCCAAATTTGCACCGGGCAACTCGGCCGCTAGGACCTTGGAGCCATGGGGCCAGGCACCGATTCGATATTCTGGCCGGCTGCTTGGGTCGCAGAACCCTTCGAGGCGGCGACCAACCCGTTCTATTGGAGAGGCTCGCGAGCGGCGCTAGGCGAACATGAGCGCGAGCCACTCGTGTTCAGCCCGCCGGGCCCGGACCAATCGAGGTGCAAACGCCTGACAAACGCGGGCCTCATCGGCCTGGAGCAGACCGCTCACGACAATCACGGTGCCGCCCTTAGCTCGGTCGGCGATGGTTGAGGCGAGGTTGCACAGGGTGGGTGCAAGCAAGTTTGCGAGAATCACGTCGTAGTGGGGGTCGGGGAGTGCCGCGACCGATCCAGGCTTCGCTCGGACCGCCACACCATTTGCGACGGCGTTCCGATCGGCGATCTCGACCGCTCGCTCGTCGATGTCGACAGCATGGACTGGCGTGGCTCCCATGTGCGCTGCGGCGATCGCCAACACGCCAGACCCGCAACCAATGTCGGCGACGCGACAACCAGACAGCTCGATGGCAGACAGCAACTCCAGCGCTAGTCGAGTGCTGGCATGGCTGTAGCCAAAAGTGGCCCCTGGCTCGATGACGAGATCGATCTTTGTTCCGTCAGGGGCGTGCTCAGGTAGTCGTAAACAGAACGGGCCCACCCGATGGCGTGGTTCGCCGGCGCGCCACGTCTCGACCCAACTGCCCAGATCCGCTATCTCGAGGTCGGCGCTGAACTGTTCGGTGGCGGCCTGATGAGCTGCTGCTGCGGTGTCGGGGTGGTCGAAGCCGGCAATGAGAACAATCAGCGTGCCGTCTTCGGATTCGGAAACGGCTTGGGGGCCAAACTGCCAGAGCAGATCGGTCGCAACGTCTGCGGACTCGGCCGGAACCGTGACTCGAACCACGGTGGGAGCGCTCACTGGATCACCCTAGGTCAGGGTGGAGTCGCCTGGCGCAACCCGGCGCGGCCAGACAATCCACAGGGTGATGGTTCGAGTGAATCGGACCATGTCGGCAGAGACGTGGGGCTGTTGAACCAGTTGGTGGGCCGTAGGGCTTAGAAAGCGACGTCGTCTGGGGAAGGTACGGCCGGCCGCGTTGGTTGTCTCCGTCACACAGACTGCGAGCCAAGTCGCCGAGACAGATCTGTTCCCTGGGGAACAGTTGGTGCTTGAACGATTTGTCGACCCGGACTCGTTCGACACCAGGCCAAGCACGGTCCAAGCCCCAGAGGGCTACATCGAACTGTCGATCGCCATGGCGCCAGAACGGGTCATGGGTGGGTACATCTCGCCTGGCGACACGGTTGCGATCTTCACCTCATTCGGCCCCTTCACAGTTGAAGGCTCCGAGGTCGAGATTAATGGCGTCGTCGTTGAGCTCCCTGCAGAGCTCAGTCCCGACATCTCGGTCTCGACTCCCGACACCACCCACGTGTTGATGCACAAGGTCCTCGTCACCGAGATTCAGGTCGAGGAGATTCCGATCGAACCGGATCCGACGGACTCTCGTGTCGCCAATGCGCCGAGGCTTGCGCCATCGGGCAACCTGCTGATCACCGTGGCGCTGACGACCCCCGAGGCGGAGCGGCTGATCTTCGCCCGTGAGTATGGCTCGCTGTATATGGCTCAAGAGCCTGACGATGCGCCAGAAGAAGGAACCCGCATCCAGACCCGAGCCACGGTCTATGACTCGACCGAGCCCGACAACGCACGATGATCGTCTTCTTATCCCCGTTCGCTTCTTTTGACGAACGTCTCGAAGCGCTCGGGTCCACGAACACGCGGGCCTGGGAGGAGAGCTGGACCACCGACTCTCCTGATCAGGTGGCCGAACAGGTCATCGCGGACGCGCCGCTGGTAGTGGTCATTGGACCAGGGGTCCACGAAGACATTGGGCTGACCTGGGTGGAAGCGTTTGCTCGTCAACGTTCCGGTACTTCGATCGTGATGGTTGGCGACATGCGGACCGAGCTCGTCGTCGGTGCTATGCGCGCCGGTGCCAGCGACGTCGTGGCACCCAACGTCTCGCACCAAGAACTCGTCGACACACTCGACCGGGCCCGTGACGCTGCAATGCGTCGCCGTGAGAGCACCATCGTGTCCAACGAAGGTGCTGGGCGCGGCAAGGTCATTGTCGTGTTGTCGCCCAAGGGTGGTGCCGGCAAGATCACCATCGCGTCCAACCTGGCCGTCGGCCTCGCTGGCGAACTGGGCCCGGGCGAGGTTGGGTTGTTGGATCTCGACGTGCAGTTCGGCGACCTGTCGCACGCAATGAACCTGATGCCCGAACACAACTTGGGCGACGCCGCGTTGGCGACCCGACAAGGCCTCGATATCACGACGTTGAAGATCTTCCTGACTCACCACCGTTCAGGTGCGTTTGTCCTGCCGGCCCCAGATTCGCTGGTCCAAGCCGAAGACGTCGGTGCCGATCACGTAAAGACGGTTCTGGACCTCATGACCGATCTCTTCCCGGTTGTCATCGTCGACACCCCCGCCGGCATTGGCGAGCACGCGCTGATGGCCATTGAGTTCGCCACTGATGTGTTGTTCGTTGCCTCACCAGACACCCCGACCATTCGTGCGCTGCGCCGCGAGGTCGAGGCATTTGAGCTCATTGGCTTGATCGCGGCTGAACGCCATCTGATCGTTAATCGCGTCGAAGGGCGCGGGGGCATTGGTATCAGTGAGATCGAAAGCACTATCGGGCTCCCCGTCACGCACCAGATCCCGCGCTCGCGCGGCGTGACCGTGTCGGCTGACGAAGGTGTTCCGATTCTCGAAGACGGAGGCCGGGATCCGGCAGCGAAGGCACTTCGCGAGCTGGTCACGGCCTTCACCCCCAGTGCGACCGCCGGGCGCGGCGGTCGATTCGGACGAAAGAGAGAACGCTGGTGCGTCTTGGCGACAAATTCCGTGAAGCGGGAATCACCACAGGAGATGAGGATGCCCCGGCTTATGTCGCGGCGTCACAGGCTCAGCCGAGCACGATGGCTCGGCTCAAGGAGGAAGCAGAGATCGTCGACGACCGGGTCACCGGCATCGATCCGCTCGCGAATCTCAAGCGTCGCGCGTCAGAGGGCTTGTTTGCCCGTCTCGGCGACCAGCGCTATGACGCATCGCTGTCGAAGAAGCAGCTCCACACCTTTGTGGTTCGCGAACTCGATGCCGTCCTCCAAGAGGAGGACATCCCACTCGATGCTGACGAACGACACTCGCTTGTCGCCGAGGTCAAGAACGACATCTTGGGGTATGGCCCTATCGAGCAGTTCCTGGCCGACGATTCCATTACCGAAGTCATGGTCAACAGCGACAACGCCATCTTCGTGGAACGCGCGGGCACGATCTACCGGACTGAGGCTCGGTTTGTGTCTCAAGATCATCTCCGCCAGGTGATTGAGCGGATCGTGACCCAGGTTGGACGCCGGATCGACGAATCGTCGGCCATGGTGGACGCTCGCCTCCCTGATGGCTCACGCGTCAACGGGATCATCCCTCCGCTGTCGATCGACGGCCCCATGTTGACGATTCGAAAGTTCGCCAAGGAGAAACTCCTGGTTGAAGACTTGATCGAGAACGGTTCGATGAGTCGTCAGTGCGCAGAGTTCCTCGAAGCATGTGTCGTTGGCAAGCTCAACATCTTGATCGCCGGCGGCACCGGTACGGGCAAGACGACGATGCTTAATATCTTGTCGAGCTTCATTCCCGAACGCGAACGCATCGTCACGATCGAGGACTCGGCCGAGCTCCAGCTCCGGCAAGAACACGTCATTCGTCTCGAGACTCGTCCAGCCAACGTGGAAGGGAAGGGCGCGGTGGCGATTCGTGACTTGGTCAAGAACTCACTGCGCATGCGACCCGACCGGATCGTGGTTGGTGAGGTCCGTGGCAGCGAGACGCTCGACATGTTGCAGGCCATGAATACCGGCCACGAGGGATCGCTCTCGACCGTGCACGCCAACAGTTCTCGAGATGCGCTCAGCCGCCTTGAGACAATGGTTTTGATGGCAGGGATGGATCTGCCCATTCGGGCGATTCGTGAGCAGATGGCGAGCGCCATCGACTTGATTGTCCACATCTCACGCTTGCGCGATGGCACCCGGCGGGTGACCGGTATCGATGAAGTGATTGGGATGGAAGGCGAAACAGCCACCCTCGGGGACTTGTTTGCCTTCGATTTCGATGCCGGCTTCACACCCGATGGTCGTTTCGCGGGTGATCTTAAACCCACGGGTATTCGTCCGATGTTCTCGGATCGCCTCGAGCAGCAAGGCATCAGCCTCAGCGGTGATGTATTCGGCGACGGCCTGGCCGTCTTGGGCCAAGAGGGCGGCTGGTGAGTCGCAGATTGGCGTTCTGTCTGGTCGCTTTGGCAACACTTGGTGTTGCGGTGCCGGTTCAGGCTCAGATCGACGACAGCGAGATCCAGATAGTCGAGCTCAACAACGAGGACTACCCAACCATTGAAGTCATCGTCGACGTGCCACCGTCGTTCGCCGACACGGTTCTCACCGAGGCGCAGTTCGCGCTGCAAGAGGGTGGCGTCCGTCGAGATATCGACGTGGCGAAGCTCCAAGAGTCGACGGCGGTCGTCTTGGCGATTGATACATCGGATTCGATGTCGGGCGATCCATTATCGGTGGCGAGACAGTCGGCGCTTATCTTTCTTGATGGGTTGCCGTCACGGCACCCGGTCGCGGTTGTGGGCTTCGGTGAGACTGCAGCGGTTGTGTCCGAGCTCACGACTGACCGAGACGCCTCACGCGCAGCCGTGAGCGCCCTGGTGCCAGGAGGCGAGACAACACTCTTTGACGCCCTGGTAGCAAGCGCCGACCTGCTGAGCGCGTCGAATGCCGATTGGTTCTCGGTTGTGTTGTTGTCCGACGGGGCCGACACACGCTCGTTGGCAACCCCGTCCGAGGCCGTCTCGGCGTTGTCCGGGTTGAATGTGACCTTGTACTCGATCGGCCTCGAGACTGGCGACAGTCGGCTGACCGAGTTGGCAACGCTGACTGCCAATGCGGGAGGGCGTTACCTCGCCGCTACTGAGCTCGTTCAGCTTGGCGCGGTGTACGACGACCTGGCTGCACGGTTGGCCAACCAATACCGGATCACCTTCGACGCCACGTCGACGGGCTCCGTCGACGTTCGCGTCACCGTGGCCTTCGAGGGTGATCTCGCGGTAGTGACGACAACCACCGAACTCGCGCCGGCGATCGAAGCCGAGCCCCCGGTTGCGGAGCCAACCGCCGGCGCAGAAGTGGCGCTCCCAGCGGCCCCCGTCGCGACGATCCTCGAAGCGGCCGTGCCCGGGCGCCTCCAGGCCGGTTGGGCCTTTTGGGCCGGCGCAGGTGCGCTGTTCTTTGCCTTTACGGTGATCGCTTTTTCGGTGATGTCCATGACGAGGTCCACACCACACCGACGGGGGGTGGAGGCCCGCAACCGCCAGGGCGAGCGAAAGCTGTCTGGCTTTGCCGATTGGGCCAGCTCCATGGTCGACCGATTCCTGCTCGACGGCTCGCGCCGCGGCGCCATGAATGCCGCCCTCGACCGAGCGGGCCTGAACGTACGGCCGGGCGAGTTCATCGTCTTGACCGCTGGTGTTTCGATGGCCGGTCTCGCGCTGGGCTGGTTCGTGCATCCCTTTGTCGGTTTGGGCGTCGCGACCGCAATTGCCATCGCAAGTCGCTTCTTTGTCTCCTTCTTGGGTAAGCGCCGACAGACATTGTTCGCCAACCAGCTCGACAACACGCTCTTGGTGCTCGCCAGCAGCCTCCGTGCCGGCCACGGTGTGCAGAAAGCGCTCGCGGCGGTGGCCGAGGAGAGCGACTCGCCCACAAACGAGGAGTTCACCCGGGTTGTGGCGGAGACCCGGATCGGGCGCGACCTAATCGAGGCGATGCAAGGGGTCGCTGATCGTTTGGGCAACGAGGACTTCGACTGGGTGGTGCGGGCTGTGGCCATCAACCGTGAACTCGGCGGAAACTTGTCGGAGGTCCTCGACAACGTGGCCAACACAATCCGTGAGCGCAACCAGCTCCGGCGTCAGATCAAGGCGCTGTCTGCTGAGGGGCGCCTTTCGGCGATGATCTTGTTCGTGCTGCCATTCGGTGTTGCCGGCTTCGTCCGTATGACCAACCCCGGTTATCTCGGCGAGCTGACCGAGACGAACGTCGGCCTTATCTTCATCACCGCGGCCGGTGTCGCGATGCTTGGTGGTGGCGTATGGGTCAAGAAGATCGTGAATGTCCGGTTCTGAGGAGGCGTCGCGTCGTGGTCGTGATCAGGCGTGAGCGTGCAGTTCAAATGAGGAACGAGTTGAAGCTGTGACCGCGGAAATCACTCTCTACCTGGGCGCCGCCGGTGTCATGGCTGCTGTTGTGGTGCTTGGCAGCGTGCTGTTGTCCGGTACCGGCAAGACGGCAGGGCCCGGTGCGACCGATCTGCGCCAGGTTATGCTGCGCCAGCGGGCGCGCAAACGCCTGCTTGGACCGGTCATCTCGCATTTGGCAGATGGGCTTCATGCCCTCACGCCCACTGGCGCGCTGGAGCGCCTCGGTCACAAGATCGACGTTGCGGGCGCCCGTGCGACGTGGACAGTGGATCGGCTCTTGGGAACCAAAGTCCTGCTGGCCAGTTGGGGGGGGGTTGTTTGGGGTCTATCGGGTACTCAACGATCCGACGGCCACCAACGTCATAGTGACGTTCTTGTTGACCGGGGGCGCATTTGCTCTGCCTGACTTGGTTCTCTCGCGGCGAGCGTCGGAGCGTCAGAGCCAGATCGAGCGCGAGCTGCCGGATCTCCTTGACCAGATGGTTGTGAGCGTTGAAGCCGGTCTCGGCTTCGAAGCGGCGATGAGTCGTGTGGCTAAGCAGAACGAAGGTGCGCTGCCCCACGAGCTGCAGCGGGTCCTGCCGGACGTCCGTTTCGGGATGTCGCGACGAGATGCCTTCACGAAGCTGCTCAAGCGAACTGATTCTTCCGATCTGAAGCAATTTGTGAATGCGTTGACTCAAGCTGAGCGCCTGGGTATGCCGCTGGCGGACGTCTTGCGGGTGCAAGCCGATGAGATGCGCAAGAAACGTCGGATGCGTGCCGAAGAAACGGCGCTCAAGATCCCCGTCAAGCTCGTGTTCCCGCTGTTGCTGTGTATCTTGCCGGCACTGTTCGTCGTCATCATTGGCCCCGCGATCATCCGCGTTGCCGACAGCGGGCTCTGATCCTGAGCACGCTAGGTCGTTTGAACCCCCGAATTGCTTTGTGTGACGCGGATCCTGCAGGAATTGCGTTCGCCACCTCTAAAATCCTTAGCCCCCTGCCGATTGGGACCTCGGTGATGCTCTGATGGTTGTTTCCTCACTCCCCCGAAGCCAGTACAAGCCAATCCATGGCCTCCTCGCGCAAATCGCCGACGAGGGCATGATGCGGTCCCAGGCGCTTACTACTGGCTTCAATCCCCTTGACGCCATGCTCGACGGGGGGCTACATCCGCACGACCTCACGTTGCTTGCGGGCAAGCCCAGCGTTGGCAAGACGGTCGCGACCCTGCAGTGGGCGCGTCATATTGCATGCAACGGCGGCCACGTCGCCTATGTGAGCTACGAGCACTCCGAGCAGGGCCTGCTGGGCCGATTGCTCAACCTCCAGCTCAGCGAGACGCCAGCCTACGCCGACGAGACCGCCACTGAGACGATGCGTCGTCGGATCAAGGCTTGGGCCGCTGGGCGTCTGTCATTCGATGAACTCGTGGCGACCCACCCCGCCATGGAAGCCGCGGCCGAGGATCTCATGTCCTACGCGTCGCGCATGTTCTTGATCCAAGGCTCGGCGGTCACCACCGACGTCCACGAACTCTCGAGCATTGCTCGCCATGTTGTAGGCCCCGGTGGACTGTTGGTGGTCGACTATCTCCAAAAGGTTCCGGTTGATGGCGCCGCCAGCCTCAATAGGGCTCCGGAGGTCGCGTCCGCCCTCAAAGAGATTGCCATGAGCGACCACGTCTCCGTTTTGGCCATTGCCGCTGTTGGGATGCAGGGGTTGAGCCAGCGACGCGTGCGCCCGGGGCACCTCGCAAGCAACGCTCCGTTGGTTCATGAGGCCGATTGCGCCATCGTGATGCACGAGAAGGCTCCGGCTATCTCAAAGGTGCACACCGCATTCGACGGCCGCCAGATCGACGAAGCTCGCCACTACACGTTGTTCACCATCGAGAAACACCGCGATGGCCCGGCGAACATTGACCTTGAGTTCGCGAAGCAGTTCGAGGGCTTCCGCTTCAACCCCGAAGGTGGGTTCGTCGCGGAACACCTCATCGACGACATGAACTACTCAGACTGATCCCTTCCGCAGTCGCAGCTTTGGCCCTGGCGGGCCTCGGGCTGCTCTGCGGCTGCGCCTGAGGTGTTGTGCCGTCGCTGGTCCCTCGCTTCTAGGGGGTCTGGGATCGTGGCTTTGGTCCCTGTGCACCTGGGGGTGATGGTACGAGTGGGTTCACCGGCCTAGCCTTCGCTGTTCGTGAAGGACACACGCTGGCCGGCTGAGCGGCGCGAGATTCATCGGCAGGCGCTGTCGATCGCGCTTGCCGTGTCGCCGTTTGGTGTTGCCTTCGGCGTCGTCTGCGCTGAGGCAGGGCTGAGCGTGTGGCAGGCCCTCGGGTTCTCGACGCTCGTGTTCAGCGGATCGGCGCAGTTCGCAGCGGTGTCAGTGCTGGCAGATGGCGGCGCAGCAGTTGCGGCCGTCACCGCGGGGTTGTTGCTCAATCTGCGTTCGCTCGCCTTCGGCGTGGCGATGGCCGGGAGTCTCCGCGGACCTGTTTGGTGGAGGGCCTTGGCCGCGCAGCTCATGATTGACGAGTCAACCGCGGTTGGAACGGTGCAGGCCACTGACGCGCTGAAGCGTTACGGCTATCTGGTCGGCGGTCTCGGGGTCTTTGTGCTCTGGAACCTCACGACGGTGCTAGGCGTCTCGGTCTTGTCCTCGTCGGAGGAGCTGATCACCGACCTTGGCATTGACGCCACGATTCCTGCCGCGTTCTTGGCCTTGTTGTGGCCGCGGTTGCATGATCGCGAACAGTGCCTGGTCGCCGCTGCCGGTGCCCTGGTGGCGGTCCTGCTGGTGCCCGTCAGCCCGGCCGGGGTACCGATCATTGCGGCTGCAGCGGCGGTGATTCTCGCCAAACCATGGCGAGCACCGGAGGGACCATGAGCACCGTTACCGTCGTCCTGCTGACGCTCGCCGTGGGCACCTACGCCCTCAAGGCTGCCGGACCGTTGCTCTTGGGCGGCGATCGCTCCTTGCCTTGCTGGGTTGATCGGCTTGCGCTGATGTTGCCGGCGCCGTTGTTGGCCGCGCTCGTGATCACCAGCACAGTGGCCAATGGCAAGGATCTCGTGCTTGATGCGCGGGTCTTTGGCATCGTGGCTGCGGCGGTGGTGCTTAGGTTCCGCGGGCCATTCGTGGTGGCAGTCGTCGTAGCAGCGGCAGCGACGGCGATTGCACGAGCCATCGGGGCGTGACGCCGTGAGCACCGCAGCCCGGATTGGTTGACGGCCACTGCTCGAGCGGGTTCCGGTACCCTCGACTGCCAATGACGGCATCTTCAGGCGCTCGTTCGGTTGCTGTCGGCAACCTGCACAAACGCTTTGACGCGACCGTGGTTCTGGCGGATGTGTCGCTCACAGTCGAGCCAGGCGAGGCTCTTGCATTGTTGGGGCCAAGCGGCTGCGGTAAGACCACGTTGCTGCGCCTCGTGGCAGGTCTTGAGCGGCCCGATCAAGGAACCGTCGAGATCGCCGATCGGGTCGTTGCGGGTGACGGCAGCTGGGTCCCGGCCGAGGATCGAAACGTCGGGATGGTCTTCCAGGATTGGGCGCTGTTTCCGCACATGAACGTGGCCAAGAACGTCGGCTACGGGTTGCCTCGCGCCGAGCGGACAGGACCGCGCGTCGGCGGGGCGCTCGACATGGTCGGCCTTGGAGGCCTGGGCGACCGAATGCCCGACACGTTGTCTGGTGGTCAACAACAGCGCGTCGCGCTGGCAAGGGCATTGGCGCCGAGACCCGGAGTCTTGTTGCTCGACGAGCCGTTCTCGAACCTCGACACCGCCCTCCGCGTTGAGGTGCGAAGCGAGGTCCACCGACTGCTTCACGACCTCGGGATCACATCGGTCTATGTGACCCACGACCAAGAGGAGGCGTTCGTCCTGGGCGACCGAGTTGCGGTCATGCACGACGGTCAGATCGAGCAGGTAGCAAGTCCTGTGGAGCTCTACACCGCCCCAGCGTCACGTTGGGTTGCAGGTTTTGTCGGAGGAGCGGCATTCCTGCCGGCAACGGCCGCCGGCCTCAACGCTGTCAGCGCGATTGGCTCCATTCCGCTCCAGGTCAACGCTGCCGGCCACGTCGAGGTCCTCCTGCGACCCGAGCAACTACGCATTGGCAAGGGTGAGCACGGCGAGGTTGTCCAGATCGAGTACTACGGCCATGACTCAATGGTGTTTGTCGACGTGGGCGCGGCCGTACTGTCCGTGCGCGCCGAGTCCGATCCCGGAGTTGTCCGCGGCGATCAGGTCGCCATTGAATACATTGGTGGGCCGGCAGTCGCGTTCGGGTGACCGCACACGGGATGCAGGCTCGTCTGCGCGACAGTTAGCCCAGCAGACCAGCGACGTGGTCCCAGTTGACCAAGTTGTCCATGAACGCCTCGATGTAGTTGGGGCGGGCGTTGCGATAGTCGATGTAATAGGCGTGTTCCCACACATCGATGGTGAGCAGCGCCTGCGCTGAGTGAGCCATTGGCAGGTCGGCGTTGTCGGTCTTCATGATCGACAGGCCACTGCCGTCGTCGACCAGCCAGGCCCAACCGGAGCCGAACTGGGTCTTCGCCGCGGTGGTGAACGCTTCTCGGAAGGTGTCGTAGCTCCCGAACGCCTGGTTGATCGCTTCGCCGATCTCGCCGTCGGGAGCGCCGCCGCCATCAGGTGCCATGGAGTTCCAGTAGAACGTGTGGTTCCAGATCTGGGCAGCGTTGTTGAACATGGCGCCGTCGGCCTGGGCAATGATGTCCACGAGCGACGCCGAGCCCAGGTCGGTGTCGGCGATCATGCCATTGAGATTGGTCACGTAGGCCTGGTGATGCTTTCCGTAATGGAACTCGAGGGTCTCAGCCGATATGTGGGGCGCGAGCGCTCCAATCTCGTAGGGCAGGGCGGGGAGCTCGATGGACACGGGGGGCCCTTTCGTTGCGTGAATTCGGCGCAGTTCGCGGCTCCAACAGTGGTGTCGGGATGGTTATTCCCGACTGCACCGATGTTGTTGCCAAGACGTAAGATAGGTGTCGTGAGTACAGAACGTGTGATCGAACACTCAGTAGGTGGTGTTGCCGCCGAAGAGGAAGCGCAGCGCACATTCAGCACGTCGATTCTGATCTCGGCAGTCCGCTGCTCGCTCACCTATGTGCTGTTCCCGTTCGTGGCCCCCATCGTCGGGATTGCCTCGGGTGTCGGCTCCACCATTGGCGTGGTCACCAGCATTATCGGGATCGCGGCGAACGTCTGGAGCATCTGGCGCTTTCACCTATCAGCGCATCCTTGGCGCTGGCCCATCACCGCGGTCAACGTCGGCATCATCGTGTTGTTGTCTGTGCTGTTGGTGATCGATCTCACCGACCTGGTGTAGAGCCCCCGCCCGAGCGAGCTTTGAAATGGGGCCGCGACAGACCGTGAATGGGGCCCGGTGACTTGGTTCAGGGTGTGGTTGTCACCAGGATGCGTTCGGAGGCAAAGCTGCCGACGCCTACGTGGGAGCCTTCGATTTCCACTGTGGTGGTTCCGTCAGGTGACATCGCCGTCACGACTCCGCCACGGCCCGGCACGATGGACGCTCCCTCGAGGAACTCCAACAACCCCGGCCGGAACTCGAGTTCTTCGGGGATGCGTTGGATCGTGAACGTCGCCCCGACGGTGAGCGCACTGAGGACAGCTGTGCTCTGGGGAATCATGTAGGCCGACCCGGGAATTGGGTTGCCGTGGGGACAGGTTGTCGGGTCCTTCAGGACACGCACGAGCGCGGCTTCGACGGCCGGGGAGATCACATGCTCCCACTTGCCGGCCTCGTGGTGAGCTTCGGCCCAGCTGAGCCCGAGCATGTCGGTGAGAAATCGCTCGGCGAGACGGTGGCGGCGCACGACTTGCAGGGCAAGGACGGTGCCGTCCTCGGTGAGGCTGATGACCCCGTCGTCGACGGCGACGAGGTCCTCGCGTTCCATCTTGCGGATCATCTCTGAAACCGCTGGACGGCTGACATCGAGTCGCTCGGCAATGCGGGCCTGGATGACGGCTACTTCGTCTTCGGCCAACTCGAAGATGGCCTCGCAGTACTCCTCGAACGCGGGGTGGTACTCGGGAGCCTCATAGACCATGGCTTCACCCTACCCCGGGCAAGGTCGGCCCGATAGGCGCGGCGCGCTACCTTCGCTGGCATGACCGCGCCCATCGGCATCCTGGTAAATCCACGGTCTGGAGGCGACATACGGCGCGCAGTCGCTGCGGCAGGCCGTTCGACGATTGAGGATAAAATCAGCATCGTGCGGCGGTTGGTGTTGGGTGCACGGGCCACCGGCGTCACGCAAGTGGTCGTGAATCACGATCCTCACCAGATCGTCCGACGAGCCACCGAGACGCTCCGCGACATCGACCTGACCACGGTGACCGAGAAGCTGCTCTTCACCGAGGAAGACAGCACCCGCTCTGCTGTTGCGATGCGCGATCACGGCTGTGCAGCCATCGCCGTGCTCGGTGGCGACGGCACGAACCGTGCCGTCGCCAAGGGGTGGCGCGATGTTCCTGTCATAGCCGTCTCCACCGGAACCAACAATGCGTTTCCAGAGTTCATTGAACCGACTATCGCCGGGACATCGCTGGGGCTCGTGGCCCAGGGCATCGTCTTGTTGGCCGACTGTGCGCGTGCTGCCAAGTTGGTGCACGTGGAAATCTCCGGTGGCGAAGCCGGTCAGTCACGCGAGGCCGATATTGCATTGATCGATGCCGTTGCCGTAGCGGATCTCTACGTGGGCTCGTTGGAATTGTTCGACCCCGACACGATGCGTCTCGCGGTTTTGACCCGGGCTGACCCCGCCGCAATCGGGTTTGCCGGGGTGGCCGGATTGTTGGAACCACTGGCGGCGTCAGAAGATGCGGGAATCCTGGTGCACTTCGCGCCGGTGGAGGGACACGACGGGCTCGTGGTCAACGCGCCGACCGCACCGGGGCACCACGACCCGATCGGGATCAGTGAGGTCCGGCGCCTCGAACTCGGTGAGGGCGTGTCCATCCGGGGTCCGGTTCTGTTGGCGTTTGACGGTGAGCGCAAGCGTCGGATCTACGAAGGCCAGACAGCGATGTTGAGCGTCCGCCGTGACGGCCCATTGGTGATCGACCCGCACCAGGTGATGGCCCTTGGCCGCCACTGGTTTCACCGATAGCGCTGAGCTCGCCAGGCTCAGGTGCCGCCGACGCCGGGAGCCCCATAGCGAGCGATGATGGCCTCATTGGTGGTGGGCCAGGCCTCGTTGGCCCAAGGACCGTAAGGGGTGCCGCTGATGGCGACCGCGGCAAGGTCGAATGTGGGATCTACCCACAAGTAGGTTCCCGTACCGCCGAAGTGGCCGAATGTCTGCGCCGAGTTGCCCGCCGCGGTCCAGTGCGGTGACTTCGTGCCGCGCAACTCGATGCCGAGGCCCCACGGGTTCGGATCGTGGGAGCCAAAGCCGGGTACCATCCCTCGGAGATCAGGGAATTGCGCCGTGGTGGCCTCGGCCAAGGTGGCTTCGTCGATGAGTGTTGGACGCATGAGTTCGCGTGCCAACAGTGTGAGGTCTTCGACATTGGAGTAGACGCCTTGGGCCGGAGACCCTTCGAGATAGGTCGACGTCATGGCCAGCGGGGCGAGCACCGCCTCGTGCTGGTAATCGGTGAAGGCCATTGCCGCCCTGGTCGCGAGGTGCTGCGCGACCTGTTCGATTCCGGCATTGGAGTAGATCCGTCGCTGACCGACAGCTGCCAGCGAGGTGTGGTCGTCGAAGGCAAGCCCAGACGCGTGAGCGAGGAGGTGCCGCACGGTGGAACCAGCGGGCCCGGCCGCCTCGTCAAGATCGATCGTGCCTTCCTCGACAGCGACGAGCACGGCGAGAGCAGCAATGACCTTGCTAATCGATGCAATGCAGCTGATCCGGGTGGTGTCGCCAGCACGTCCAAGGGCCCGGTCGGCGTTCGTCACGGCCAGCGCCGCAGCGCTGGGATCGGGCCACGGGGCAACCAGCGCGTCGAGGTCATTGCTCATGTGACTCCCCGTGGTTCCGGCGACTGGACTCAGGCAGAGCGTTCTTCGGCCTCGGCGTCAGCGGCAGCTTCGGCGGTGAGGCGCCGCCAGGTCAGCAATTCACTGACGATCTCGGGGACCATGCCCAAACGACCGTCGGTATCGCCGAACTCGTCTTTGAGGTCTGCCAGGTAGTCGGTCACGCGTGCGAGCCGTTCTGCGAGCTGTCTGGCAACGAACAACGCGAGCGCAGGATGCTCGCTGAACAGCGTCTCAGGATCGGTGATGACCGCGAGTTCCACTTGATCGCGGGCCACCACGTCGGCGGTGCTCGATGAGCTCAGCAGCATGGAAATTTCGCCGAGCGTGGCCCCGGCCTCGTCGACCACTGCCACCAGCTGCCCGCCGCGACGAATCTCGACCGTCCCGGACTTGAGCACTAATAGCTCGGAGGACTCACCGTCTTCTTCGATGATGATCTGGCCTGGCCGTGCGGCTCGGCTGGGGAATGTCTCGGCAAGGCTGAGTACTTGTGCGTGGTCCATCGTCACTCCGGTCCAATGAAGTGACCTTCATCGTCGAACCGGAGTTCGGCGATCGCGCCGGGCACTATCTCGAGATCGGTGCCCGTAGCGACCGACACCTTCTGATAGTTCCATTTCATCACATCGAGGGTGAGCTCGACGAGTTGGCTGTCGGTGAAGTGCGAGCGAAGTTCTTCGCCGAGGTCTGGGCTTAGCTGTCCGGGTTGGGTCATCAGGGCGTCCGCCAACGCGATCGCTGCGCGCTGATGCGGCTGGAGTTCGTCGGGGTGATGGAACGCACGGTTGGCTGCAGTTTCATCGAGTCCGTTTTGGGTGGCAACTGCCGACCGGAGCGACAGTCAGGTGTGGCAGTCGTGATGGCTGGCACAACGCAGCCGGACTAGTTCGGTGGTGAGAGGGTCGACCTCATCTTGGCGAACCGCAGCCGCTTGCCATTGCATCAGCGCGTTGACAAGCGGTGCAGCGGCGTGGGTGCCTCGGGGCAGGCGGGCCTGGCGTGCGATTGATGAACTGCCGGCAATAGTCATGTCGGAACCTCGGTGAAGAGTTGTTGCCAAATGAGTTGAAGTCGTTGTCGCTGTTCTACCACCAAGAGCGCGCTGGCAAAATCGGCAAACCCCTGCGCACCCAACGCCTCGACCACCGCGAACGCCGTGGGGTCGTCGAGGGTTGCGACGTCGATGACGAACTGCTCGGTGAAGGCCAGGCAGACGCGCTCGGTCTCGGAGAACAACTCCGAGCTTGGCCACTGGGGGAGGGCGGCAATCGTTTGGTCGTCGAGCCCGGATCCCTCCTCGGCCTCGGACCCGGC
>CAWKYX010000033.1:0-21135 GCA_963854265.1 Acidimicrobiia bacterium
CGGCAATCGCTCTACGGTCGGCCAAGATATCGATGCCATGGTGTGCTGGATGACCGAGCAGTCGAGTCTGATGCCGCGAGCGAAGTTGTCCATCAAACACACCACCAACGCGGCGCGTTGCATGGTGCAGCAGCTGGACTACCGGCTTGATGTCAACACGCTGCATCGAGATGAATCAGCTTCGCAGCTTGATCTGAACGAGATCGGGCGTGTCAGGCTGCGCACCACCAAGCCGCTGCTGTTCGACGAGTACCGCCGTAACCGATTGACCGGCAGCTTCATTTTGATCGACGAAAACACCAACAACACCGTCGGCGCCGGGATGATTCTCGGCGAATCCGGCTGAGGGCTGCGGGTGCTTCGATGAGTAGCAAAGGCGCTGGGCGTCAAAGCCCAAACGTTGTTTGGCATCCGTCTGACCTTCCCCGTGCCGAGCGCTGGTCGACCCTGGGGGTGGATGGCCTGACGGTGTGGTTCACCGGCTTGTCTGGCTCGGGCAAGTCGACCGTGGCGGCCGCCGTCGAGCGACGGCTATTGGCGCTGAAACGCCCTGCCTACTTACTCGATGGCGACAACCTGCGACATGGCCTCAACGGTGACCTCGGCTTCTCGGCTGATGACCGCGACGAGAACGTCCGGCGCGCCAGTGAGGTGGCCAGGTTGTTTGCTGATGCCGGAGTCGTCGCGCTTGTCCCCCTCATAAGCCCGTACCGGGCCGGCCGAGACCGAGCCAGAGAGCTCCACGATGCCGCAGGACTGCGCTTTGTAGAGGTCTTCGTCGACACGCCGATCGAGTTGTGCGAGCAACGCGACCCCAAGGGGCTCTACGCCAAAGCGCGGGCAGGCGAGATCAAAGGCTTCACGGGGATCGACGATCCCTACGAGACGCCGGCAGCACCCGAATTGGTGCTCACGCCCGACATGGGCGACCCCGAGGTGCAGGCGGCCGCGGTGTTGTCTTACGTCGGCATCGGCTGACGATTCAGCGCGGCTGAGGCGCCGCTATTGGTCGCGGCGCTTGCGGAGACGCTTCGAGTGCTCTTCGAGACGCTTGCGCTGGTCCTTGGTGAGACTGTCCAGTCCCTGCTCGGCGACCTGATCGAGCAGTGAGTCGATCTCCATGTCGGCCAGCGGGTACTGCGGGGGCGACGTTGGCCGGGTTGGCACCGCCTTGAGGTTGCCGCGGCCTCGGCGCCGAGGCCGGCGCTGCTTGGCTGCCGGTCGGGTCGGAGCTGTGCTGGCACCTGTAGCGGACGCGGGAAGCGGCACCGAAGGGATCCAGGGGACGCTGTTTGCGTACCCCAACGATTTGAAGGCGATGAGTGCAGTAGCAATGGCCGCGGTCACCAGAACCAGCCGGAATTCATCGCGATCGGCGAGGATCGAAAGATATTGCAACGCCACGAAGACGCCGATCATGATCGGAGCGGGAATCCCAAAGAAGAATTTGGCCGTCGGGTACTGGGCGACGAATGCAATGATCACGCCGAACTGCACCATGTCGATCCCGCCTGCGAGGCCGGCAAAGCTGGGCACGAGGGCATCGAAGATCGTGACCATGATGGCAGGCACCAGGGTGAGCGCCAGAATGAACGAGAAGAAGTGGCGGCGCCCCATCAGCGCCTCCATCTGGCCGCCGAAAATGTAGAAGAAAGCGAGCCCGATGACCGTCCACAGGCTTGGCTCGGCCACTAGTGGCCACGTGACCAGCCGCCAGACCTCCCCGCCGAGCACACCCGGGCCAAGGAGGTCCTCGGTTGTGAGCCACAGCCGGCGAGTCAGGCTGTGCTCCCGCCCCTCGGCGGCATACACGAACATCCAAACGATGTTCGCCGCGATGAGGGTGACGGTGGTCGTGAACTCAAGCGTGCCCACGACGAACCAGGGTTGGCCACCACCGGAACTGAAACGGCCGCGGCCGAAGCCACTGGAGAAGGAATAACGGTCAGGCACGGCCTTCAAGGTACAGCCACAGCGGCCAGGTTTGAACGACGGCCCCTTGCGAGCTCAGCGAGCGCGGCCTGCTCGGGTTCGAGCCACCGACCGCGCTTTTGTTGCGAGGGTGTCGTCCAGGGGGTCGAGCGAGGTGCTGTGGCCGGCGTGTTCGAGCGCCCAGGACAGCACCTTGTCGGCGATCCAGGGGTTCTTCGGGAGTAGCGGGCCATGGAGATACGTTCCGATGACTCGGTCTTGCACCGCCCCCTCGAAGCCGCTGGTGCCGTCATTGCCATGTCCGGAAACGACCGATCCCAGCGGGGTCGCATCTGCACCCAACTCGGTTCGGCCAACATGGTTCTCGTAGCCGACGACCTCGTGGGCGTCTCCATCGAGCCTGGCGTCGATCACGAGATCGCCGATCAGGCGACTGTGGCCGGCGGCGGTATCAACATCAAGGATCCCGACACCAGCCAGCCGCTGGCCGGCGGCATCGGTGTAGCCGGCACCCGCGAGTTGGATGCCGCCGCACACCCACAAGAATGCTGCCCCATCAGCGGCGGCAGAGCGGAGAGCCGCGGCTTTGCCTTCGAGGTCGTGGGCCACGATCCGCTGGTCGCGGTCCTGGCCGCCGCCGAGGTAGTACAAGTCGTGCCCCGTCTGTGCGAGCTCTTCGCCCAGCCCGACTTCGGTGATGGCCAGCTCGTGACCGCGCCACCGCAGGCGCTGGGCGAAGACAGCGATATTGCCGCGATCGGCATAGATGTTCATCTCGCCGGGATAGAGGTGGCACAGCCGGACCGGGGTCATGCATCCTCCCAAAAGGCATGGGCGACGCCTCGGTCGACAAGTTCGGCCCGGAACTCGAGCATGGCTGTGTAGGTGGGCAGCACAAAGATGGTGTCGCCGACAGCGGACTGGACCAGCGCATTGTCGAGCGCGGCATCGGGGGCGGGACAGACGGTCAACCTTTCGGCGGGGCAGCCGCCGTAGATGAAACGCAGCGCCAGATCGTAAGCCCGATCGCCCCCGACGGTGAGTGTCGTGGCCTGTTCGAACAGCGGCTCGTAGTCGACGTCCCAGATCCAGCTGACGTCTTGGCCGTCAGCGGTTCGGTCATTGAGGAGTACCACCACATGCAAGTCGCCCTCGTGGGTGAGCGCGGTGCGGACGTTCTCGTTGGCTCCGGCGGGGTTCTTGGCCAAGAGCAGCACGAGCTCACGGTCGTCGACGACAATGTGTTCGCCTCGCCCGAAGGCAGCATCTGTGCGGCTCATAGCCGCGCCGAGTACCGATGTGGGAACACCGATCGCTTGTGCTGCAGCAACCGCGGCTGTGACGTTGTAGGCGTTGTGGAGGCCGGGCAGAGATACCGACGCCGACACCGGGCCGTCCGGCGTGGCAATCTCGACGTCGAAGCCATCGACCCCACGAACCGCCACCGATACGGCCGACACGGTGGGGGATGGGCGCGCAAGGCCGCAGGCATCACATCGCCAATGCCCCATATGCCCGATCCCCACCAACGTGTACACAAGTGGCTCATTGCAGCGGGGGCAATGTGTCGAATCTGCAGCATGGGACCGTTCGCTGCGGCCCGTTGATGGGTCATCCACACCGAAGTAGACGACACCTTGCCGTTCGAAACCCAGGTAGGCGATGGCGGGGTCGTCGGCGTTGAGAACGAGCATCGTCGCAGGGTCGAGCCCAGCGATCATGGCGGCCCACGTTGTCACCAAGGTCTCGAGTTCGCCGAAGCGATCGAGCTGATCGCGAAACAGGTTCATTAACACGATGGTGTGGGGCGAAACCTGATTGACAACGGCCGGCAGCGCAGCCTCGTCAACTTCGAGAATTGCCAGGGTCGCGTGCCGCTCTCGCTCAAGAAGCGCTGCTGTCACGCCTCGTAGGAGGTTTGATCCTGCGGTGTTCGCGACCGTTGTGATGCCGGCGGCATCAGTGGCTGAGCGCACGAGCCGTGCCGTCGTGGTTTTGCCGTTGGTTGCCGAGATGGCAACACTCCCATCGGCCAGACCCTCGGCCAGCTCGGCGGCCGCTCGTGGCCGCATCTTGAGCAACACGACGCCGGGAAGCGTAGTGCCGCCACCGCGGCCGAGTCGACGGGACAGCCGACCCGTCGAGCGGGCGATGGTCTGGGCAAGCCGTCGCATGCGGTGAGCGTAGCGATGGTGCGGTCGCCCGCGGTCAACCCTCGGTCCGGGCGCAGCGGCGAGGAACCCTCACAACGTCGGTAGGGGTGCCGATGGATAACCATGGCGACACGGACCAAGACCGCCCTCACCACAACGACGTGGGACAGCAGAGCCGTTTCTCGACTCGTCGAGCCCGGCAACTGGGCCGAATGTGTGCTCTGCGAAGAAATCGTGAAGTTCCGTGCGCGAGAGCGACGAACCCAGGTGATCTGCAACGTCTACGTCGACAACCAGTGGGATCGTGTCGAGCATTATCACCCCGACTGCTACAAGGCCGCAGACGAGCCCTACGGCTCAGCAGCCGAATAGCAGAGCTGCTTCGCGAATACGTCGCTTCGGTCCATCACGGACCTCGAGCGATGTTGCGGCACCGTCTGCGTCGTGGGCCGATCATCGGGCCATGGTGCGAGGCGGTCAAAGCCTGTTGGAGTTGCGGCCCTTTGATGGTCGCCCAACGAACGGTCCAGCACCGGGGAGAATGGGCGGCCTTCAAAGGGCCGTTGACGTTCTGGGCTTGGTCAGCGGGCGAGAGGCTTGTACTTGATTCGGGTGGGCTGGTCGCCGAGACCGAGTTCTTTCTTGCGGAATGCCTCGTATTCGCTGAAGTTTCCCTCGAACCAACGGACTTGTGAGTCGCCCTCGAAGGCGAGCATGTGTGTGGCCACACGGTCAAGGAACCACCGGTCGTGCGAGATGATCACAGCGCAACCGGCGTAGTCCTCGAGGCCGCCTTCGAGCGCTCGCAGCGTGTCGACATCGAGATCGTTTGTAGGTTCGTCGAGCAACAGCAGGTTGGCGCCACTGCGCAGGACCTTGGCTAAATGCACTCGATTGCGCTCCCCGCCTGAGAGCGCTCCGACCTCTTTCTGCTGGTCCGAGCCTCGGAAGTTGAACGATGCGACATAGGCACGTCCATGGATTTCGCGACCGCCCACCACGAGATTGTCGACGCCGCCGGTGATCTCTTTGTACACCGTGTTGCCGGCCGCAAGGGAGTCGCGCGACTGGTCGACATATCCGAGTTCGACCGTGGGGCCGACCCGAAGTTCGCCACTGTCGGGGCTCTCGGTGCCGGTGATCATGCGGAACAGCGTGGTTTTGCCGGCGCCATTGGCCCCGATCACACCGACGATGCCAGCCGGAGGCAGCGAGAACGTGAGGTCTTCGACGAGCAGTTTCTCGTCGAACGCTTTCGACAGGTTCTTGGCTTCGATGACCACGTCGCCAAGCCGTTGGTCGACCGGGATCGAAATCTGGAGATCCTGGTCTCGGCCGTCGGCTGATTTCGCTTCGGCCAACAACTTCTCGTATGCCTGCAGGCGGGCCTTGCCCTTTGCCTGGCGGGCCTTCGGTGCCATGCGCACCCATTCGAGCTCTCGGCTGAGCGTGCGCTGGCGGGCGGAGTCTCGGTTGTCCTCTTGTTGAAGGCGGGCATGCTTCTGCTCGAGCCAGCCGCTGTAGTTCCCTTCGTAGGGAATACCTCGGCCTCGGTCCAGTTCGAGAATCCAGCCCGCGACGTTGTCGAGGAAGTAGCGATCGTGGGTGATGGCCACGACGGTGCCGGTGTACTCCTGCAGATGGCGCTCCAGCCACGCGACTGATTCAGCATCGAGGTGGTTGGTGGGCTCGTCGAGCAGGAGGAGGTCGGGGCGAGACAGCAACAGCCGACAAAGTGCGACACGGCGACGTTCCCCGCCGGACAGGCTTGTGACGTCGGAGTCACCGGGTGGCAGGCGGAGGGCGTCCATTGCGATCTCGACGGTGCGCTGAAGGTCCCACGCGCCTGCTGCTTCGATCTTGCGTTCGACGTCGGCCTGTTCTTCGCCCAGCTTCTCGTAGTCGGCTTCGGGGTCCGACCACGCGGCCAGGATTTCGTCATAGCGGGTGAGGAGCCCGGCAACATCGCCGACACCGTCCATGACGTTGCCGTGGACGTCCTTTGCCTCATCCAGCTCAGGTTCTTGCGCGAGGTAGCCGACGGTGAAGCCAGGGGTGAGGCGCGCGTCGCCGCTGTAGCCGTCGTCGAGTCCGGCCATAACCTTCAGCAGCGACGACTTACCTGCGCCGTTCGACCCGAGCACTCCGATCTTGGCGCCCGGATAAAACGCCAAGGTGATGTCCTTGAGCACCTCACGATCGGGCGGATAGAACCGCGAGACCTTGTGCATGGTGAAGATGTACTCGGCTGCCATGGGGGGAGGCTACTGCCGCCCTGCCCGACCCCAACGGACGCCAACCCGCGCCACCGGTGACGCATGGGGTGACGCATGGTGCCTGGCACCGACCGTCACCCGCTCGGCGTGATTTGGGGAACCGGTGATGCTTGGTGCCTGGCACCGACCGTCACCCGGTTCGTCGCAAAAAGATCAGAGCGGAGAGGAAGGCGCCCATTCCTTCCTCTCCGCAACGCTGCTCAGGGCGAACCCTGAGTGCGTATCGTGTGGGCTGTGAGTCAGCTGGCTGGCTGAGCTCCCGTTGCATGGCCACATCGAGTTGTTGTTACGAACATCACTGTACGCACGGGTGCGGGACTCCGAAATAGGCGAAAACACCGCTGTCACACTGGGTCATTCAGACCACGGTGTCATTGAGGCCACGCTCTCATTCAGACCACGGTGTCATTTAGGCCACGGTACTTGTGTGCTCGACCACACGGCGAGGGGCGTTCGGCCAGGGTCGGGCGATGGCGTGGTGCTGCAGCCTGACAGGCGCCCGGTGCTTGAGCTTGCGCGTCTGGCGCGAGCAGCCGCCAGGCTGCCGGAATCTCATCGACGGTGACACGCCCTATGATCACGCCTCATGATCGAGGCTGTGTTGTTCGACTTCGGGGGAGTGGTCACGACCAGTCCCTTCGAGGGTTTCGCCCGCTACGAGGCCGAAGCAGGCCTCCCTGATGGATTGATCCGCACGATCAACTCGACGAATCCCGACGACAATGCCTGGGCGAAGCTGGAACGGTCCGACGTCGACCGACGCGAGTTTGCCGAACTGTTTGAAGCCGAAGGTGCGGCGCTCGGCCGTGAGGTGTCGGCGTTAGCGGTTCTTGAGTGCCTGAAGACCAAACTGCGCCCTGCGATGGTCACTGCTATTGGCAAACTGGCTGAGACGCACAAGACCGCCATTCTCACCAACAACCTCGTCTCCGATGACAGCGCCGACTCTCGGACGTCGCCAACGGGTGACATGCACGCGGTGATGCACGATGTCGACGTCGTCGTGGAATCGTCCAAGGTCGGCGTTCGCAAGCCAGAGACCCGCTTCTATGAGATTGCCTGTGATCTGCTCGGCGTCGAGCCTTCAGCATGTGTCTTCCTCGATGACCTCGGCATCAACCTCAAGCCGGCACGGGCCATGGGTATGACGACCATCAAGGTGCTCGACGGCGACCAGGCCTTGGAAGATCTTGAAGCGGTTGTCGGACGCCCGCTTCGCTAACGGGCGCAGAACCGCTATCTCAGGTTCGGTCCTCAGCGGGTGACAGGCGCAACGCGCCGAGACCGATCCTTGTTGTGGCAGGCAGCGGTAGAGCCGCTATACGCCTTCGAAGGTTCGCTTCAACAGATCCGCTTGTTCCCACGCATGGAGAGCCGCCGACCCGGTGGCCGGGCTCCCTGACTCGGGCCGGCTGATGCGCCGGATGTTGTGGGTCTGGCCGTGCGCTTCATACAAACGCCCCTTCACCGTATTCCAGCCGCCCATGTTCTCGGGTTCCTCTTGGAGCCAGATGACCTCATGAGCGTTGGGGTAGCGGGCGAGAGCAGCCGCGACGTCTTCGGTCGGCCACGGGTACAACTGCTCGACCCGCTCGACCGCTGCCGCCGCACCGAGTTTGTCCCGTTCGGCCAGAGCTTCGTGACTCACCTTTCCGCTGGCAAAGACGATCCGTCGAATTTGCGATGCATCGTCGATGCCTGGGTCGGGGAGGACTTGCTGGAATCGACCGTCGATGAGCTCGGACACTGGTGTACGAGCCGATCGGGAACGCAGGAGCGATTTCGGCGTGAACAACACCAGCGGTCGCTTGGCGGGGCTGAGCGCCTGGCGGCGAAGCGCGTGGAAGTACTGGCCAGCGGTTGATGCATTGACGACGGTGATGTTGTCTTCGGCGGCCAACAACAAGAACCGCTCGATCCGTGCAGATGAGTGTTCGGGGCCTTGCCCTTCGAATCCATGGGGGAGCAGCAGCACGAGGCCCGAGAGCTGGTTCCACTTGTCTTCGGCAGCCACAAGGTATTGGTCGATAATGACCTGGGCGCCGTTCATGAAGTCACCGAACTGCGCCTCCCAGATCACCAGTGTCTCGGGGTTTGCAACCGAGTACCCGTACTCGAAACCGAGGGCCGCGTACTCCGAAAGCAGTGAGTCGTAGATCCAAAGGTTGACGTCGGCTTCACGAGCGACCGATTCGAGAAGGAGGTGCTCGCGCCCGGTCTCGTAGCAGACCAGCGTGGAGTGGCGATGTGAGAAGGTTCCTCGCCGTGAATCCTGCCCGGTCAGTCTGATGGAGATGCCTTCCGCCAGCAGGCTGCCGACCGCGAGCGACTCTCCGAGGGCCCAGTCGACTGCGCCGTCGGCAAACATGGCGTCGCGGGTCTCGTGTTGGCGTCCGAGCTTCGGGTGAACGACGAAGTCGTCAGGGCTGGTCGACAGCGTCGTGGCGATCCGGTCCAGGACCGCGCGCTCGACGCCGGTTGCCGGCGAGGGCTGGGCTCCGGCCACCACGCGTTGAACGGGCGCAACATCAGTTGTAGTGGCCGAACCTCGCGTGGAGTCCAGCGCTCCCTGGAGCGTGCCGCGGAAGTTGTCCATGGCCGTCTCGGCTTCGTCCAGCGTGATGTCGCCGCGCTTGACGAGAGACTCGACATAGAGCTTTCGAACCGACCGGTGTTCCTCGATCCGGCGGTACATGAGCGGCTGGGTGTAGCTGGGGTCGTCGCCCTCGTTGTGGCCGTGGCGCCGGTAGCACCACATGTCGATGACGACGTCTTTATTGAACCGTTGGCGGTAGGCGAAGGCCAGGTGAGCGACGCGAACGCAGGCTTCGGGGTCGTCGCCGTTGACGTGGAAAATTGGCGCCTGGACCATCTTGGCAACGTCGGTGGGATACACCGTGCTTCGCGAGTGGTCTGGCGTCGTCGTGAAGCCAACCTGGTTGTTGATGACGAGGTGGACCGTCCCACCAACCTTGTACCCCTGGATCTGGGACAAGTTCAGTGATTCAGCGACCACACCCTGGCCGGCGAATGCCGCATCGCCGTGGATGATGAGCGGAAGCACGGGGTAGTCGCCTGGAGGATGGATCTGATCCATGCGAGCGCGCGACATGCCAAGCACGACTGGGTCGACAGCTTCGAGGTGCGACGGGTTTGCCGCGAGTTCGAGCGGAATACAGTTGCCCGCGCGACTCGTGAACATGCCTGTTTGGCCCAAGTGGTACTTGACGTCGCCTGACCCTTGGATCGAGTCCTCTTCGAGGCCCCCCTCGAACTCTTCGAACAACGCTCCGTAGGACTTGCCGACGATGTTGACCAAGACGTTGAGTCGGCCGCGGTGCGCCATGCCCATCACGACTGAGCTCATGTCGTCGTCGGCGGCGTCAGAGCACAAAGCATCGAGGATGGGAATTGCGCTCTCGGCGCCTTCGAGGCCGAATCGCTTTTGGCCGACGTACTTTGTGGCCAGGAACTTCTCAAGCGCTTCGGCAGCATTGAGCCTGTCGAGAATGTGACGCTTTTCGTCTTCGGGCGCGTTGGGGCCTACGCCTTCGACATGCCGTTGAATCCAGCCCTTCTCTTCGGGCTCTTGGATGTGCATGTACTCGACACCGATGGTGCGACAGTACGCGTCGCGCAGCACGCCGAGTAGATCGCCGAGCGGCATGCGTTGGGACTGCTCGGTCGGCCCTACGCCGCCGATGCCACGGGCGTAGAACTCGCGGTCGAGGTCCCAGATGGTGAGTCCGTAGGTCGCGGGATCGAGCTCGCTGTGCATATGCGGTTCTTTGAGCCGCAAGGGATCGAGGTCGGCAATGAGGTGGCCGCGGACCCGATGCATGTTGATGAGGGTGTTGACCTGCACCTGCTTCTCGAGCATGGCGGCGGTGTGATCGACGGGCATGACGTCTCGGCGCCACTGGACGGCCTCGTAGGGCACGCCCATGGAACGGAAGATGTCGTCGTAGAACTCATCTTCACCGGTCAGGAGTTCATCGACCTTGCGGAGGAACAGCCCCGACTCGGCACCCTGGATGATGCGATGGTCGTAGGTGGAGCTGACGGTGATGACCTTCGAGATACCCATGTCAGCGAGGCGACGTTCGTCAGCCGCCTGGAAGCCAGTGGGGTAGTTGATGGTACCCACGCCGACGATTAGGCTCTGGCCGGGCATGAGTCTCGGCACGCTTTGAAGGGTGCCAAAGCCGCCTGGATTGGTGAGACTGACCGTGGTCCCTGTGACGTCGTCGGGCGTGACCTTGCCGGAGCGAACCCGCCGGATCAGGTCCTCGTAGTGTTCGACAAAGGTACGAAAGTCCATGGTCTCGGCTGCCTTGATGGCAACAACCATGAGTGTGCGCGAACCATCGTCCTTCTCAACATCGACAGCGATGCCCAGGTTGATGTGATCGTTTCGGATGAGGCGAGGTTTGTCGTCGGGGCCGTTGAAGAACGTGGAGTTCATGTTTGGCACTGCGGTCGCGATGGCTCGGACGACGGCGTAGCCGAGGAGGTGAGTAAAGCTCACCTTGCCGCCGCGGGTGCGCCCGAGATACCCATTGATGACCTTGCGGTTCACCTCGAGGAGTCGGGCCGGGATCTCGCGGAAGCTGGTGGCTGTCGGAACGTCGAGGCTGGCCTCCATGTTGGCGACGATGCGCGCGGCGACGCCGCGGATGGGTTCGCCCGGGATCTCATCGTCGGGTGTCGGCTTTGCGGGAGCGACTGACGGAGCGGTTGTGAGCGCCTGCGTCGCTTCCGGCACAGCGGCTTGAGGTTCCGAGGCCGCGCTGCTCTGTGCTGGCCAGCCGTTCGTTGAGGTGTCGTCCGGTTCAACCGGACCCGTCCCGCCGGCATGGCCGCTGAAGGGCCGGTAGTCGGCGAAGAAATCTCGCCAACTCTCGCTCACCGAGGCCGGGTCGATTTGGTATTGAGCGAACATCTCTTCGACGAGCCACTCGTTTTGCCCTGATGAGGGAGTGACCTGCTTGCTGGCGGGTTGATCGTCCACGCGCCCAGTGTAGAGAACCAGCTGCGTCTGCCGACGGCTGCTGTTTCAGGCGATAGAGTCCTCGTCGTGCGGATTGCAACATGGAACGTAAACTCCCTCAACGCCCGCCTTCCTCGCGTTGAGGAATGGCTCCAGGTCATGGAGCCCGACATCTTGTGCATTCAAGAGACAAAGCTCGCGAACGATGCGTTCCCGACTGATGTCTTTGCCAGTCTTGGGTACGAGTCGGCCCATCACGGTCAGGGCCAATGGAATGGGGTCGCGATCTTGAGTCGGGTTGGGCTCGACGATCCACAACCGGACTTTGCCGATGGCGGCGATCCCGATGTTGACGCCCGCATCGTCTGGGCTACCTGCGGCGGCATCCGCATAGCCAGCGCCTACATCCCCAACGGGCGGACCCCCGATGACGACCACTACCAGTACAAGCTCGCCTGGTTCGCTCGCCTTCGCTCACATCTCGATGCCAACTGCTCGCCTGATCAACCTGTAGCGGTTCTGGGGGACTTCAACGTCGCACCCGAAGATCGTGATGTGTGGGACATCAAGGCGTTCGAAGGCGCCACCCACGTCACCCAGCCCGAACGCGACGCGTTCTTCAACATCGTGGACTGGGGCCTGGCAGACGTATTCCGCGATCAATACCCAGACGACTCCGGGTTGTTCACCTACTACGACTACACGGCCGGGCGGTTTCACAAGCGCGAGGGGATCCGGATCGACTTCATTCTGGCTTCTCAGCCTCTGGCCTCGAGAACGGCGTTCTCCCTGGTAGACCGGAATGCCCGCAAGGGCGAGAAGCCCTCAGACCATGTGCCGCTTATGGCCGATTTCAACTTCGGCTGAAGAGCTTTCGTTATGTTGATACCGATCGAGGAACACGAACTTCTAGTCTTTTGGGTCCAGCTCTTTGTCTTGCTGGGGTTCGCCCACGCGCTTGGCTGGGCCATGCGGCGGATCGGCCTGCCATCGGTGATTGGCCAACTGCTCGCCGGCTTGGTGCTGGGACCGTCGGTCTTCGGCGAAATCTGGTCCTCGGGGTTCGAATGGTTCCTTCCCATGGAACACGGCGAGATCCAGTCGGCCGCCCTGTTATCGGTGGCCTGGGTCGGCATTGCATTGTTGTTGGTCGTGACGGGGTTCGAAACCGATCTTGGCCTCATCCAGAAGCTCGGGAAACCCGCGGCACTCGTCACGGCAGGGTCCCTCTTTGTGCCACTGGCGGCAGGCCTCGCGGTCGGCTACTTGCTGCCCTCGTCGTTCCTGGGTGCGACGGCAGACCGGACCACGTTTGCCTTGTTTGTGGCCCTAGCCCTCTCGGTGTCATCGCTGGCGGTGGTGGCCAAAATCTTGTCCGAGATGGGTCTCATGCGCCGCGATTTTGGCCAGATAACCATCGCAGCCGGGATGGCCAACGACGTCGTTGGCTGGTTGCTGCTGGGCGTGTTCACCGGACTCGCCAGCTCAGCTGAAGGCGAGGGCGGCGGCGCTATTGACATCGTGATCACGGTTGTCGGCATGCTCGCCTTCGTGGTGCTGGCGCTCACGGTCGGCCAACGCGCCGTCGACTCCATGTTGCGTCGGGTTCGCTCCGAAGGCTCGAACGTGTCGGGAGCGCTCACGGTCGCGGTGATGTTCATGTTGGGGTTCGGGGTTATCACCCAATGGTTGGGTGTCGAAGCTGTCCTCGGCGCATTCGTAGCCGGCATCATCTTGCATCGTTCTCGGTTCCAACAAAAAGAGGTGCTGCACCAGATCGAGGGGTTGACCTTCGCGTTCTTTGCGCCGGTCTTCTTCGCCACTGCCGGCCTCCGCCTCGACCTCACCACCCTCAACAGCGCCGAGGCCTTGGTTTGGACTGTCATCGTCGTGGCCGTCGGCATTGCTTTCAAGTTCGCAGGCGCCTATGGCGGCGGGCGTAGCGCCGGCCTCTCGCACCGGGCCGGTCTTGCGCTCGGAGCGGGCCTCAACGCCCGGGGCGCGTTGGAGATCGTCATTGGCACGGTCGCGTTGACCCTTGGTGTCTTCAACACCACATCGTTCACGGTGATTGTGTTGGTCCCGGTCGTAACGTCGGTGTTTGCGTCGGTCAGCTTGCGCTATGTGGTCCGTGATTTCGCCGGGACCGACGACGAGATAGCGCGACTCGAACGCGAGAAGGCGCTGAGCACAAACCTGGTGGTCCGTAACTCGCGGCTCTTACTGCCCAGCCGTGGACGTCCCGCATCGATCGCCATGGCGCAAGTCATGCATTTCGCGTGGCCGAACGAAGCGGGAGCCACGGTTCTCGCAGTCGACGTGGACGGAGATGCAGACCTCACACCCCTCGAGAACGTGCTGCACGATCGAGACCTCGAGGTACGCCGATCCAAAGACGATGACGCGGTCGCCGCCATCGTGGCCGAGAGCAAGCTGGGCTTCGGCGTCATCGGCATAGGGGTCGACGAAACCGAGTCTGGGGTCATCACGTCGTTGGTCGATGGGGTGTTGTCGGAGAGTCCAGTGCCGGTCGTCATTGTGCGGCGGGCTCGCAACCTCGAGGGCCCGTTACCCGGTGCCTTCAGCAGAGCGGTTGTCCCGGTTGGTCGGAGCCTCGGCTCGCGCGCAGCCCAGGAGATTGCGTTTAATCTCTCGGCGAATCTTGGGACCGAAATTCAGCTCGCCCACGTGGTGGCGCAGGCGCGCCCATCGCAGCGTTGGATGCCTTTCATCACCCAGCAAGCCCATGACGAGGTCTCGGCCGAGGTCGGCGCACGGTTGCTCTGGCAAGCGGTCGATCAGGCTCGAGAACTCGGCGTCGAAGCCCACCCCAACTCTCTTAGTGGGGCCGCTACCGCTCCCGAAATTGTTCGTTTTGTCGAAGAGGCCGAGGCCGATCTGGTTGTGCTGGGCGCGGTGCTGCGTCGGTTGGATGATCATCCGTCGCTTGGTCCTACCGTCGAACGAGTGCTTGCGCAGTGCGATGCGACCGTCGTGGTTGTTGTCGTGCCGGTCGACCTCTGAGCCTGTCTTCAGTCCTTGGTGAGGCGGGCCACCAGCTCGGCACCGACGGGGAGTCCGCCTTCGGGACCAATGATCGTCAGCTGATCGTCCGGCTCGAGCACGAGATCGTCATCGGCTCGGATTACCTTGCCGCCTCGATGAACCGCCTCGGCGTGCAGGGTGTCGTCGAGAGCGATCTCACCCACCTTCCGTCCAATGAGCTCCCCCATTTCGGTCTCTGACAGCAACGGGTACTGGCCGATTTCGAGAGTTGGCAGGAGCGCTTGTTTGACCTCGGCTTCGAATGTCGCCTGCGCAATGATCTGTGCATCGTCGGTGTGGAGGTATGCGGCCAGCTCACCTGCCAGGCGGAGCGCCCGCCCGGGCTGTTTCGTGGTTCCGGCAAGGAAGAACAACGCGTTGACCCGCTCGCCGTGGCCACCCCACTCGGCTGGGATCACGATCCCAGCCTCACTCGCAGCGATCACCAGGTGGTCATCGTCGGCGATGTCGAAGAAGGCGACAGGTGTGGCCGTTGGGTGGGTATCCGACGGTTGAATCCACAGGGACCCGGTCTCGAGGAACTGGTCGTTGACCTGCTCGGGCTCGATGCCCATACGGTTCCCCAGCACATTGGCGGCTCGGGTCGCAGCCTCGTTGATATCGGCGCCAGCCGGCACAGAGATCACCGCAGCCCGAGCGATGAGCCCAGCGTAATCGTCGTCTGCTCGGAGTCCATGGCTCTGCATCGCCTGGGAGATCTCGCGGTCGATGGTGGGGTCCGCAGCCCGACCGAGACGCTCGAAGATGTGGTGAATCGCCCCCGCGGTGTGAGTCACCCTGGGTCGGGCAAACCGGTAGAACCACAACACCGAGACGGCAATCGTCAAGGACACGAGGACAATGGGCAACAACCCGAGTTGTGCGATGAGGTAGCCCGTGAACCCGATCCCGACAATTTGTAGGTAGGGAAAGAGCGGAGCCTTGAACCCGGGTGCGTACGAGCTGATACGTGCAGCACGCAGCACAATCACCGCGACATTGACGAGTCCCAGGGTCAACAGTACGAATGCCGATGCGAGTTTCGCTATGGCCCCAGCGCCGAAAGCCACAACAACTGTTGACATACCCAGTCCAGTGAGGAGCACACCCCAAACAGGTGTACCGAATCGCCCGACGTCTTTGAACCTCGGACCAATGAGTCCGTCGCGGCTCATCGCCATGGGGTAGCGGGCGGCAGAAAGGATGCCGGCATTGGCTGCCGATGCGAACGCCGCGAGCGCTGCTGCAATGACGAGCGCGGCAATGATGCCCGGCATGACGGCATCGGCTGCGGTGTGGATTGGGGTCAGGTCGTCGTGGAGCACGTCGGGTGGGATTGTGGCCACGACGATCAGCATCCCGAGCGTGTAAAGCGTGGTACTGACGATCAGCGAAAGCGCCATGCCTAACGGGATGTTGCGAGATGGGTCCTCGATCTCCTCAGCGATACTCGCGACTGTGGTGAGGCCGCCGTAGGAGACAAACACGAGCCCCACTGCGCCGATCAGGCCGCCGCTGCCTGATTCGAAGAACGGGTCGAGCTGCCCGTCGCTGCTGCCCACATCGGGGAGTCCAAAGAACAAGAACAGCGCCATCACCGACAGCACAAAGGTCACCAAAACGACCTGGATGATGGCGGTTGTCTTGGATCCGACGATGTTGAGCGCTGTGAACGCCGCAATGAGGGCGACCGCGGTTGGCTTGGCCGGCACATCGACCACGATGGCGAGATACGCGCTCATGCCTACCAGGGCGAACGCGTCCTTCATGACCAGCGAGAGCCACGTGGCGACGCCGGTGACGGTGCCGCCGACAGGGCCGAGAGCCCGCGCCAGGAAATAGTAGGAACCGCCGGCGCGGGGCATCGCGGTACACAACTCGGCGACGCTGAACATCGCAGGGACGGCGAGGACCCCAGCGATGAGATAGCTGAGTGCGGCCGCAGGTCCGGCTTTGTCGGCAGCGAGGCTCGGCAGCAGGAACAAGCCAGAGCTGATCATGCCTCCGGTGCTGATCACGAAGACGTGACCCAAACCAAGAGAACGCTTCATCGCCGCGCCCGGGGGGTGGAACCCATGCGACACCGTATCCGTTGGCGTTAACTCGGCGGGGACACGGGGTCTGGCTGGCTCAGGCCGTCCGCTAGTCGATGGTCAAGAGCTCCAGGATCTGGTCGCCGTAGCGAGCAACCTTCACGGGGCCGAGCCCAGGGATGGCTTTGAGTTCGTCGTGGTTGCGGGGCCGGGTGGTGATCAGCGCATCGATCGTTCGATCGCCGAACACGACGTAGGCCGGCACACCGGCGATGAGCGCGGCCTGGCGGCGCCAGTCTCGGATGTGATCGCGAACATCGATGGCGGGGTCGGAGGGTTCGCTGACACCGAGACGTTCGCGAATCTCGCGGATGTGGGCGGTGTTGCGCCCGACCTCGGTGATGGATTTCGTGCCAGCCCCGGCGATGACCATCTCGTCGAGGAGCGGAGATGGCTGGCGTTGCATGGTTCGTTCGCCAAAGCGGCGGCTTCGTGCCCATGAGCAGTGGACTTCGTCCTGGGCGCGCGTGATGGCGACATAGAAGAGTCGCACTTCTTCAGCGGCGGCCTCGGGAGTTGTGGCACGTCCAATGGGGACCAGGCCGTCTTCGATTCCGGCGAGATGAACAACAGGCCACTCCAAGCCCTTTGCCGCGTGGAAGGTCATGATGTCGACAGCGTCGCGGCCGCTGGAGGCCTCGTCGCTGCCGAGTGTCGCCCGAACCCATGCCACGAAGTCGACAGAGGTCGAGTTTGGGTGCATCGAAACTTGATCTTCGGCCAGGTTCCCAAGCGCGTCGAGTGCCTCGCGTGTCGCATCGTCATCCTCGGCCAAGGCATCGATTCGCAAGTCGGTCAGGGCGGTGGCTAGCGGCACCGCAGCGATGGCCAATTCGCGGAGGCGGTCGTCGACGGCAGCGTTGTCGGCCAAGCTGTTTCCGGCCTTGATGGCGACGGGGACCTTTGCAGTTCGGAGTGCGTCTGCGACGATGGTGGTCTGTGCATTGGTGCGTACGAGGACTGCTTGGCGCGACCATCGACCGCCGGGTCGGTGCCGATCTCGAACCCGGCGGGCTATGGAGCGAGCCTCGTGGGTTTCGTCATCGCATGGTTCCACGGTGGGGAGCGGGCCGTCGTTGCGGTTGGGGCGAAGTCGCCCAGCACCGTGCAGCACGCGGGCAGCGGCATCGAGGATTTGTGGTGTCGAACGGAAGTTGTCCGAGAGCTCGACGGTTTTCGACCCTGGAAAGTACTCCTCGAAGCGGTGGAGGTATCCGGCATCGGCTCCGTTCCAGCTGTAGATGGCCTGGTTGGCGTCGCCGACCGCACACAGAGTCGACTCGGGCCCGAGCCAGGCGCGGAGCAGATCGAACTGCAGTGGGTTTACATCTTGGAACTCGTCCACGAACAAGTGGGTGAAGCGCCAGTGCCGAGTCCGTGCATAATCGGGGTCGGACAGGTCGCGAATACACAGCTCCAGCAAGTCGTCGAAGTCCACCATGCGGCGCTTGCTCTTGAGCTCCTCGAATTCGCGTAGGTACTTGGCGATTTGGCCGCCCGTGGCGGCAGTCCGGCGGTTGGCACGTTCGGCCGCGGCGGGATAAGTGAGTGGTGTGATGCGCCGGGCCGTCGCCCAGTCGATCTCCGCCATGACGGCGAGCCGGTCGGCTCTGCTAAGCGACTTCGGGAGCACCTTGAACAGCAGCCGGCCACGTCGATCAAGCAGTTCCGGTGGCCGCACACCTTGGTCGGCCCACCGCGCTCGGAGCTGAGCGTAAGCCTGTGCGTGGAAGGTGCCTGCTGATACGGAGTCGCTGAGCCCGACTTGGCGGAGGCGGTCTCGGAGCTCGCCGGCGGCCTTGCGTGTGAACGTGAGGGCAAGGGTGTGATCGGGCGCCAACGTTTGGTTCTGTGCCCCGTAGGCGATGCGACGCGTGAGGACGCGGGTCTTGCCGCTGCCTGCACCCGCGAGAACGCGTAGGCGGCGGGCGTTGACGGTGACCGCGCCACGTTGCTCTTCGGTGAGCCCGTCGAGGAGGTTCTCCACCTCGCTGACGTTACTCGCCACCGGTGACAACTTCGCTACGGTGGTTGGTGTCATGGAGCCTGTCCCGATCTCGCGTTTCGAGGCCCTCGTGGCCGATGCGCTCGACGCCATCCCCGACGAGCTCGCCCAGCTGATGGACAACGTCGTGGTCCTTGTCGATGACATCGCCGACGAGCCGGGCCTGTTGGGCCTGTACGAGGGCATTCCGCTCACGGAGCGAGACGACTACGGGGGGTTCGCCATGCCCGATCAGGTCACGGTCTATCGGCTGGCACTCTGTGCCATGTGCAGCTCTGAGCCTGACCTCGTTGACCAGGTGACGATCACCGTGGTCCACGAGTTGGCCCACCACTTTGGTATCGACGACGACGTCTTGGACGGCCTTGGTTGGGGCTAGGTGACACGCCATGAGGTCGAGCCGGCCGGGCGGCCGCGGTAAGATCAAGGTGTGGCATTCCCGACGAAGCTCTTGAACAAGGGTGAGGACATCGTCCTTGACCTCCGCCCGCACTGGTGGCGAATATTTCCCGCGTCGTTGGCGCTCGGAATCGCGGTGCTCATCGGCATCGTGTCGATCGTCTACGACAATGACTTTGTGAAGATCCTCGCGGGGATTCTTGTGCTGGTGGCACTGGTCTACTTTGTCCGGAACTACGTCAAGTGGACGAGTGAGAACTTTGTAGTCACCACCGAACGAGTGATCCATCGCAGCGGGATTCTTGCCAAGAGCGGCATCGAAATCCCGCTTGATCGCATCAACACGGTCTTCTTCAATCAATCGGTGTTCGAGCGCATCCTCGGCGCCGGTGACCTCGGCGTCGAGTCCGCGGGTGAGGGCGGTCAACAGACGTTCGAAGCGGTACGCAAGCCCAACCTGGTCCAGCAAGAGATCTACCGAGCGATGGAGGCCGGCGAGGACCGTCAGTATCAGCGCATGGGTGAAGCCACGGCGTCGGCCTTCAGCGGCAATGCAGCCCCATCGATTCCCGAACAGATAGCGCAGCTCGACGAGTTGCGCCGTGCCGGAACGCTCACTGACGAGGAGTTCGAAACGAAGAAGCGCGACCTGCTCGACAAGATGTAGCGAGAGTCATGGCCCGCGCTCATTCAGGCGATGTCGAGATCGAGTACGACGTTCACAGTTCCCACGATGACGACCCACCGCTGGTACTGATCGCTGGGCTCGGGAGTCAGCTCATCTTCTTCGAAGATGCGCTCGTCCAGGGTTTCATGGACCGGGCCTTTCGGGTCATCCGGCTGGACAACCGCGACTCAGGGCTCTCGAGCGCCCTTGACGAGGTGGTTGACATTGCTGCGGTCTATGCCGGGCTTCCGTCCCAATCCGACTTCGTGCCGCCGTATTTGCTTTCGGACATGGCAAGCGACGTGATCGCGGTGCTGGACGACCTGAGCCTGGACCGGGCCCACATTTTGGGTGTCTCACTGGGCGGGATGATTGCCCAGACCCTTGCCATCGAGCACCCAAGCCGGGTCCAGAGCCTCACGTTGCTGAGCTCGACATCGGGTAGCTCCGAGGCTGGCCAGCCGAGCGCCGTAGCTCTTGAGGCGTTGATGGCGCCGGGGGCCGATCCGAGCGACCGTTCGGCTGTGATTGAGGCCGACGTCCGCTCCCGAGCGGTTTGGGCGACAACTGCGCACTACGACGAAGACTGGACCCGCGAATACTTCGCCGCGTGCTTCGACCGAGCCAACCACCCAACAGCGATGGCTCGCCAGATGGCTGCAGTACTCTGCGCCGGCGACCGCGAGTCGGCGCTCGCAGAGCTCGATGTGGCGACCCTCGTGCTGCACGGGACAGACGATCGGTTGATCGCCCCCGACGGTGGCGCCCGCCTCGCCGAACTCATCCCCGCGGCCGAGCTAATCGAGCTCGATGACATGGGACACGATCTCCTGCCCCACTATTGGGCGCCCATCATCGAGGCCGTCACGCAACTGGCGATTCGTAGTCGCTAGCGCGAGCTAAAAGGTCGACGCCTGAGCGGTCTTCGGTCGCGACCGAATCGCCCGAGCCGCTAATTCGGTCGCCATGGGCTCTCAGATTTGTTTGAGTGGCCCTTCGTGTCTCATCGAGGCACAACGACGAAAGGAGCAGCGATGGATATTTATTCGGCAAACAAAGACCGTTCGGTCCGCTCATGGGCACCTGAGCTCGATGAAAACGCGCGTGAGCAGGCGCTTCGTTCTGCTCGGTCACCGGCAGTCGCCGGCGACATAGCACTCATGCCTGACGCCCACTTCGGGATGGGGGCCACAGTTGGCTCGGTCATCCCGACCGAGAGCGCCATCATCCCGGCGGCGGTCGGAGTCGACATCGGCTGCGGCATGATCGCCACCGAACTCGACCTCGAGGCCTCAGCCCTGCCCGATAGCCTCGATCCGTTGCTGCACAGCATCAGTCGGTCGATTCCGGCTGGATTCAATCGCCACAAGGACGCAACCACGCCGGCGGCGAGTTGGATGAATGTCAACCCTGTGCCGGACAAGTCCCGAGTGCCCGCCAAGCCGCTGCGTAAGGCAGCAGATCAACTTGGGACCCTCGGCGGCGGCAACCACTTCGTCGAAGTTTGTCTCGATGAGCGCGAGCGCGTCTGGGCGGTGCTGCACTCCGGGAGTCGCGGCATCGGCAATGTGATGG